>JADLES010000267.1 GCA_020845995.1 Burkholderiales bacterium | reverse complement strand
GCTAGGCTTCTCCACGAATCGTGCATATCGGAGGAAAGGAAGATGAGGACGCTGCTCGCGTTGCTGGTTTCGGTGTTCGCTGTCGCCGGGCTTTCGCGGCCGGCGGCGGCGCAGGGATATCCGGCCAAACCGGTGACGCTGGTGATTCCGTTCGGCGCGGGCGGCGACTCCGACCTCTCCGGCCGCCTGCTTGCGCAGTACGTGGCGAAGTACCTGGGCAATGCCACGTTCATCCCGCTCAATCGCGTCGGCGCCTCGGGCTCGATCGGCACGATGGCGGTGCGCAACGCCGCCCCCGACGGCTACACGATGCTGATCGCGCGCATCGCGACCCATGCGATCTATCCGGCGCTGGAGTCCAAGGCCCCGTACAAGTGGAACGATTTCACCATGCTGTCGCTGCTGGAATTGAACCCGTACATCTGCGCGGTCAAGGCGGATTCGCCGCTGAAAACGGCGCAGGACCTGTACGCGGCGATCCGCAAGGATCCGGGCAAGCTGAATTTCTCCACCGCCGGTCCCGGCACCAGCCAGAACATGGCGGCGCAGTACCTGATGTCGCTCGCCGGCCTGAAGCCCGACGCGGCCCTGGGGATCCACTACAAGAGCGGCGGCGAAGTGACCACCGCGCTGCTGGGAGGGCAGGTCCAGTTCGCCTGCAACAACGCCACCACCCTGGTGTCGCAGATCCGGTCCGGCGCGCTGCGCGGGCTGTTCGTCACCACGCGCGAGCGGATCCCGGAACTTCCCGACCTGCAAACCGCGCGTGAGGCCGGGGTCCCCGACATGGAGAAAATCGTCGGCTGGACCGCGCTGATGGGGCCGCCGGGCCTGCCCCGGGAAGTGGTGGAGCGATGGACGGCCGCGCTCGCCGCCCTGTCCAAGGATCAGGAGTGGCGCGCCGGCATCGCCAAGATCGGCGGCATCCCGGCGATCCGTTCCGCTGCCGACACCGAGAGGTACGTCCGCGAGCAGTACGAGTTGTACGACAAGCTGATCGGCACGCTCGGCATCCGCCAGTAGCCGTGGCGGTGCGCGGAGCGGACCTCGTCGCGCGGGCGCTGGCGCGGGGCGGTGCGCGTCAGGTTTTCTCCCTTTCCGGCAATCACGTCATGCCGCTGTTCGACGCGGCCCTGGACGCGAAACTGCCGATTCTGCACGTGCGCCACGAAGCGGCAGCGGTGCACATGGCCGATGCCTGGGGCCGTCTGACCGGCGAGGCGGGCGTCGCGCTCGTGACCGGCGGCCCGGGGCACGCCAACGCGATCGCCGCGCTCTATACCGCGCTGGCGGCCGATTCACCCCTCCTGCTGCTCTCCGGGCACGCGCCCCTGGGAGAACTGGGCAAAGGAGCGTTTCAGGAAATGGCGCAGGCGGAGATGGCCGCCCACCTCTGCAAGGCGTCCTGGACCGTGCGCGCGGCCGACTCGCTCGGCGAGGACATCGCGCGGGCGATGCGCATGGCGAGGGCCGGCCGGCCGGGGCCGGTGCATCTATCGCTGCCCGCGGATCTGCTGGAGGAGAACACGGAAGCCGCGGTGCCTGCGCCGGCAGACTTCCTGCCCGAGCCCGCCGTGACCGCCCTCGACGAGGCGACCCTCGACGCGCTGCGCAAGGCGAAGAAGCCGCTGCTGGTCGCGGGTCCGGCCGCGGGCCACGCGGGCGGCCGCGCGGCATTGCGCGCTTTCGAGGAGACAAGCGGCGTGCCCGCCCTGGTGATGGAGAGCCCGCGCGGCGTCAACGATCCGTCGCTGGGGCTGCTGGCGGAGGTGCTGGCCGTGGCGGACGTGGCGGTGCTGGTCGGCAAGCGGCGCGACTTCACGCTGAAATTCGGCGCGGCGTTCGCACCGGAATGCCGTGTCATCGAGGCCGGATACGGCCCGATCGCGGCGGGCGCCGGCCCCTGGGCGCGCAGCGGCTGGCGGGACGAAGCGCGCTCGGCGCTCGCGTTCCGGCCGGCGCATTGGGCGGGTCTCGCCGCCGCGCCGGACGGCCCGCTGCATCCGGTGGCGGTCGGACGCGCCGTGCAGCGGCTCCTCGCGGGACCCGAGTCGGTGCTGGTGGCCGATGGCGGCGAGTTCGGCCAGTGGGCGCAGGCAAGCGTCGAGGCGCCGCATCGCATCATCAACGGCGTGGCGGGCGCGATCGGCGCCGCGCTGCCTTTTGCCGCGGCGGCGAAGCTCGCGCGACCGGGCGCGAGCGTGGTCGCGATGCTCGGCGACGGCACGTTCGGCTTTCATTGCGCGGAGATCGATACCGCGGTGCGCTGCGGGCTCGACTACGTCGCGGTGGTCGGCAACGACGCCTGCTGGAACGCCGAATACCAGATCCAGCTGCGCAGCTACGGCGCGGCGCGCGCCCGCGGCCTCGACCTGTTGCCGGCGCGCTACGACCAGGTGGCCGCGGCCTTCGGCGCCCACGGCGAACTGGTGGAGCGGCCGGAGGAGCTCGCGCCGGCGCTCGAGCGCGCGGCGAAGGCGAGGCGTCCGGCCTGCGTGAACGTGAGAATCGAGCGCGTGGCGGCGCCCGTATTCCGTCGGGCCTCCGAGTAGAATTCCACCCAGAACGCCTGCACGATCCGCGAGATGAGCGATCTGGATTTCTCCAAGACGGGGCCCATGAAGCCGGCGGCGCCGGCCGCGCCGCCTCCGCCGCCGGTGTACAACGCCGCGATGGCGATGGATTT
>JADLES010000266.1 GCA_020845995.1 Burkholderiales bacterium | reverse complement strand
CGCGAGCCCGATCGCGAACGGAGCCTGGATTTCATCCAGGATGAGGCCCGCGGCGAATATCAGTCCCGCGCCGGCGCCGCCCAGCATGAAGTTGGTCGCCGCGCGCCAGTCCCAATGCTGCTGCACCCAGGGCTTCGGTCCGAATCCGCTCATTTGCGGTCCCACAGGTAGTAAAAGCCGGGCTCGGTGCCCAGCTCCTCGTGCATGCGGAAGGACTGGTTCTCGGCGAGCAGCCGCGAAATGTTGCTTTGCGGGTCGTCTGCGTCGCCGAAATGCAGCGCCTGCGCGATGCAGCTGTTGACGCAGGCCGGCGTCGCCTGCGGGTCGACGCCCGGCTTCAGGCCATTCTCCAGCCCCGCGTCGACACGCTCGGCGCAGAACGTGCACTTGGTCGCGACGCCCAGGCGGCCGGGATCGAAGCGCTGGGCTTCGGAAGGCATCGGCTCGCCCCCATAGGCGAACTCGGCGGCGTCGGTCTTGTAGCGCGCCTGGTACGGGCAGGCGACCGCGCAGTAGGCGCAGCCGATGCACAGGTCGTAGTCGATCGTGACGATGCCGTCGGCGCGCTTGCGCGTTGCCGTCGAGGGGCACACGTGCATGCAGGGCGGGTCGGCGCAGTGCATGCAGCCCACCGGCACGAACACGCGCTTGACGGCGGGGTACTCGCCCACCTCCATGTCGAGCACGCGCCGCCACTGCACGCCGGGCGGCGTGGCGTTGGCGTGCTTGCAGGCCGCGGTGCAGGTCTGGCAGCCGACGCAGCGCCGCAGGTCCGCGATCATGGCCCAGCGGGTCATGGGACAGAACCTTCCTCCCGGATTTTTTTCCCGCGCGTCATGTTCTCTTCAGCGACACGCGCACGACGTCCGCTCCCGACCCCGTGGCATCGGTCAGGTGCACCGACATCGCCGTCAGGCTGTTCATGCTCGGCACGCCGAAGTCCTTGGCGTACGGCGTCGCCCAGTGGTCGAATTGCGCGATCAGCAGCAGCGTGTCCGGGCGGATGCCCTGGCGCAGCACCGCCTTGGCGCGCACCTGCCGGGTGGGCGTGGCGATTTCCACCGTGTCGCCCTCGGCGATGCCCAGCTCGGCCGCCCGCCCGGCGTTGACGATCACGCCGCCATGGCCGGCGACGTTGCCGGCGACCTCGCGGATCAGCTGCACGCCGACGTTGCCGCCCCAGGCGTACTGCATGCTGCGCGAGGTGAGCAGCCAGAACGGGTAGTCACCGGCCTTGCCGCCGGCGCGCGCCAGTTCCTCCTCCCAGAGGGCGGGGAAGTTCTTCCACGCCGGCAGCCCCTGGTATTCCTCGAGCTGCCGGTCCCACCACTGGATGCCGCTCTCGTGCATGCGGCGGCCGAGCTCGGCGCCCACGCGCAGCAGCTGTTCCTGGTACGGCAGCTCGAAGCGCAGGCCCTTTTCCTTCAGGGTCGGGAACAGGTACCAGTCCGACTGCGGGAACGGCCGCACGCGCATGCCGTGCTCCTTCCACCAGCCGAGCCCGTGCGTTTCCCTGCCGTCGGTCAGCTCCGCGCTGGCGGCGCGGCAGACGCGGTCCCAGATCTCGTCGCGCGTGTAGGCGTGCTGCTCCTCGAGGGCGAAGTTCCAGAGATCGGTGCGCAGCCGCACGCCCGCGGCGCCGCGGTTGATGGAGGCGTTGTAGCGGGCCAGCAGGCCGGTGCGCCTCGCCAGCTCGGTGGCGATGTCGGTGAAGTCGCGGGCTTCCGTGACCGGCGCCACCGCGGGCTGGCGCAGCGCGTAACCCTCATGCTTCCAGAACTGCTCGATGTACTTGGAACCGCCCACGTAGATCAGCTGCAGGCTCTCCAGGTCGACCTGGTCCGGCAGCATGAGGTCGGCGAAGTGGTTGGTCTCGTCGCGCGTGTAGGCGAGCGCGACGATGAACGGGAAGTTCGCCATGCGCTCGGCCACCTGCCGCGTATCCCAGAACGAGATCGCCGGGTTGGTGCGGTAGACGAACCACAGTTCCGGGTAGGTGACGCGCGGCAGCCCGGGCGGAGTCTCGCCGAGGAACATCCACGAGAAGTGCGTGGGCCCGAGCGCCTGGCTCCAGGGACCGTCGCCGGCAAGCGGCACAAGCGTGCGATACGCGTTGCGGATGTTGGGCGCGGCCTTCCAGCGCTCCTTGTCGGTCGGATTGAGCGGATAGGCCATGAACCCGTCCGCGCCGGGCTTGACGCTCGCGTGGCGCTCCGAGAGCGGGCGGTTCAGGCGCACCGTGGTGCCGAGCGTGCCGCCGGGGACTTCCAGCGCGCCGACCAGCGCCGCCAGCATGGTGCGCGCCCAGCAGCATTCGAAGCCGCCCCAGCCGTTGTTCACCGTCTTGCCGAGGGACACCGCCACCGGCCTGAGGGGCAGCGTCTTGCCGTCGATCACGATGGTCTCGCCCACGCGCGCGTGGTCGAGGTACTCCCCGGCGATGCGCCGGATCGTCGCCGCCGGCACATCGCAGATTTTCTCCGCCCATTCGGGCGTGTACGGCTGCATGTGCGCGAGCAGCTTCGAGAACGCCGTTTCCCCGGCGAGCGCGCCTTCGGCGAGCACTTCCTGGTCCGGACCGATCTCCACCGCTGGGATCTGAATTCGTTCTTCAAGGGCTTTCGCCAGGATCGGCTTTCGCGACGCGGGATCCCGCAGATAGAACCCGTTCGGCCCCACCAGGTAGGGCGAGGCGGTGTGATGCAGCAGAAAGTCCACGTCCAGCCGGCTGCGCGGCTCCTCGTGCAGCATCACGTGAATCAGCGCGTAGAGGAACGCGGGGTCGGTCTTCGGCCGGATCGGCACCCACTCGGCCGAGCAGGCGCCGGTGATCGACAGGTGCGGCTCGACCTGCACGCGCTTCATGCCGCGGATGCGCGCTTCCGAATGCCGCCAGACGCCCACCACGCCGCCCGAGGCTTCGGTATTGGCGCCGCAGGAAATCACGTATTCGCACAGCGGTGTGTCGGGCGAGACGGTGAACGCGCGGTGCCAGAACTCGCCGTAGAGGTGCTCCGAGTGCGTGCATTTCACGCCCTGACCGGAGCCGAAACCCATGTCCACCGGCCCCCAGGCGCCGAGGAACGCCGGAAACGTTCCCATGTAGGACTGCGGCGTGCCGCCGCCGCCGAAGCTGGCGGCGACCCGCGGATAGCCGGATTCGTCGGTGAGTCCTTTCCTGCGGATCTCCTTGAGCTTTTCGGCGATCAGACCCAGCGCCTCGTCCCAGGAGATCGGCACGAAGCCCGGGTCTTCGCCGCGGCCCTTCTTCGGATTGGTGCGCTTCATCGGCGAGCGCACCCGGTTGGGGTTGTAGAGCTTCTGCACCAGTCCGTAGGCCTTGACGCAGACCCTGCCGCCGCCCGGATGGATGCCGGCGGCGTCGAAATTGGGCGTCACCGCCGTGGCGACGCCGTCCTCGACCTCCACTTCGAGGAGGTCGGGTCCCGCGACGCACTGGTAGCAGTAGGTCTTGACCTTCACGCAGGCCTGGCTTTGGCGGCCTTTGCGGCGAGGCGCTGCTTGGTCTGGTTGACGTCGACCACGAACCGGGAATGCCGGCCGCGGCACACCGTGTCGATGCCGTCGTGCGCCTCGACCGTGAAGGTCACCGCGCGCCCTTTCACCTCCGCGGCGCTGACGCTGATCTCCACCGTCATGCCAAGGAGGGTCGCGGCCAGATGGTCGATCTCCACGCGGGTGCCGACCGAATCCTCGCCCGCGTCCAGGTGCTCGAGCAGCATTTCGCGGCAGGTCATCTCGATGTCGCGCACCAGCATCGGCGTCGCGTACACCCGCGCCTGCTCGCCCATGAAATCGATGGTGCGCTCACGGTCGATGACAAATTTCCGCTTGGCGGCGATGCCCGCCGCGAGAGTGTTTTTCATGCGTTATCTCACCATTCAGGGTTGGAAGCCGGTTTGATCTGGATTAATTGTGCGGCGCGGGTTTCGTCCCGTCACATGCCCAGGTACGCCTCGCGCACCTGCCCGTCGGCGAGCAGCGCCGCCCCGGTGCCGGAGAGCACCACCCGGCCGGTCTCCAGCACGTAGCCGCGGTCGGCGACCGCGAGCGCGGCGCGGGCATTCTGGTCGACGAGGAAAATCGTCGTGCGCGCCGCTTTCAGGACGCGCACGCGCGCGAAGATCTCCTCCACCAGGCGCGGCGCAAGGCCCATCGAGGGCTCGTCGAGCAGCAGCAGCCGGGGCTTCGCCATCAGGCCGCGGCCCATCGCGAGCATCTGCTGCTGGCCGCCCGAAAGGACGCCGGCCGCCTGGCGCCGCCGCTCCTTCAGCGCCGGGAACAGTTCGTACACGCGCTCCAGCTCCGCGCCGCGCTCGGCGCGGCCGCGCGTATAGGCGCCCAGCCGCAGGTTGTCCTCCACCGACAGCGGCCCGAACACCTGCCGGCCCTCGGGGACCTGCACGATGCCCAGGCGCACGCGCTGCTCCGGCGGCACCGCGCCAATGTCTTCGCCGAGGAAAAGGATTTGCCCCGTCGCCGGCTGCACTCCGGAGATGACGCGCAGAAGCGTCGACTTGCCGGCGCCGTTCGCGCCCACCAGCGCCACCAGCTCGCCTTCGGCGACCTTCAGGTCGATGCCGGAGAGCGCGGGGATGCGCCCGTAGCGGCTGCCGATGCCGCTCAGCTCGAGCATCAGGCGGTCTCCGCGCTGCCCAGGTAGGCTTCGATGACCCTGGGATCGTTGCGCACCTCGCCGGCGGTGCCCTCGCAGAGCTTGCGGCCGTAGTCGAGCACCACGATGTGATCGGAAACGCCCATCACCAGGCGCATGTTGTGCTCGACCAGCACCACCGTCACGCCGGCGCCCGTCAGCCGTTCGATGAGCGCGTTGATCGACCGCGTCTCCGACTGGTTGAGCCCCGCCGCCGGCTCGTCGAGCAGCAGCAGCCGCGGCTTCGCGCCCAGCGCGCGCGCGATCTCCAGGCGCTTGAGCGCGCCGTAGGGCATCGCATCCGCGGGGGTGTCGCGCCACGAGGCGAGGCCCACGAAATCGAGCAGCGACTCGGCCTCCGCCCGGCAGACGCGCTCCTCGCGCACGCGCGCGGGCAGCCGCAGCGCGGCGGCGGCGAGGCCGCAGGGCTCGAGCAGGTGGCGGCCGACCATCACGTTCTCCAGCGCCGTCATGTTGAAGAACACCTGCAGGTTCTGGAAGGTGCGGCCGATGCCGGCGGCCGCGAACTCGTGCGTCGCGCGCCCGGTGAGGTCGCGGCCCTCGAACAGGATGCGGCCGCGCGTGGGGCGGTAGATGCCGCAGAGCAGGTTGAGCAGCGTGGTCTTGCCCGCGCCGTTCGGGCCGATCAGCGCGTGCACGGCGCCCGCCTCGATGCCGATCGAGACGGCGTCGACGGCGGCCACGCCGCCGAAGGCCTTAGACAGCTCTTCGGTTCGCAGCAGCAAGCATTTTCTCCAGGGTGGGAACGAGTCCGCGCGGCATGAAAATCATGGTGAACATCAGTACCGCGCCGAACACCACCATTTCGTATTCCTTGAGCGCCGTGAGGAACTGCGGCAGCAGCGTGAGCACCGCGGCGCCGACCACCGCGCCGAAGGTCGAGGCCATGCCGCCGAACACGACCATCGTCACCAGCTCGATCGAATGCAGGAACGCCGCCTTGGCCGGCGTGACGAAGCCGGCGTAGTGCGCGGTGAGGCCGCCGGCGAGCGCGGCGAGCGCGGCCGAAATCACGAAGGCGTTCAGCTTGTGGCGCGCGCTGTCGATGCCGACCATCTCCGCGGCGATCTCCGAGCCGTGCAGCGCGCGCAGCGCGCGCCCGCGCGGCGAGTCGATGAGATTGTGCGCGAGCCAGACCGCGCCCACCAGCAGCGCGCCCACCGCCCAGTACCACGCCGTCTCGCCGCTGAGCGCGACGCCGAAGGCCGCCAGCGGCGGCACGCCCATGCCGTCGGGGCCGCCCGTCACCTGGTCCTCGGTGGCGATGACGATGGAAACGATGATTCCCAGGCCGAGCGTCGCCATCGCCAGGTGATGGCCTTTCAGGCGCAGGATCGGCCGGCCGACCACCCAGGCGAGCAGCGCGACCCCGGCCACCGCGGCCGCGAGCGACAGCGGCGTGGGCCAGCCGTAGCGCGCGGCGAGGATCGCCGAGCCGTAGGCGCCCAGGCCGAAAAAGCCGGCGTGGCCGAGGCTGATTTGCCCCGCGTAGCCGATCAGCAGGTTCAGCCCCACGCACACCAGCGCGTTGAGGCCGACCAGGATCGCGACCTCGTAGGCGTACTTGTTCGGCAGCGCGAGCGGCAGCGCGAGCACCACCAGCGCGAGCACCGCGAGACCGCGCACGCGCACCGTTACACCCGGTCCGAGGCGCGCGCCCCGAGCAGGCCGCCGGGCAGGAACATCAGCACCGCGAGGATGACGACGAAGGCGATCACGTCCTTGTAGGCGGAGGAGACGTAGCCCGCGCCCATCGACTCGGCGATGCCGAGCACGAGACCCCCGAGCACCGCGCCCGCGCCGCTGCCCATGCCGCCGAGGATCGCCGCGGCGAAGCCCTTCAGCCCGAGCATCACGCCGACGTCCCAGGTGGTGAAGGTGATCGGCGCGATGAGGATGCCGGCGACCGCGCCCAGCGCCGCCGACAGGCCGAACGCGATCATCAGCACGCGGCGCACGCTGATGCCGCAGAGCTGCGCGGCGAGGCGGTTGTGCGAGGTGGCGAGCAGCGCCTTGCCGAGCAGCGTGCGGTTGAAGAACCAGGCGAGCAGGGCGACGATCACCAGCGTCGCGCCGAGCACCCACAGGCTCTGCGGCAGCACGGTGGCGCCGGCGATGGCGATCGGCGTCTCGCCCGAGAACGCCGGCAACGCATGCACGTTCTTGTCCCAGACCAGCATCGCCAGCCCGCGCAGCAGGATCGAGGCGCCGATGGTGATGATGATCAGCGTCACCACGGAGGCGCCGCGCGCGGGCTCGACGGCGAACTTCTCCAGCGCGAGGCCGAGCAGCGCCGCGAGCGCCACGGCCGCGCCGATCGCCGCCGGCAGCGGCCAGCCCGCGTTGGCGAGCCAGACGGCGGCCATGCCGCCCGCCATGACGAATTCGCCCTGCGCGAAGTTGATGACCTGGCTGGCGTTGTAGATGATCGCGAAGCCGAGCGCCACCAGGGCATAGATCGCGCCCACGGTGACGCCCGTGAGAAGGTACTGGGCGAACTGCGCGCTCATGGGCGGCGCCGCGCGCCCGGTCCCGGCGAGGCTACTGCACCGGCACCCAGTTGCCCTTGCGCACCTCGAACATGCGGAAGTACGTGAGGTCGAGCCCCATGTGGTCCTTCGGCGACATGTTGAACACGCCGTCGGCGCCGACGAAACCCTTGGTCGACTCGATCGCGTCGCGCACCTTGGCCTTGTCGGTGCCGCCCGCGCGCTTGATGGCGTCGACGGCGATCATCAGCCCGTCGTAGGCGTGCCCGCCGAACGTCGAGATGTCCTGCTTGAAGCGCGACTCGTACTCCTTCTTGTAGGCCATCATCACGCCGCGCTGCTTGTCGCCCGCGGGCAGCGATTCGGGCGCGAGCACGGCCGCGGCCGGCAGGCGCACCCCCTCGGCCGCGTCGCCGGCGAGCTTGATGAACTCCTTGGAGGCCACGCCGTGCGACTGGTACAGTGGCAGCGTGATGCCGAGCTGCTTGTAGTTCTTGGTGACGATCGCCGGGCCCTGGCCGAAGCCCGCGTTCAGCACCGCCTGCACGCCGGGCGTGTTCTTGATCTTGGTGAGCTGCGCGGTCATCGCCGTGTCGCCGCCGCCGTAGGTTTCGTCGGCGACCACCTGGATGCCGTAGGTCGGCGCGACGTTCAGGCACTGGCCGCGCATCGACTTGTCGAAGCCGCCGGGACCCGAGATCAGCGCGATCTTCGCGATCTTGCGGCTGCGCATGTCGAGGAAAATGCGCTCGCAGGCCATGCGGTCGGTGTGCGGCGTCTTGAACACCCATTTCTTCACGGGCTCGACGATCACCACCGCGCCGGCGAGCGAGATGAACGGCACGCCCGCGGCCTCGACCAGCGGCACCGCCGCCATCGTCTCTCCGGTCGAGGTGCCGCCGACGATCACGTCGACCTTATCCTGCTCGATCAGCCGCTTGGCGAAGGTGCGCGCCTTCTCGGCGTCGCCCGCCGAATCGTACGACACCAGTTCCAGCTTGCGGCCGAGCACGCCGCCCGCCTTGTTGATCTTCTCCACGTAGAGCTCCAGCGTCTTCTGCTCGGGGTCGCCGAGCGAGGCGGCCGGCCCGGTCACCGCGAGAAAGGCGCCGATCCGGATCGGCTGCTGGGCGCTCGCCGCGCCCGCGGCGAGCAGCAGGGCGGCGAATGCCGCGGGAAGTTTCAAGCGCATGGCCATCCTCCAGTCGTATTAGTATTCAAGTACCGAAATACCCGATGACCTTAACCCGGCGCAAGAGGATGGCCTTGATCTGGCTCAAGAAAGGGCCCCGGTGAGCGGCGGGATGCGCGTGCGCGCCGCCCGTCCTCGCGATCTCGCGCAGGTGGTCGCCATCGACGCCGAAATCACGCGCCTGCCGAAAGCACGCTACTGGGCGGGCATTTTCCGCCGCTACGGCAACGGGCGCAGGCACAAGCGCTTCTTCCTGGTCGCCGACTCGGGCCGCCGGGTCGAGGGCTTCGTCATCGGCGAGGTGCGCGACTGGGAGTTCGGCTCGCCGCCCTGCGGCTGGGTGTTCGCCATCGACGTGCGCCCCGGCGCGCGCCAGACGGGCATCGGCAGCCGCCTGCTCGAGGCCATCTGCGAGGACTTCCGCGCCCACGGCGTGGACACGGTGCGCACCATGCTCGCGCGCGACAACCAGCTGATCCTCGCCTTCTTCCGCAGCCAGGGGATGATGGCCGCGCCGTTCATCCCGCTCGAGCTGCGGCTCGAAGCGAGGGGCCGGAGGGCGGGGTGAGGCTGCAGAAGAACACCCTGTTCGCGCTCTACAGCGTGCTCGAGTCCGCCGCCAATCCCGGCCGCCAGTTCTCCGCGGGCGGAGTCGCGCGCAAGTACGGCATCTCGCCGCACCACCTCGCCAAGGTGCTGCGCACGCTGGGCCGCGCCGGGCTGGTCGAGTCGGTGCGCGGGGTCGGCGGCGGCTACCGCTTCCGCGGCAACGCCAAGCGCCTGACGCTGATGGACGTGGTGCGCCTGTTCGAGAACGTCGTCGCCCCGGCGCCGCGGGCCGGCGCGCGCCGGCCCGCGGTCGAGCGCGGCGTGGCGACCATCCTCGCCGAGATCGACGCCATGGCCGGCGCGACGCTGCAGTCGATCAGCATCGACACGATGGTGAAGCTGATCGAGCGCCAGCAGCGGCGCGCGCCGCCGGGCCCTTGAGCGCCGCTCGCCGGCCCGCCTATTTTCCGCCGGCCGGCGCGCCGGCGTTGACCGCCCTGATCACCTTGTCGGTGATGTCGATGCGCGGATTCGCGTAGGCGGCCTCCTGGAACACGATGTCGAGGTTCTCCTGCTCGGCCACGCGTCGGATCGCGCGGTTGGCCTGCTCGAGCACCTGTCCCATCGCCTCGTTGCGGCGCAGCGCGAGCTCCTCGCCGTACTCATGCTTCTTGCGCTCGAACTCGCGGTTCAGGCTCGCGTATTCGCGCTGCCTGCTCGAGCGCTCGGCCTCGCCCAGCGGCGGCGTCGTCCGGTTGAGCGCTTCCTCCAGCTTGCGCAGCTGCGCGACATGAACGCGCATCTCCTGGTCGCGCTTCTCGACCTCGGCCCGCAGGCGCTTCTGCGCCTGCTGCGCGGGCGCCGCCTCGCGCATGACGCGCTCGGTGTTGACGAAGCCGATGCGCGCCCCGCCCGCCGCCTGCTGCGCGGCGGCCGGCGGCGCCGCGGCCGCGAGCATCGCTCCGGCAAGGAGCAGGGCCCGCGCCGAATCATTCATTCTTCCGCTCGCTGCACGTGACATTGCAATGCGGCAACTATACGCGATGTCGCGCCGCGCGGCTCAGAGCAGTCTGCCGAGAATGAAGCCGATGACGATGCCGACGATGAGAGCGATCGTGAGGCCCCGGTAGGTGAGCACGTCTTTCGAATAGCCGCGCTTGATGGCGACCAGCGCGACCAGGTAGCCGACGCCATTCAGCAGCCAGATGAAGCCAACCGAGAGCGCCTTGACCACGAGCGGCCCGATCACCGGCACCATCGCGATCAGGCCGAGCATCCAGGCGAAGGCGTTGCTGAGCAGGCCGACCACGAGCACGCTGCCCGCGATGACGGCCGGCTCGATGTGCGCCTCGTAGCCCCACCAGGCAAGGCCGATCATGGCGAGCCAGACCGGCACCATCACCTTCCCGTTCCGCCACCAGGGCTGCGGCTCACTCAACCTTGCAGCAGCTCCGGGCCGATCTCGGCCACGCGGCGCGCGCCGCACAGCTGCATCGTGCGCGCCAGCTCCTCGGCGAGGATGTCGAGCGCGAGGCGCGCGCCCGCCTCGCCGGCCGCGCACACGCCGTAGAAGGTCGCGCGGCCGACCATCACCGCCTCCGCGCCGCGCGCGAGCGCCTTGAGCACGTCCGCGCCGCGGCGCACGCCGCCGTCCATGAGCACGCTCGCCTTGCCGCCGATCGCGCGCACCACCTGCGGCAGCGCATCGAACGACGCGATCTCGCCGTCCAGCTGGCGGCCGCCGTGGTTGGAAACGATGACGCCGTCGCAGCCGGAGGCGACTGCGCGCTCCGCGTCGGCCGGATGCACCACGCCCTTGAGCAGCAGCTTGCCGGGCCAGGCGTCGCGCACCCGCCGGATCAGCTCCCAGTCGAGGGAGGAATCGTGGTCGCGCCCGACCGAGGAAGCGAGGTCCCGCGTGCTGGCGCCGCGCGCCGCCATGCCGGCGAGGTTCTCCAGCCGCGGCACGCCGCGCAGCAGCATGTCAAGCGCCCAGGCGGGCCGGGTGGCGAAATCGAGCACGTTCCTCGGCGTGAAGCGGAAGGGAATGCCGAAATCGTTGCGAAAGTCGCGCTCGCGCTTGCCGCCCACCGGCAGGTCCACCGTGACCATGAGCGTGTCGTAGCCCGCCCTGCGCGCGCGCTCGATCAAGCCGAAGCTGTATTCCCGGTCGCGGAAGAAATAGGCCTGGAACCAGTGCCGGCCCTGCGCCTGCTCGGCGATGCGCTCGATGCTCGCGGTGGCGGCGGCGGACAGCGAAAACGGGATGCCGTGCGCCGCCGCGGCCTTCGCCACCGCGACGTCGCCGCCGCGCCAGCCGAAGCCCATCGCCCCCGTGGGCGCAACGGCGATGGGAAGCCGGGACGGTTTTCCCAGGATGGTCGTCTCCGTGCTGACCTGCGCCACTCCGGCGAGCACCCGCCGGGTCAGGCGGACCCTTTCGAACGCCGCGCGATTCTCGCGCAGCGTGCGCTCGTCCTCGGCGCCGCCGTCGATGAAATCGAACACCGCGCGCGGCAGCCGGCGTTTCGCCTTCCGCCGGAGCTCTTCAATGGAAAACGCCTTCATAATCCGTCCCCCGTGCATTGTAACCAGCGATCGCGCCGCCTCCTCCGTGCCGCTGCCTCATAGCCTGCGCGCGTTCCGCCACCGCGACTACCGGTTGTATTTCGCCGGGCAGGGCATCGCGCAGACCGGCACCTGGCTGCAGATGATCGCCACCAGCTGGCTGGTCTACCACCTGTCGGGCTCGGCGTTCATGCTCGGCCTGGCGACTTTCGCGCTGCATATCCCGGTGCTCGTGCTCGGACCGTTCGCCGGGGTCTGGGTCGACCGGCGCAGGAAGCGCCGCGTGCTGCTGATGACGCAAAGCGGCGCGCTCGCGCAATCGCTGGCGATGCTCGCGCTGCTCGCCTCGGGCCAGCTCGAGGCCTGGCACCTGGTGGCGGCTAATCTCGCGCTGGGGGTCATCAATTCCATGGATTCGCCGGCGCGGCAGGCGCAGCTGGTCGAGCTGGTGGGCGGCAGGGAAGACCTGCCCAACGCGATCGCCTTCAGCTCGGTGCTGATGAACGGCGCGCGCTTCGTGGGGCCGATGATCGGCGGCGCGGTGATCTCCGCGTTCGGCGAGATCTGGGGCTTCGGGCTGAACAGCCTCATGCGCTGCGCCGTGATCGCGGCGCTGCTCGCCATCCGCGCCACGCCCCGGCCGACGGAAAGATCGGCCACCGGCTGGCGCGCCCAGCTGGCCGCGGGATTCCGCTACGCCTACGGCTTCCTGCCCACGCGCAGCGCGCTGCTGCTGGTCTCGGCGGTGAGCCTCGCGGTACAACCCTACCAGTCGCTCGCGCCCTATTTCGCGCGCGACGTGTTCCACGGCGACTCGGGCACGCTCGGCTGGCTGATCGCCGCGGGCGGTTTCGGCGCGGTCTCCGGAATGGTCTATCTCGCCATGAAACCCTCGGTGCGCGGCCTGCTCAGCCTCATGCCCTTCACCGCCGCCACCGCGGGCGCGGCGCTGGTCGCCTTCTCCTTCGCCGCCTCCCTGTGGCTGGCGCTGCCGATGCTGGTCCTCGTGGGCATGGGCGCGATGCTCTCGGCCGCCGCCACCAACACCGTCCTGCAGACCATCGTCGAAGACACCATGCGCGCGCGCGTGGTCTCCATCTACATGATGTCCTTCCTCGGCATCATGCCGATCGGCGCGCTGGCCGCGGGCCTCCTTGCCGAACGCATCGGCCCGCCCGCCACCCTCGCCTGCGGCGGCCTGATCGCGCTGGGCGCCGCGTTCGCCTACTGGACGCAGCTCGCGAAAATCCGCCGCGCGATCCGCCCGGTCTACGAAAAACTCGGTATCGCTCCACGCTCCGACGAATAGCGGGGAGGAGACGGCATCAGCCGCTGAGGCTGCTGCACGGCGAGCTCACCCTGCCGCGCCACTACATCTACTGCCAGCGCTGCCGCCCCGACGACGGCTTTCGGCCTTACTACGAGCGCGCGAAGAAGGAAGGCTGGGGCCACGACGAAATCGACGCCAGCCACAACCCGCACATCACCGCCTCCGAGGCGCTCGCCGCGCTCTTGCTCGAGATCGCGGCTTGATCCGGACGCTACTGGCGATACGTGTTGCCTTTGCGCGCATGCGAGCGAGCCGGGACTCGAATTCGTCCCAGACGTAGGTGCGGCCCAACTCAATATCCTCGGCGGCCTCGACCAGCGCCCTCAGCATCGACAGATGCTCGGCTTCCTTGGAGCGCTGGTCGATTGGAATACCGTGCTTTGAGGTGGCCCAGGCCATGCGTTGAAGGTTCAAAAGACGGATCTGTCGTGATTCAGGCGAAGAGATAGTCCCCTATTTCCGCTTCTCTCCCGCGCGCTGCAGTTCCTCGCGGATGACCGATCGCATGTCCGCCACGAACTGCTCGCCGTCCACGGCGCGGCGCAAGGTATCGTTGATGAGCGTCTGATAGCCGCGCTCGCCGGCCTTGGCCCTATAGTGCTCCACGATCGGGGTGTCCAGCATGATGCTGATGCGCTGCTTGCCAATGCGCGCCCGCGCCGCTGCCTGCCATTCGGCGCGGCTGACGTCGCGCCCACCCACCCGATACCGCGCGCGCTCGAAATGCGCCTGCGTCAGCTTCGGCGCCTCGTCGTCAGAAGTAGCCGACATTCTGGTAGTAGAGATCCGTTTCATCGCTGTCCGCCTTTCGCATCGAAATGATGCGGATGACCTTTTCGCCCTCCACATGCACGATCAGGACAACGACCTGATCGAGCAATCCGATACCTATCATGCGCTGCTCGGCATAAGTATCCCGATCGTCTTCAAGAAGGACCATCGGTCCCGCGAACACTTTTTCGGCATCTGCAAAATCGAATCCGTGCTTGACGATATTGGCCTGCCGCTTCGCTTCGTCCCAAGTGAACTTCACGACCTCTCAGTATGCATATTATCGTATGTATTCGCAAGGCCCTGGCGAGGGTTTTGCGCCTTCCACGCGAATCGCTCTCGCCTACCAAAATTAGGTATCGTTGCGCGGCCAGACGAGCAAGGAGAAATTCAAGGGCATGAGCCAGATAACCGGCGCCGAGGCGATGGTGCGCATGCTGCAGCTGCATGGCGTCAGGCACATTTTCGGCCTGTGCGGCGACACCAGCCTGCCGTTCTACGACGCGCTCGCGCGCCTCGACCATGGCATGCAGCACATCCTGACCCGGGACGAGCGCTCCGCTGCCTATATGGCGGACGGCTACGCGCGCGTGAGCGGGCGCGTAGGAGTGTGCGAGGGGCCATCGGGAGGCGGGGCGACCTACCTGCTGCCGGGCATCGTGGAAGCCAACGAGAGCTCGATCCCGGTGCTTGGGATCACCACCGACATTTCCACCACCTCGCGCGGCCGCTACGCGCTGACCGAACTCGATCAGGAAGCCTTGTATCGGCCGCTGACCAAGCGATCAGAGGTGATCGACCGGGCCGACAAGCTGCCCGAGGCGGTGCGGCGCGCGTTTCGGACAATGACGACGGGACGGCCGGGCGCGGCGCACCTGGGACTGCCCTTCGACGTGCAGAATGGAACGGTCCCGGAGAACGAGGTTTGGGCGGACGCCGCGCTTGGCGTCTTTCCGTCTTCGAGAACCGCTCCCGAAAAGGAAAAAATCGAGAAAGCGGCAGACCTTCTGAGCGCGGCAAAGCGGCCTGTTTTCGTCTGCGGCGGCGGCGTGGTGATCTCAGGGGCGATGCAGGAGCTGGAGCGACTTGCCTCGGCGCTGGGGGCGCCGGTCGCGACCACGGTCAGCGGCCAGGGCAGCCTCGCCGAAGACCACCCGCTGTGCCTCGGCGTGGTCGGCTCGAACGGCGGCACGCCGCCGACGCGCGCAGCGCTCATGAAGGCGGATCTGGTCATGTTCGTCGGCTGCCGCGCGGGTTCGGTGACCACGGAACGCTGGCGCCACCCTGCCCCAGGCACCCGGGTGATCCACGTCGATGTCGACCCCATGGTTCCGGGCGCCAACTACCCGACCGAAGTCGCGCTGGTGGGCGATGCGAAGCTGGCTCTGGGGATGCTTTGCGGTTTGATCAAGGATTCCACTCCCCGGGACGGGAAAAGCGTCGTTCAGGGCGCAAAGAATCGAAAATTCTCGGAATTCAGGACGCTCGCCGCGCGTGATGACATACCGATCCTCCCCGAGCGCATCGTCGCCACGCTGCACGAGATCCTGCCGCGCGACGCGACCGTGGTCTGCGATCCCGGCACCCCCTGCCCCTACTT
>JADLES010000265.1 GCA_020845995.1 Burkholderiales bacterium | reverse complement strand
ATACGGTGCTGGGGGCGGGCGATGGCACGTTCAGCTACTACGAGAACACCGGCACCAGCGCGGGCGGTGCCGACGTGCTCTACGCGGGCGAGGGCGACAACGTGGTGGTGGGCGGGGTGGGCGCCGACAGCGTGGCCGCGGGCGCGGGCAACGACACGATCGCGGGGGACAACGCGCAGATCACCTACTACACGAGCCCGTCGCAGGTGCAGACCGCGCAAACCACCGACAGCCTGGTCGATCAGCCGACCTGGGGCGACACCATCGTCGCGGGCGGAGGCACCAACGTCGTGCTGGCGGGCTTGGGCGACGACCACGTGAACGATCCGGCGGTCACGTTCTCGGCCGGGGCCGTGCCCAGCGCGGGCAACGATTTCGTGGCGGGGGACAACGGCAACTTTAACTTCGACAGCGCCGGCAATCCGACCTCCTTCGAAAGCACGGAGCTGGGCTTTGGCGGCGATGACGTCCTCCTGGTCGGCGACGGCAACAACGTGGTGATCGGCGGATTCGGCGCGGATCTCCTGCTGGCCGGCACCGGCAACGACACGATCGCCGGCGACAACGCGCAGATCGACTTCTTCACCGGCTCGTCGATCGTCAACATCGCGCAGACGACCGATACGGTCGCCTCGACGGGAGACAACGACATCATCGTCGCCGGCAACGGCAACAACCTCGTGTTCGGCGGCGTGGCGAGCGACGCGATCACCACCGGCGGCGGCGCGGACATCGTGACCGGTGACAACGGTACGGCGATCTTCAATCCCGACGGATCGCCGCTTCAGGTGCTCACGGGCGATCCGCTGCTGGGCGGCAACGACTCCATCTCCACGGGAGACGGATTCGACGTGGCGATGGGCGGCGCGTTCAGCGACGTCGTGTACAGCGCCGGCGGCAACGACATCCTGTTCGGCGACGGCGGCATGGTGGCGTTCTCGGCCGGCGGCACGCAGCTGTACATCATTTCCGTGGACGTGCTGTTCGGCGGCAACGACATTCTCAACGGCGGCACCGGCAACGACATCCTCATCGGCGGGGCCGGCAGCGACTTCCTCTACGGCAACCTGTCCGAGGACCTGCTCTTCGGGGATAACGCGGCAGTGACGCTGCGCAACGGGTTTGTGACCAATATCCAGGCCGATTTCAATGACCTGATTACGGGCTCCCTGTTCGACGAATTCAATGCCGACGGCCTGGGCGACGACGACGAAGGCGGCGCGGGGCTGGCGGGAGATCTGCAGGAAAGCGAGCTCCTGATCGCGGGCGCGCTCGGCGGCGACCTGTCCGGCGGCTTGCTCGATGCCGATGCCTTCCGCAGGATCTTCAGCACCACCGTCGCGGTGGCGAGCCTGCAGGCGGGGCACGACCTTATCCTCGAGAGCGGGCAGCGCCCCGATTCGCAGGACGAAGGCGTGGTTCCGCAGGAAGAGGAAGACGATTCGACGGGGCAAGACCGCGGCGCGGAGCCGAGCGCCGAGGAGCCGGCGCCGGTTCTAGCGGATGAGCGCGCGCAGGCCGCCGCCGCGCTGGTCATCGCGCCGCCCGCCGCGGTCAATCCGGGGCAGCGTGATGGCGAGCTGCTGGCCGCCGCGCTGGGTCTGGCGGGTCTGCGCGCCTTGCAGCCGCCGCCGGCGGGCGGCGGACGCAAGCGCCTCGATTCACGCGCGTCGCGCCGCACGGTTCGCGGCATCCTGCGGCGGCTGCGCAAGGCGGCTGCACCAGTCAGCCATATGTAGAGAGGTGGTAGCATCGCTGCCGCCGGCGGGAGCCTCCCGCGGGCGTCCTTCGGGAGCGATCGGGAAATGAAGAGGTTCTTTGCAGGTCTTGCCGCGGCGACCGTGGCGCTGGGCGCCGCCGCGCAGACGCAGCCGCCAGCGCCGGGAGCGGAACCGCGCCGGGTCTCGTCTTCGGGCTCGGCTGCCGCGAGGGCGGGCGGCGCCCTGGAGTGCCTGCTTGAGCCCTCGCTGGTCGCCAACGTTGGCAGCCCGGTCGACGGTATCCTCGATCAGGTCCTGGTCGACCGCGGCGACCACGTGCGCAAGGGGCAGGTCGTCGCGAGGCTGCAGTCAGGCGTCGAGGCCGCCCAGGTCAAGGTGTCCGAAGCGCGTGTCGAGTACTCTCGCCGCAAAGTCGAGCGCAACGAAGCGCTGTTCGCCCAGCAGCTGATCTCGGCGCAGGAGCGCGACGAGATGGTGACCGAGATGCTCCTGAACCAGGAGGAGCTGAAGAGGAACCAGGAATCGCTCCGCCTGCGCACGATCGTCAGCCCGCTCGATGGCGTGGTGGTCGAGCGCCGCATGGCGCCGGGAGAATCGATCCGCACCGACAAGTCGGTGGTCTTCAAGCTCGCGCAGATCAACCCGCTGCATGTCGAGGTGATCGCGCCCGCGGAGCTGTTCGGCTCACTGCGCAGCGGCGTCGCGGGCAGCGTCAATCTCGAGCCGTTCGTTCCCGGCACGCACAAGGCCCGCGTTACCGTGGTCGACAAGCTGATCGATGCGGCGAGCGGCACACTCGGGGTGCGGCTGCAGTTGCCCAATCCGAACAACAGGATCCCGGCGGGCATCAAGTGCAGCGTGGTGTTTGGCAAGTAATCGAGCGCCGCGCGGCTTGACCGCAGTCAAGGCCGCGCCGGGCGGCGATCTTCGAGAATGCGGCCTTCGACAGGTACCGCCAAGGAACCGGCATGGCATCGGACATTGAAATCGCACAGGCCGCGAAACTGCAGCGCATTTCGCGGGTCGCGCTCGACAAGCTCGGCATCGCCGAGGAGCACCTGCAGCCCTACGGTCACTACAAGGCGAAGGTTTCGCTCAAGTTCCTCGACACGCTGCGAGGGCGCGCGGACGGCAAGCTGATCCTGGTGACGGCGATCAGTCCGACGCCGGCCGGGGAGGGCAAGACCACCACCACGGTGGGCCTGGGCGACGCGCTCAACCATATCGGCAAGAAGGCGATCATCTGCCTGCGCGAGCCTTCGCTGGGACCGGTGTTCGGCATGAAAGGCGGCGCGGCCGGCGGCGGCTACGCGCAGATCGTGCCGATGGAGGACATCAACCTGCACTTCACGGGTGATTTCTCGGCGATCGCGCTCGCCAACAACCTGCTCGCGGCGATGCTCGACAACCACATCTCGCATGGCAACGAGCTCGGCATCGATGCGCGCAGGATCCAGTGGAAGCGGGTGATGGACATGAACGACCGCGCGCTGCGCGACGTCGTCATCGCGCTCGGCGGCACGGCGAACGGCTACCCGCGCGAGGACGGCTTCGACATCGTGGTCGCCTCGGAAGTGATGGCGATCTTCTGCCTGGCGACGTCCCTGGACGATTTGCGGCAGAGACTGGGGAATATCGTCGTCGGCTATACGAGGGAACAGAAGCCGGTCAGGGCAAGAGACCTGAAGGCTCATGGGGCGATGACGGTCCTCCTCAAGGATGCGCTCGCGCCCAATCTTGTGCAGACGCTGGAGAACAACCCCGCCTTCGTGCATGGCGGCCCCTTCGCCAACATCGCCCACGGCTGCAATTCCGTGCTCGCGACGCAGTCCGCCCTCAAGCTCGCCGACTACGTGGTCACCGAGGCGGGCTTCGGCGCCGACCTGGGCGCCGAGAAGTTCCTCGACATCAAGTGCCGCAAGACCGGCCTGCGCCCGGCGGCGGCGGTGATCGTGGCGACGATGCGCGCGCTGAAGTACCACGGCGGCGTCGACGTCAAGGACGTCAGCAAGGAAAACCTCGCCGCCCTGGAGAAGGGCCTGGTCAACCTCGAGCGGCACGTCGAGAACGTGTCCAGGGTCTACGGCATCCCCTGCGTGGTGTCGATCAACAAGTTCACCTTCGATACCGACGCCGAATTGAAGCTGGTCACGGAAAGAATGCGCGCGCTGGGGGCGCAGGTCGTGACGGCGAGCCACTGGGGCGAGGGCGGCAAGGGCGCCGCTGAACTGGCGAAGATCGTGGTCGGACTGTGCGACAAGCCCTCGACGCCCGCCTTCGTCTACGAAGATGCCGATCCGCTCTGGGAGAAGATCACCAAGATCGCGACGAAGATCTACCGCGCGGGCGCGGTGACCGCGGACGCCAGGGTCAGGGCGCAGATCCAGAAGCTGCAGGACGATGGCTACGGCCGCTTCCCAGTCTGCGTGGCGAAGACCCAGTCCTCGTTCTCCACCAACGCGGCGACGCGCGGCGCGCCGAACGACCATGCCGTCAACATCCGCGAAGTGCGGCTCGCGGCGGGCGCCGAGTTCGTCGTGATGATCTGCGGCGACATCATGACCATGCCGGGTCTGCCCAAAACGCCCTCGGCCGAGAAAATCGACCTCGTGGACGGCAAGGTAGTGGGCCTCTTTTAGCGCGGTAGAATTCCGTCCATGAAGATACTGATCGCGGTGGACGGTTCGAGGAACTCGCTGGGCGCGGTGCAATGCCTGATCGACCATGCCGACTGGTACCGCGAGAAACCCGAAGTGGAGCTGCTGACGGTGCACCTGCCGGTGCCGAAACTGCCGCGCATGCACTTCGCCGTCGGCAAGGGCCAGATCCAGCGTTACTACCAGGAAGAGGGCGATGCCCGGCTTGCCGCCGCGCGGCGGCGGCTGGATGCCGCCGGAATCAAGCACAAGGCCACGGTGCTGGTCGGGCCAGTCGCCGAGACCATCGTCAAGCGGGCCCGCGACGCGCGCTGCGACCTGATCTACATCGGCACGCGGGGCATGACGGCGGTGGGCAAGGCGCTGCTGGGCTCGACGGCGACCAAGGTGCTGCACATCTCGGACACGCCGGTTTTGCTGGTGCGATAGCTCGCCATGCTCGAGGAGCTCGCCAGCCAGGCATTCTGGATCGGCCTGGCCAAGATCATCGGCGTCAACATCATCCTGTCGGGCGACAACGCCGTGGTGATCGCGCTCGCCGCGCGCTCCCTGCCGGCCCGGCAGCAGAAGGCCGCCGTGCTCTGGGGATCCGGCGCCGCGGTGGCGATGCGGATCGTTCTCACCATCTTCGCCGTCGCGCTGCTGACCCTGCCCTGGCTGAAGATCGTCGGCAGCCTGCTGCTGTTCTGGATCGGCGTGAAGCTGCTGGTGCCCGAGGAGGACGACGAGGACATCGACGCGAGCGACAACCTGATCGCCGCGGTGAAGACGATCCTGATCGCCGACCTGGTGATGAGCATCGACAACGTGATCGCGGTCGCGGCCGCGGCACAGGGCAGCTACCTGCTGCTGATCCTGGGCCTGGCGATCTCGATCCCGCTGGTGATCTTCGGCTCGACGCTGCTGCTGCGCCTCATGGAGCGCTGGCCGGTGATCATCACCATCGGCGGCGGCCTGCTCGGTTTCGTGGCCGGCGAGATGCTGGTGACCGATCCGGCGCTCGCGGAGTGGATGACCGGCATGGGCGTCGCGTTCAACGACGGCCATCCGACCGTCGGCGATGTCAGGCTGGCGCCGGTCGCGGGCCTGGTCGGCGCCGTGATGGTGGTGCTGTGGGGCAAGTGGCTGGCCCGGCGGCAGGAGGCGGCGTCTGCGGGCCGCGCGCAGGAAGCAGCGGACAAGTCGCCGAACTCTTGACCGCCATCAAGGTCTCGATCGATACGAGGGTTCCAGAATCCCGGACCAAGGAGGAGAAGATTATGCAGAGCAAGTTTGCTGGAATGATGCGCTCGGCCGCGGTGCTGCTGGCCGCGGCTGCCGCGTTCGCGCCGGGCGCTGCGCAGTCCTGGGAGCCGACCAAGGCGGTCGAGTTCATCATCCCGGCCGGCACCGGCGGCGGCGCCGACCAGATGGCGCGGGCGATTCAGGGCATCGTCGCCAAGCACGGACTGATGAAGCAGGCGATCCTGCCGATCAACAAGTCGGGCGGGGCGGGCGCCGAAGGCTTCCTCGACGTGAAGAACTCGGCGGGCGACCCGCACAAGATCATCATCACCCTGTCCAACCTGTTCACCACGCCGCTGGCGACCGGCGTGCCGTTCAACTGGCGCGACCTGACCCCGGTGCAGATGCTGGCGCTGGACAATTTCGTGCTGTGGGTGAATGCGGCGACGCCCTACAAGACGCCGAAGGATTACATCGAGGCGGCGAAGAAAGCGGGCCCGGGCAAGTTCAAGATGGGCGGCACCGGCGCGAAGCAGGAAGACCAGATCATCACCGCGGCGCTCGAGCAGGGCACGGGCGCGAAGTTCACCTACATTCCCTTCAAGGGCGGCGGCGCCGTGGCGACGCAGCTCGTTGGCGGGCACGTCGATTCGACCGTGAACAATCCGATCGAGGCGGTGGCGCATTGGCGCGCCGGCAAGCTCAGGCCCCTGTGCGTGTTCGAGCTCAATCGCCTTCCCTACAAGGCCAAGGTGACCGACAAGATGGCCTGGGCCGACATCCCGACCTGCAAGGAGAGCGGGCTGGACATCGACTACCTGATGCTGCGCGGCATCTTCATGCCGGCGGGCGTGACGCCCGACCAGGTCAAGTACTACACCGACCTGTTCGCGAAAGTCGTCGAGACGCCGGAGTGGAAGAAATTGATGGAAGACGGCGCTTTCAACCTGACGCGGCTCAAGGGCAAGGAATACGCCGACTGGGTCGCCAGAGAGGAGGCACGGCACGTCGCGCTGATGAAGAAGGCGGGGTTCATCGCCGGCCAGTAGCGGCCGGCTCGATCAGGGGAGGGGAATGAGCGAAGGCCCGCAGGATCGCGCTGGCCGGGCTGCGTTCGGTCACAAGAGCGCCGAGATCGCGGTCGCGGCGCTCTTTTTCTTGCTGGGCGCGCTGGTCATCACCGACAGCCTGCGACTGGGAATCGGCTGGCAGGAGGTGCACGGGCCCAAGCCGGGATACTTCCCGTTCTATGTGGGCCTGATCATCTGCGTTTCGGCGCTGGTCAACGCGGCCAGCGCGCTCAGGGCGCGGCGGGACAGGGACAAGGCCTTTGTCGCGGTCGACCAATTGAAGCTCGTGCTCGCGGTCCTCGTGCCGACCGCGGTCTACGTCGCCCTGGTCGGCTGGATTGGTCTGTACGAGGCCTCGGTGCTGTTCGTCGCCTACTTCATGCGCGCGCTGGGCAAGTACGCCTGGTGGAAGATCGGCGTCGTCGCGTTCGGCCAGGGCGTGTTTTTCCTCGCCGTTTTCGAGCTGTGGTTCCAGATCCCGCTGCCCAAGGGGCCGGCGGCCGAATGGCTGGTCGCCGCGCTTCGCCCGGCTTCGCTCTGGCTGCGGGCGCTGTTCTAGGGCGGCGGGGCAACCGTGGAAGAGATCCAGTCGCTGCTGCACGGTTTCGAGGTCGCCCTGTCGTACCGGAACCTCGCGTTCATGTTCGCCGGAGTGATCCTCGGCGTGATCATCGGCGTGCTGCCCGGGCTGGGCGGGGCGAACGGCGTCGCCATCCTGCTGCCGCTTACCTTCGGTCTCGCGCAATCGCCCGGCGGCGCCACCTCGGCAATCATCCTGCTTTCCTGCATCTATTGGGGCGCGCTGTTCGGGGGCGCCATTACCTCGATCCTGTTCAATATCCCGGGCGAGCCCTGGTCGGTGGCGACGACCTTCGACGGCTATCCGCTGGCGCAAAAGGGCCGCGCGGGCAACGCGCTCGCGGCCGCCTTTACCTCATCCTTCGTCGGCGCGCTGGTCGCCGTCATCGTCATCACCTTCCTTTCGCCGGTGGTCGCGAATTTCGCCCTCGCCTTCGGCTATCCGGAATTCTTCTCGGTGTACCTGCTCACCTTCTGCGCTTTCGTCGGCACCAGCAAGGAGCCCCCTTTCAAGACGCTCGCCGCGATGATGACCGGTTTCGCGCTCGCCGCGGTCGGCACCGACCCGGTCACCGGGACGCTGCGCCTCACGTTCGGCTCCACGCACCTGCTGACCGGCTTCGACTTCCTGGTCGCGGTCATCGGCCTGTTCGGCATCGGCGAAATCCTGCTCACGCTCGAAGAGGGCCTTGCGTTCAAGGGCGCCAGGGCCAGGCTCGACACCAAGGTCGTGCTCGAGACATGGAAGGAGCTGCCGCGCTATTGGCTGACCTCGGTGCGCTCGTCGGTCGTCGGCTGCTTCATGGGCATCGTGCCGGGCGGCGCCACGCCCGCCTCCTTCATGAGTTACGGCGTTGCGCGGCGCTTTTCGAAGGACGGCGCGCAGTTCGGTACCGGCAAGATCGAAGGCGTGGTCGCGCCGGAAACCGCGGCGCACGCCGCCGGCACCTCGGCGCTGCTGCCGATGATCACACTCGGCGTGCCCGGCTCGCCGACCGCCGCGGTGCTGCTCGGCGGGCTGATGATCTGGGGCCTGCAGCCCGGGCCGCTGCTGTTCACCGAGCAGAAGGACTTCGTGTGGGGCCTGATCGCCAGCATGTATCTCGGCAACATCGCCGGGCTGATCGTGGTGCTCACCTGCGTGCCGCTCTTCGCCGCGATCCTGCGCGTGCCGTTCTCGGTGATCGCGCCGATCATCATGGTGGTGTGCGCGATCGGCGCCTACACCATCCATAACTCCATCTTCGACGTCTGGATGATGGTGGTGTTCGGCGTGCTCGGCTACCTGTTCAAGAAGCTGCAGTACCCGCTCGCGCCGCTGGTGCTCGCGATCGTTCTCGGCGATGCCGCCGAGGCCTCGTTCCGGGGCGCGCTGCTCGCGTCGCAGGGCGACATGACCGTGTTCTTCTCCAACGCGCTGGTCGGCAGCATGACCGGGCTGGCGCTGCTCCTGCTGTTCTGGCCGCTCGTCTCGGCGGCCTGGCGGCGGCTGCGCGGCAACTACTAGCCCTCACGGCTTGCCGAGCTTCTGCTTCAGCCGCGAAAGGGTTTCCGGCGTCAGGTTGAGGTAGGCGGCAAGCTCCTTCTTGGGGATGCTCGCGGCAAGGTCCGGGTGCTTGCGGTGAAAGCGCGACAGGCGCCCGGGCGCGTTCAGCAGGTGCAGGGTGATGGTGTGCGCCATGACCTCCGACATCAGCTTCATCACCTCGTACTCGAAGCGCTGCTTGAGGTCGGGATTGGCCTCGAGAAACTCAACCCATTGCGGCATCGGCACCTCGGCCGCGCGTACGCGGGTGACCGCGACGATGGAATACGGAATGGGGGTGCGCAGGCGCCAGGCGGCGTAGGATGTGTCCATCTCTCCTTCGACCGCGAAGCGCAGGATCATCTCGCGGCCCTCCGGGTTTGACACGACCCGTTTGACCATGCCCTCGAGGACGAAGAATTGCACCATCTCCTCGTCCCCCTGGCGGGCCAGACGCTCGCCTTTGCGGTATTCCCCCACCGCCAGCAGCGGCTCGAGCGCCTCCCATTGCTCCGGGCGCAGCTCCCTCAGCAGCCGGTTCTCCCGCAGCTTCATGCGCAGCGTATTGCGTTGCGGATGCTGGGTGATCGCGGTCATGGCTCACGCCGATTAGACTGAAAACGCTTGACCTCCGTCAAGGTCAGGCGCGAGAGCGCTCACTATCATTTTTGCCTCTCGTCGAGTGGGATTTTCATGGGCACCATCGAACCCCAAATCGCCGCGGGCGGCGATGTGCAGCAAGAGCCGATGGCCGACGGCTTCCAGCTGGTCATTGACGCGCTGAAGCTGAACGGCGTCGACACGATATTCGGGCTGCCCGGCATCCCGATCACCGACCTCGCGCGCCGCGCGCAGGCCGACGGCATTCGCGTGCTCGCATTCCGCCACGAGCAAAGCGCGGGCTACGCGGCGTCGATCGCCGGCTTCCTCACGCAGAAGCCGGGCATCTGCCTGACGGTCTCGGCGCCCGGCTTCCTGAACGGCCTGAACGCGCTCGCGCACGCCACGGTGAACTGCTTCCCGATGATCCTCATCAGCGGCTCGAGCGAGCGCGAGATCGTCGATCTGCAGCAGGGCGACTACGAGGAGCTGGACCAGCTCGCCATCGCCCGGCCCGTCGCCAAGGCCGCTTATCGCGTGCTGCACGCCGAGGACATCGGCGTTGGCATCGCGCGCGCGATCCGTGCCGCGGTCTCGGGCCGCCCGGGCGGCGTCTACCTCGACCTGCCGGCCAAGCTGTTCGCGCAGAGCATCGACGCGGAACTGGGTCGCAAGACGCTCATCAAGGTCGTAGACGCGGCGCCGAAGCAAATTCCGGCGACGGAGGCCGTGGCGCGCGTGCTCGACCTGCTGAAAGGCGCGCAAAAGCCGCTGATCATCCTCGGCAAGGGGGCAGCCTATGCGCAATGCGATTCTGAGCTAAAAAACCTGATTGAAATAACAGGCATTCCGTACCTGCCGATGTCGATGGCGAAGGGATTGCTGCCCGACACGCACGAGCAATGCGCATCGGCGGCGCGCTCCTTCGTGCTGCCCGCGGCGGACGTGGTGATGCTGATCGGCGCGCGCCTGAACTGGCTGCTATCGCACGGCAAGGGCAAGACCTGGGGCGGCAAGGGCGCGAAGGCCTGGGGCGGGCAGAAGTTCGTGCAGATCGACATCTCGCCGCAGGAAGCCGACAGCAACGTGCGCGTCGACGCGCCGCTGATCGGCGACATCGGCTCTTGTGTTTCTTCTCTCCTGAATGAAATGAAATCGGGTTGGACGAAACCGCCGGCGGAATGGATCAACGCCATCAACGAGAAGAAGACGGCCAACGTCGCCAAGATGTCCGAGACGCTGGCCAGGAATCCCGTGCCGATGAATTTCCACAGCGCGCTCAACGTGGTGCGCGACATCGTCAGGGAGAATCCCGAGGCGCTGTTCGTCAACGAGGGCGCCAACGCGCTCGACTTCACGCGCTCGATCGTCGACATGTTCCGGCCCAGGAAAAGGATCGACGTCGGCACCTGGGGCATCATGGGCGTCGGCATGGGCTACTGCGTCGCCGCGGCGGCGGTGAGCGGCGAGCAGGTGATCGCCGTCGAGGGCGACAGCGCCTTCGGCTTCTCCGGGATGGAGGTGGAGACCATCTGCCGCTACAACTTGCCGGTGTGCATCGTCGTCATGAACAACAACGGCGTGTACAAGGGCACCGACAAGGATCCCACCGGCCGCGACCCGGCGCCGACCGCGTTCGTGAAGGGCGCGCGCTACGACAAGCTGATGGAGGCCTTCGGCGGCGTGGGCGTGCAGGCCTCGACGCCGGCGGAGCTGCGCAAGGCGATGGCAGAGGCGATCCGCTCGAAGCGGCCGACGCTGATCAATGCCGTGATCGACGAGACCGCGGGCACGGAGAGCGGCCGCATCACCAGCCTCAACCCTTCGGCCCGCAAGAAATAGAGGAGCCGGAAAAACACATGGAAGCACTCAAGGGCGTACGCATCCTCGACATGACGCACGTGCAGGCGGGCCCGACCTGCTCGCAGCTGCTCGCCTGGCTGGGCGCGGACGTGATCAAGGTGGAGAATCCCGTCGGCGACGCGACGCGCGGCCAGCTGCGCGACGTGCCGGGCGCGGATTCGCTCTACTTCACCATGCTCAACTGCAACAAGCGCTCGATCACGGTGAACATGAAGTCGGACGAGGGCAAGCAGGTATTCACGGACCTGCTCGCGACGTGCGACATCATCATGGAGAATTTCGGCCCCGGGGTGCTCGACCGCTTCGGTTTCAGCTGGGAGAGAATCCACGGGATCAATCCGAAGATCGTGATGGGTTCGATCAAGGGTTTCGGCTCGAGCGGCCCCTACGCCGACTTCAAGGCCTACGAGAACGTCGCGCAGGCGATGGGCGGCGCGATGAGCACCACCGGCGTGCCCGACGGCCCGCCGTACGTGACCGGCGCGCAGATCGGCGATTCGGGCACCGGCCTGCACCTCGCGATCGGTCTGCTCGCGGCGCTGCGCCAGGCCGAGAGGACCGGCCAGGGGCA
Source organism: Burkholderiales bacterium (assembly GCA_020845995.1). Taxonomy (GTDB): domain Bacteria; phylum Pseudomonadota; class Gammaproteobacteria; order Burkholderiales; family SG8-39; genus RBG-16-66-20. The sequence goes on along the minus strand of JADLES010000265.1, from coordinate 22,324 downwards.
GTACGTCGAGGTGGCGATGATGGACGGCGTGATGAACCTGTGCCGGGTGAAATTCCGCGACCACCAGCGCCTCACGCGCGGCGACCTGCCCGAGTACTCCGTGCCGACCTACCAGGACATGGGTGAAGTGCCGCGCGCCGGCAACGACTCCGGCGGCGGGCAGCTCGGCAATGCCATCCACTGCAAGCCGCATGGCGCGAACGACTGGCTCTATATCGTCGTGCAGGAGGCGGTGTGGGAAGATCTCGCCAGGCGCATCGGGCCGGAGGTGCATGTGCCCGGCCTCGCCGCCGACCCGCGCTTCGCCAGCATCGGCGAGCGTCGCAAGAACCAGCAGCTGATGTGGACGCTGATCAACAAGTTCGCCGAGAAATACAACAAGCGGGAACTGATGGAGATCCTCAACGCGCTCGACGTGCCTTGCGGGCCGATCATGAGCACCGAGGACCTCGCCGGCGACGAGCACGTGCGCGGCCGCGACATGTGGGTCGAGCTCGACCATCCGCAGCGCGGCAAGTGGTGGAACGTCGGCATGCCGATCAAGCTCTCGGCCTCTCCGGCGGTCATCCAGCGCTCGCCGACGCTGGGAGAGCATACCGACGAGATCCTTCATGAGGTCTTGCACTACTCGAAAGAAAAAATCAGTTCGCTGAAGTCGGCGGGCGCATTCAGCCTGCCGCCGAAGAAGGCCGCCTGATGAAGATCGCCATCGTCGGCCAGCAGGACTTCGGCAAGGCCGTGCTCGAAGCCTTCCTTGCGCGCGGCGACCAGGTCGCGGGCGTGTTCTGCGCGCCGGAAAAGGCGGGCGGCAGGCCCGACGCGCTCAAGGTTGCGGCGCGGGAGCAGGGCGTGAAGGTATTCCAGTTCGCGTCCCTGAAGAGCGAGGAGGCGAAGCAGGCGCTGAAGGAGCTCGACGCGGAGATCGGCATCATGGCCTTCGTGCTGCAGTTCGCGCCTCGGGACTTCGTGAATATCCCCAAGCACGGCACGATCCAGTACCACCCGTCGCTGCTGCCGAAATACCGGGGCCCCAGCTCGATCAACTGGCCGATCTCGCGAGGCGAGACGAAGACCGGCCTGACCATTTTCCGGCCCACCGACGGCCTGGACGAGGGGCCCGTCATACTGCAGAAGGAAATCGCGATCGGCCCCGACGACACCCTCGGCACGGTGTATTTCGACCGCCTGTTCCCGATGGGCGTGCAGGCGATGCTGGAGGCCGCTGACCTGGTGGTCGCCGGCAAGCACCACGAGCGGATCCAGGACGAATCGCTCGCCACCTACGAGGGATGGTTCCGCGAGGCCGAGGCGAGAATCAACTGGGCGAATCACGTCGATGTGGTGCACAACCTGATCCGCGGCTGCAATCCCGCGCCCGGCGCCTGGACCACGCTGAGCGGCGTCAGACTGCAGATCTTCGATTGCAGGAAGCTCCCGGTGCGAACCTTTGGCGCGGTCAAGGGCAAGATCGGCGAGGTCGTGGACGCGGCCGACGGGGCCTTCCAGGTGACCGCGCAGGGGGGGCGCATCGAGGTGCTGCGGGCGAAGCTGGGCGAAGGCAAGAAACTCGGGGCCGGCGAGCTGCTGGCGGCGGGAAGCATCAAGGCCGGGCAGCAGCTCGGCGATTAATCCGTCTTCTTCGGGTATCGCGTTTCGGCCCGGAGGGTCGAGGGCGGGGTGCGCCCAAATATTTGACGTAGCTCATAATTAACTGCAAAAATGCGGAGCAGGGAGCTGTTTTCCTAGGGGGAAGCGCGCGTCCGATCACAGCGCCTGCCGGGGGCAGGCTGGCGTAGAATTTTCGCGCTGCCGGCCCGCCTTACACGCACCTGCAACCGGGGAGTTCGGATCGCCGCATGAAGAAGTCAGTTTTTCCGGGAATCGGATGAATTACAGCCAGGTTCTCGAAATCGCGAGTTGCACCGACCCGGGCATGGTCCGTTCGCACAACGAGGACTCGATCGCGTCGGATCCGGCGAATGGCCTGGTGGTGCTCGCCGATGGAATGGGCGGCTACAACGCAGGGGAAGTCGCGAGCGGCATGGCCACGACGGTGATCACCACGGAGGTCCAGCAGCTGCTCGCCAAGATGCAGCCGTTCGACATCGACGCGGAAACCAAGGCGCCGCTGGCGGGGAGAATGATCCGCGAGCAGGTGCTCAAGGCGAACACCTCCATCTACCAGGCCGCGCAGAGTCAGCCGCAGTATTCGGGCATGGGGACCACCCTGGTGGTGTGTCTGTTCTACGACAACAAGATGACGGTCGGCCATCTCGGCGACTCGCGGCTGTACATGCTGCGTGAAGGCAAGTTCTCGCAGGTGACGCGCGACCATTCGCTGCTGCAGGAGCAGATCGACAGCGGCATCATCACCGCCGAGCAGGCGAAGCACGCACAGCACAAGAACTTGGTGACCAAGGCGCTGGGGATCGACCCGACGGTCGAGCCCGAGGTAAAGGAATACGCGACCAGGCCGGGGGACGTCTACCTGCTGTGCTCCGACGGGTTGTGCGACATGGTGGACGACGAGGACATGGGCATGACGCTGCAGGCGCTGGGGGGCAACCTGAAGCTGGCCGCCCAGCAGCTGGTGCAGATGGCCAATGACAATGGGGGCAAGGACAACGTATCGGTTATACTCGTGCGCGTCCTGCGGGAATACCCCGCCCCGCGCGGTGTCATGGGTAAACTCTTCGGTTGGCGAAAATAGGGGCAGGGGTCAGCTATGGCGAAACTGATACTCAGCATGGATGGCCTGGTCCTGAAGGAGATTCCGCTCTCCAAGGAGCGGACGACCATCGGCCGCAAGGCGCACAACGACATCCAGATCGACAACTTGGCCGTGAGCGGCGAGCACGCGGTCATCGTCACGATCCTGAACGATTCGTTCATGGAGGACCTGGGCAGCACCAACGGCACCCTCGTCAACGGCAACCCGGTCAAGAAGCATTTTCTGCAGAACAACGACGTCATCGAGCTGGGCAAGTACAAGCTGAAATTCATCCAGGAGGCGGGCGCGCAGCCCGCGGCGGCGGCGGCGGATTTCGAGAAGACAATGGTGCTGCGGCCCTCGGCGATGAAGGCCGCGGCCGAGCAGGCGAAGGCGGCAGGTGCGGCGGGGGCGCAGGCGGCGCAGGCCATGCGCCAGGCCGCGGTACAGGCTTCCGGTCATGCGGCCCAGGCCGCAGGCACCGCGGAAAAGCCCACCGCGCCGGCGGCCGCTGCCGCAGCCTCTGCGCCGGCAGCGGCCGCAGCGCCTGCTCCTGCCGCGCCTGCGGCGGCCCCGACCGCTGGGCCCCCGCCCCGGGCGGGCGGCCAGCCGCTGGGTGCGATCCAGCTCCTGTCGGGAGCCAACGCCGGCAAGGAGCTCGAGTTGTCCAAGCCCCTCACGACGCTGGGCAAGCCCGGCGTGCAGGTGGCGGTGCTCACGCGCCGCCCGCAGGGCTATTTCATCACCCACGTCGAAGGCGCGCAGCGCCCGACGGTCAACGGGCAGCCGATCGGGTCCGCGCCGCACGCGCTCAAGGACCATGACCTGATCGAGATTGCCGGCATCAAGATGGAGTTCTTCCACAAGAGCTGACGGACGGCGGGTCGCGGCCCGGCTTGTCCCGAGCGCCGGGAGGAGGAACGGTTCAGATGCGACTTCGCGTTCTTGGATGCTCCGGTGGAATCGGCCGCGACCTGCGGACGACCTCATTTCTGGTCGACGACGACATCCTGATCGACGCGGGAACCGGTGTCGGCGATCTGTCGCTCGCCGAACTCGCGCGCATCGACCATGTTTTCGTCACCCATTCGCATCTCGATCACGTCGGCTCGATTCCGTTCCTGGTGGACACGGTGGGGGGAATGCGCACGCAGCCGCTCAGGGTGCACGCCACGGCGGCGACCATCGAGATCCTCCGGAATCACCTGTTCAACTGGACGATCTGGCCGGACTTCACGGAGATCCCCTCCGCGAGTGCGCCGTTCATGCGCTATGAGGAGATCGAGCCGGGGCGCTGCGTGCGCCTGTCGGCGCGCGGATTTACCGCGCTGCCTGCGATGCACACGGTCCCCGCGGTCGGTTACCACCTCGACAGCGGTTCCGGCAGCCTGGTATTCACGGGGGACACCGGGCCGAACGACGAACTCTGGCGCATCGTCAACCGCATCGCCGACCTGAAATTCCTCATCGTAGAGACCGCATTCTCGAACCAGGAGCGGCAGCTCGCCGAGGTATCCAAGCATCTTTGCCCTTCGATGCTCGCCGAGGAGTTGGCCAAGCTAAGGCTCGATCCGGAGGTCTGGATCACCCACCTCAAGCCCGGCGAGACCGAGCTCACGATGCGCGAGGTGGGCGAGAGCGTGCGCCGCCACCGCCCGCGCATGCTGCAGAACGGCCAGGTGTTCGAGTTCTGAGCGGCGCGGAAGGGGAAAAGCCTGTTAATAATCATGGGGGTGGGTGTAGAATGGCCGACAACCCGAGGCTGCGATAGCCTACGCACGGACGGGAGACTCGAATGAGCGCGGTACTCAGCCATCCTTCGGCGACAGGCACGGACGTCAACCTCCGGCTCGCTTTCCAGAAGCAGCTGCAACTGGTCACGAACAAGATCCACGCGACCAGCAACATCGACGAGATCATCCTGGATGTCAGCGCGGACATCTGCCAGCTGTTCAACGCTGACCGGCTGACCATCTACTCGCTGGGCGAGGACAAGCAGTCGATCGTCTCCAAGGTGAAGACCGGGCTCAACTCGTTCAAGGACCTCAAGCTGCCGATCGCGGAGCATTCGATCGCGGGCTACGTCGCGATGGCGCGCAAGCTGGCGAACATCAAGGACGTCTACGACGACGCGGAACTGAAGGCGCTCAACCCGAGCCTGCGTTTCCTCCAGGAAGTGGACAAGCGAACCGGCTACCGCACCAAGCAGCAGCTGGTGGCGCCGATCGTCGAGCAGGGCGGCGCCGAGCTGATCGGCGTCATCCAGATCATCAACAACAAGGCAGGCGTGCCGTTCGGGGTGCTGGCCGAGGAGGGTGTCACCGAGCTCGCGCAGACGCTCGCGATCGCGTTCAAGCAGCGGCAGAAGCCGCAGCTGGTCAAGACCAAGTACGACTACCTGATCGCCGACGCGGTGCTGTCGGCCGGCGAGTTCGAGCTCGCCTCGCGCCAGGCGCGCAAGAAGGCCATCGACATCGAAGCGGTGCTCGTCGACGAGTTCCAGGTGAAGGTCGCGGCAATCGGTGCGGCGCTGGCGAAATTCTTCGGCGCGCCGTACGAGCCCTACAAGGCGGACCGCATCAAGCCGATGGACCTGCTGAAGAACCTCAAGCGCGAATACGTCGAGGCCAACCAGTGGCTGCCGATCGACGAGGCGAAGGAAGGCCTGTCGGTGCTGTGCCTCGACCCGGAGCGCATCCGCAGCTCGCGCATCGCGTCCAACGTGTTCCCGAAGTCGAAGCTCATCTACAAGGTCACGACGCAGAAGGAGTTCAAGGAGACCGTCAACCAGTTCTACGGCGGCGAGGCGGTCGATACCGGCGACATCGGCGACATGCTGGCCGACCTGGGCGGCGAGGAATCCGGCGAGGCGGCGGAGGGTTCCGACGCGGACGATGTCTCCGCGGCCGCCGACAACGAGCTGGTGAAGCTCGTCAACAAGATCATCATCGACGCCTACAATCAGGGCGTGTCGGACATTCACATCGAGCCGTATCCCGGCAAGGCGAAGACCGAGATCCGCTTCCGCCGCGACGGCAACCTGCAGCCGTACATCGAGGTGCCGGCGAGCTACCGCGCCGCGCTCGCGGCGCGGCTCAAGATCATGTGCGACCTGGACATCTCCGAGAAGAGAAAGCCCCAGGACGGCAAGATCAAGTTCAAGAAGTTCGGCCCCCTGGACATCGAGCTGCGCGTGGCCACCATCCCGACCGCGGGCAACGTCGAGGACGTGGTCATGCGCATCCTCGCCGCCGGCGAGCCGATCCCGCTGGAGAAGATGGGCTTCTCAGCCTATAACCTAGAGGAACTGACCAAGGCGGTCGCCAAGCCGTACGGGCTGTTCTTCGTCTGCGGGCCGACCGGCTCCGGCAAGACCACGACGCTGCACTCGGTCCTCAAGTACCTGAACACGCCCGACACCAAGATCTGGACCGCCGAAGACCCGGTGGAAATCACGCAAAAGGGCCTGCGTCAGGTGCAGGTGAACAAGAAGGCGGGTCTCGATTTCGCCGCGGTCATGAAGGCGTTCCTGCGCGCCGACCCGGACATCATCATGGTCGGCGAGATGCGCGACAAGGAGACGACCGGCACGGGCATCGAAGCCTCGCTCACCGGCCACCTGGTGTTCGCGACCCTGCACACCAACTCGGCGCCGGAATCGATCATCCGCCTGCTCGACATGGGCATGGACCCGTTCAACTTTTCCGACGCGCTGCTCGGCATCCTCGCGCAGCGCCTCGCGCGGCGCATGTGCAGCTGCAAGCAGCCCTACAACCCGGAGGGGCCGGAGATCAAGGCGTTCCTGCAGGAATATTGCGAGGAGCTGCAGAACACCTCCACATTCAAGAAGGATCCCAAGGCGGCGATGGAAGGCGTCTACCGAGACTGGGTGAAGGCCTACGGCAACGACAAGGGACAGCTGACGTTCTACAAGGCGGTCGGCTGCGAGAAGTGCAACAACAGCGGCTACAAGGGCCGCTGCGGCCTGCACGAGCTGTTGATCGCGACCGACCCGCTGAAGAAGCTGATCGCGGAGAAGGCGCGCGTGGCCGAGATGCTGGCGGTGGCCATGGAAGGCGGCATGCGCACGCTCAAGCAGGACGGCATGGAAAAATGCCTGTCGGGAGTCACCAGCCTCAAGGAAGTCCGCTCGGTCTGCATCAAGTGACCGGGGGGCCGCGGCGCCCATGAGCGGTTCGACCGCCGAATCCACGCAGGGCCTCAGGCTGCTCGCTGCCGCGGAAGCGGGCGAAGACCTCGGCCAGCGGCTCGAGCAGCTGAATGCGATCGGCGCATCGCTCTCCGCAGAGCGCGACATCAACCGCCTGCTCGAGAGCATCCTCGTCGCCGCCAAGACCATCACTCGCGCCGACGGCGGCACGCTGTACCGGGTCGCCGAGGACCGGACGTTGCGCTTCGAGATCGTGCGCACGACCTCGCTGCACTACTACCTGGGCGGCACCACCGGCACGCCGGTGCCCTTCTATCCGATCCATCTGGAGGGCAAGGACGGCAAGCCGAACCACAACATGGTGGCGGCCTACGCGGCGCTGACCGGCAAGACGGTCAACATCCCGGACGCCTATGTCGCCGAAGGTTTCGATTTCTCCGGCACGCGCAATTTCGACAAGAAGACCGGCTACCGCTCCAAATCGTTCCTGACGGTGCCAATGAAGAACCACGAGAACGAGATCATCGGCGTGCTGCAGCTGATCAACGCGCAGGGACCCGGCGGCGAGATCATGGCGTTCTCGGCCTCGGACCAGCGCCTCGCAGAATCGCTCGCCTCGCAGGCGGCGATCGCGCTCACCAACCGGATGCTGATCAACCAGTTGGAGGAGCTGTTCGAGTCCTTCATCAACCTGATGAACACCGCCATCGACGAGAAATCCCCCTACACGGGCGGGCATTGCCAGCGCGTGCCGCAGCTGACGATGATGCTCGCCGAGGCGGTCAACGAAACGCAGGATGGCCCGCTGTCGTCGTTCACCATGACCGACAAGGACCGCTACGAGCTGAAGATCGCCGGCCTGCTGCACGACTGCGGCAAGGTGACCACGCCGGTGCACGTGGTCGACAAGGCGACCAAGCTGGAGGCGATTTTCGACCGCGTCCACCTCATCGACACGCGCTTCGAGGTCCTTAAGCGCGACGCGGAAATCGAACTGCTGAAGGAGAAGGCGCTGCTGGTGGCGCACGGCGCCAAGCGTGCCGAGCACGATGCCGCTGACGCGCGCCACCGCGAGCGCTTGCGCCGGCTGGACGAGGACCGCGCGTTCCTGCGCGCCTGCAACATCGGCGGCGAGGCGATGCGTGACGCCGACATCGAGCGCGTCAAGGCGATCGCGGGCTATACCTGGACCGACATCTCCGGCCACCAGGCGCGCTTCCTCACCGAGGATGAGCTGAAGAATCTCATTATTCGCGCCGGCACCCTGACCCCGGAAGAGCGGCAGGTGATCAACCATCACATCGTCGCGACCATCAAGATGCTGGAAGCCCTGCCCTGGCCCCGCCACCTGAAGAACGTCCCGGAATACGCCGGCGGCCACCACGAACGCATGGACGGCAAGGGCTACCCGAAAGGCCTGACCCGCGAGCAGATGTCGGTGCAGGCGCGCGTGATGGGCATCGCCGACATCTTCGAGGCGCTCACCGCCAAGGACCGGCCCTACAAGAAGGGCAAGACGCTGTCGGAGTCCCTGGAGATCCTCGGCAGGTTCAGGCTCAACGGGCACATCGACCCGGACCTGTTCGACGTGTTCGTGCGCAAGAGGGTATACCGCCGCTACGCTGAGCAATTCCTCGACAAGGAACAGATCGACGAGGTCGACGAGTCGAAGATTCCGGGCTTCGGTTCCTGAGCGGCCGCGACACTGATTGGCGCGTGCGGCAAGGCGGAACGCGGTGATTCTCACTCGAGGATGGTTCTTCGCGGTATTCGCCGTCTCCGGCTTCGCCGGGCTGATTTACGAATCCCTCTGGAGCCACTATCTCAAGCTGTTTCTCGGGCATGCGGCCTATGCCCAGACGCTGGTGCTGGCCATCCTGATGGGCGGCATGGCGATCGGCGCCTGGGCCTGCAGCCGCAATACCGGGCGATGGCGCAATCTGCTGCTCCTGTATGCCGCGGCCGAGGCCGCCATCGGCCTCATCTCGCTCGTGTTCCACGCGGGCTTCGTCGCGGTCACCGATCTGGCCTATGACATCGCGCTCCCGGCGCTGGGGGCTCCGCTGGCCGCTGCGTGCAAAGGGCTGCTGTCCGCCGCCCTGATCCTTCCGCAATCGGTGCTCCTCGGGGCGACCTTCCCGCTCATGAGCGCCGGAGTTCTGCGACGCTTTCCCGAGCGTCCGGGGGAAACCATCGCGATGCTGTATTTCACCAACAGCCTCGGCGCCGCGCTCGGCGTGCTGGTGAGCGCTTTCCACCTGATCGGCGCGGTCGGCTTGCCGGGCACGGTGCTGACCGCGGGCCTGCTCAACATCGGCCTCGCCCTGCTTGTCTGGCTGATGGCGAAGGATGCGCCGCAACCGGTTCCTTCGGCCGCCCCGCGCCAGGAGGGGGGATCCGGCGCGCGCTACGGCGGCTACGGGCTGATGCTTGGCGTTTCGCTGCTTACCGGCGCCGCGTCCTTCCTGTACGAGATCGGCTGGATTCGCATGCTCAGCATGGTCCTGGGGGCGTCCACGCATGCGTTCGAACTCATGCTGAGCGCTTTCATTCTCGGGCTTGCGCTCGGGGGCCTCTGGATCCGGCGGCGGATCGACGCGATCGCCGTTCCCGAGAGAGCGCTCGGCGTGATTCAGGTCGCGATGGGGCTGCTCGCGCTGGCGACGCTGCCGCTTTACGGCCAGACCTTCGAGTTGATGCAGATCCTGATGGAGGCGGTCGCGCGCACCGAGCGTGGCTACGCGGCGTTCAATATCGGCAGCCACCTGATCGCGCTCGCGGTGATGTTTCCCGCGGCATTCTGCGCCGGCATGACCCTGCCGTTGATCACGCACACGCTGATGAGGCACGGCGGCGGCGAGCGCGCGATCGGGGCCGTCTACGCCCTGAATACCGTCGGGGCGATCGCCGGCGTGGTGCTGGGGATGCATCTGGCGATGCCGCACGTCGGGCTGAAAGGACTGATCACTCTGGGATCGTCCCTCGACATCGGAGTGGGGCTGGTGCTGCTGTGGCGTACCGCCGGCCGGATAGCGCCTGCGCTTGCCGGCGCGTTCGGCGGCGCATGCCTGGCCGGGACCCTGGCCTGGGTGGAGCTCGATTCCCTCAAGATGGCGTCGGGCGTCTACCGTGACGGCAGGCTGATTCGCCGCGGCGAGGCCGAGGTCATTTTCCACCGGGATGGCAAATCTGCCACCGTCAATCTCGTGCGTTCCGGCGACCGCCTGTCGATCGTCACCAACGGCAAGTCGGATGCGATGGTCAACGTCGCGCCGGGCGCCGAGGCGAGCGACGACGAGCCAGTCATGGTCCTGACCGGCGCGCTGCCGGTGCTGCTGCACCCCGGCGCGCGCAGCGCCGCCGTCATCGGCATCGGCTCCGGGATCTCCAGCCATGTGCTGCTCGGCTCGGAGGTCCTGCGCGAACTCGACACCGTCGAGATCGAACCGGCGATGGTGGAAGCCGCGCGCGGCTTTCGCCCGCGCAATGCCGCCGTTTTCGACGACCCGCGCAGCCATATCCATATCGAAGACGCCAGGACCTTCTTCTCCCTGCACGGCAAGCGCTACGACATCATCGTATCGGAGCCCTCCAATCCCTGGGTCAGCGGCGTGGCGAGCCTGTTCAGCGACGAGTTCTACCGCCGCATCGGCCGCCACCTCGAGGCGGGCGGGCTGTTCGTGCAGTGGCTGCAGCTCTATGAAATGGAGCCCGCGCTGGTCGCGTCGGTGGTCAAGGCGCTGGCGAGAAATTTCTCCGGCTACGAGCTGTACGCGTCCGACGAAGCCAACCTGATCATTGTGGCGGTAAAAAGCGGCCCGGTGCCGCCTGTCTCCGCGGCCGCCTTCCGGCAACCACGCCTCGCCGCGGCCCTTGAACGGCTGCAGGTGCGTGGCATCGCGGACCTGGAGCTGTTCCGCATCGGCCCCCGCGTGGCTCTGCAGCCGTATTTCGAGCGCTTTGGCATCGCGCCGAATTCCGACTATTTCCCGATTCTCGACCAGAACGCGGCCAAGGCGCGGTTCATGGGCGCGCGCGCTACCGAAGTGATCCAGCTCGGCCGGATGCCCATACCCGCGATCGAGTTCCTCGGCGGTGCGGCGCGACAGGGCGCAGAGGTGGTTCCGCGGGCATGGCTGAAACGTAGCGAGTCGGCGCACGCCGCGCAGCAGCAGCTCGCGTATCTGCTCGCGGGGGACGACCGGCGGCTCGAGGGTTTGCCCGCCGGAGTGCGCAGCGGCGCGCAAGTGGCGCGCATCGCGCTCGCCTGCCCCGCGCGGGAGACGCGGTTATCGGTGGATCAGCTGTTTTCGATCGCGAACACTCTCCTGCCGTATCTGGCGGCGAACGAGAGCCGCGACTTCTGGCAGGCGCTGCGCAGGTGCGGCACTGGCGGAGCGCTGGCGGAATGGCTCGAGCTGTTTGCCGCCGTGGATGCGCGCGACGCAATGCGGATGGCCGTCACCGCGGAATCGCTGCTTGCTGCCGGCGATTTCGGGCCAGGGTCGCATGCCGATTACCTGCTCGCGGCCGCGATTCTCGGCCGGCTTGCGGGCGGCGAGCGCCGGCGTGCGCAGGAGCTCTGGCACCGTTTCTCGTCGTCGGTGAGCAGCGACAGGGACAATGTCCTGCCGGAGTTGCTGAGCGGGCACCTGTTCGCGAAGGCGGAGCGCTGAGCGGATGATCTGGCCCTTCAGCGGCAACGGCGAGCCGCGGCAGGCGTCCGCTGCCCACCACCGCCGTGGCCTGGAGCACCTGGCGGCGAACAGGCTAGAGCCGGCCCTCGCCGAACTCGAGCGGGCGCTGGATCTGGCGCCCGGCAACCACGAATTCGCGAATTCCCTGGGTAACGCGTGCCGGGCGGCGGGGAACCGAGAGCGGGCGGCGGACTGCTACCGGCGGGCATTGCGGTTCGCGCCACGTCATGTGCCGTCGCTCTTCAACCTCGCCGTGATCGAGCGCGAGGCCGGCCGGCTTGACAAGGCGGAAGAGTATTTTCGGCGGGTACTTGAGCTGTCTCCCGAGGATCAAGAAGCGCTCCTGCATCTCGGCACCCTGCTGCAATTGCGCTCCAGCGCCGAGGAGGCCGCACAGGTCCTCCGGCGCGCGCTGCGGCAAGCGCCGGGCAACGCCTTTGCGCACCATCAGCTCGGCCTCGCCTGCAAAGGGCTCGGCCGCCTGGATGAGGCGATGGAGTGCTTCGGTCAGGCCCTGCAACTGGATCCCGACCTGGCCGAGGCGCACAACGACCTCGCCAACCTGTTGCAGGAGGAGGGCCGCCTGGACGAGGCGGTGGTTCACTATCGGACTGCGGTGCGGCTTGCGCCAGAGGCCGCCATCGCCGCCAACAATCTTGGCAGCGCGCTGGTCCGCCAAGGCAAGCTCGACGAGGCGCAGGCCTGTTTCCGCAATTGCATCGAGTTGGCGCCCGAAATGGCGATCGCCCATTTCAATCTGGCGACCATCCACAGCCTGCGCGGGGAACGCGACGAGGCGCTCGCAAGCTACCGGACAGCCGAGCGCTTGCGACCGGAAGATGCGGCCATCAGGGAAGGTCTGCTGTTCGAGCTGCAGAATGCCTGCGATTGGTCGCGTTTCGAGGAACTCTGCGAGCGCCAGCGCGGCAGCGTCCAGCAACAATCGGAGACCCCGATCAGTCCATTCAGCCTGCTGTCGATCCCGTCGACGCGCGCCGAGCAGCTGCGGTGCGCGCGGGCGTTTTCTGCGCGCCATGCGCGCGCCGTTGCGCGCGACCGCCAGGCGCAGGGATTTCGCTTTCGCCGCGACCAGAAATCCAGGCTGACGATCGGGTATCTCTCGGCGGATTTCCATGAGCATGTCACCGCCTACGTGATGGCGGAGCTGTTCGAGCTGCACGATCGGAGCCGCTTCGAGGTCGTGGCTTTCTCGTACGGTCCGGATGACGGCAGCCCGATGAGAGCGCGCCTTGCGCGCGCCTTCGAGCACTTTGAGGACATTGCGCCGCTGTCGCACTCCGCGGCGGCGGCCTCCATCCATGCGCGTGGCGTCGATATCCTCGTCGATCTGAAGGGTCACACGCAGCATGCGCGCACCGAAATCACCGCCCTGCGGCCCGCGCCGCTTCAGGTCAGCTACATAGGATATCCGGCGACCATGGGGGCCGAGTTCATCGACTATCTGGTGGCCGACCGATTCGTCATACCGGAGGCGCATGCAGCGGACTACGCGGAGAACCTGGTGATGATGCCGGGCAGCTTCTTCGTGGTCGACAGACGCCGGGCGGTGGCCGCAACGCCGTCGCGGCGGGAGCTCGGCCTGCCCGAGGATGCATTCGTTTTTTGCTGCTTTAACCAGACCTACAAGATCCTGCCGCAGGTTTTCGCGGTCTGGATGCGGCTGCTGGCGGCGCTTCCCGGCAGCGTGCTGTGGCTGCTGGAAGGCAGTCCGCGATCGACGCAGAACCTGCGCCGCGAAGCGCGCGCGTGCGGCGTGGCTCCCGAGCGCCTGATCTTCGCCCCGAAGCTTCCGCTCGACAGGCACCTCGGGCGCGTGCGGGCCGGGGACCTGTTCCTGGATACCGCGCCGTACAACGCGCATACCACCGCCAGCGACGCGCTCTGGGTTGGCGTGCCGGTGCTGACCTGCGCCGGGGAGACCTTCGCCGCGCGCGTTGCGGGCAGCCTGCTGAGCGCGGCAGGCATGCCGGAACTGATTACGCACTCCATGGCGGACTACGAAGCGCTTGCGTTACGCCTCGCGCGGTCGCCGGACACGATCGGCGGGCTGAGACGGCGGCTCGACGCGAACCGGAGGACCGCGGCGCTTTTTGATACGCCTGCATATGTCCGCGACCTCGAGCAAGCCTATGCGCGGATGTGGGCCCTGCATACATCCGGCATCGCGCCGCAGCGCATCGACGTTTGAGCGCTCGCCCGACTGCCCAAAATTGTCGTTTTCGACCGGACGTGTCAGCCTTGGCAGGTCGGACAAAAAGATCAACGATGGTCAAAAAAAAGTTATCAATAAAATCAATGTACTGTAAATGCTCCCCGCAGGCCTGGAATTTGCGTGGTTGTAACTTGGGTACAAGCTTTTTTCCGGCAACGATCCAGGACGGGAGGTATCCGAACCATGCGGAGCATCCAGAAGGGATTTACATTGATCGAGTTGATGATCGTCGTCGCGATCATCGGGATTCTGGCGGCGGTCGCCATCCCCGCCTATCAGGACTATATCGCCCGCTCGCAGGTCTCCGAGGCGGTCAGCCTGCTGGGATCGGCCAAGACGCCGCTCGCCGAGTACTTCGCCGACAAGGGAACCTGGCCCGGGGCGCTGTCCGACGTGATGGGCAATACCAGTGGAAAGTACACGGGTTCCATCGTCCAGACGGGCACGCCGACGGTCAGCGGCACGTCGTCCCAGTACACGATCGGCGCGAGCATGAAGACGAGCACGATCAACGCGGCGATCACGGGCAAGACGCTGTACCTGTTCACCACGGACTCGGGCAAGACCTGGAACTGCACCAGGGGCGATATCGACAATCGCTACCTGCCGGGTGCCTGCCGGTCGTAGGGGATCGTTCAATATGACCAAAATGGTCATCTTGCGGACCACTCCGCGCAGACTGAGGTCGGAAAAACGGCACATCCAGCGATGCAAGATTGATGCAAGACATTGTTTATGCGGTGTTTATGTATAAGTTTCCCGGCTGGCCCGCGAATTGCTTTCACTGTAATATCCGCAGAAGGACCGCGGAGTTGATCCACACAAAGGAGCTGATCACATGAAGCAGATACAGAAAGGTTTTACGCTGATCGAACTGATGATCGTCGTCGCGATCATCGGGATTCTGGCGGCGGTCGCCATCCCCGCCTATCAGGACTATATCGCCCGCTCGCAGGTCTCCGAGGCGGTCAGCCTGATGGGTTCGGGGAAAACGCCGCTCGCCGAGTACTTCGCCGACAAGGGAACCTGGCCAGGGTCGCTGTCCGACGTGATGGGCAATACCAGTGGCAAGTACACGGGTTCCATCGTCCAGACGGGCACGCCGACGGTCAGCGGCACGTCATCGGCGTACACGATCGGCGCGAGCATGAAGACGAGCACGATCAACGCGGCGATCACGGGCAAGACGCTGTACCTGTTCACCACGGACTCGGGCAAGACCTGGAACTGCACCAGGGGCGACATCGACAACAAGTACCTGCCGGGCGCCTGCCGCGGCTAAGTTGCTTCTATCTGCTTTGGAAAAGCCCGCGCCAAGCGGGCTTTTTTTTGACGCCCTACAGCCGCAAACCCGATGTTCCGGTGGGTAAGAAATCTGCTTTCGGCCCGGCCGCCCCGGCTGCCGGCGAATGCGCGACAGGATCGGTTCGAGGGGCGGATGCGGACCGCGACGCGACGCTGCGAGGATCGCGATCCAACCGGCGCCGAGCGGCTATGCCACGAGATCCTCGAGGAGGATGCCGACTATGCTCCGGCGCTTTGCCTCCTCGGCGAAATCGCCTCGGCGCGCGGCGATCATGAGCTAGCCGTCGGCCTGTTCCAGCGGGCCGTGTCGATCGCGGGCGATCGCCCGCACTATCACTACGCGCTGGGTTGCGCACTGGCCGCCTGCGGCGACGCCGCCGGTGCCGAGACCTGCTATCGCGACGCCCTGGCGCTTGCCCCCGGGCACGCGCCCGCGCGCATCAATCTTGGCTGTGTTCTGCAGGCGAGGGGAGAATCCGGCGCGGGAACCGCGGGGCCCGCCGGCCTCGACGCCGTTCGCCAGCTGGAGGAGGCGCTTGGGTGCTTCCGGGCAGCAGCCGAGCTTGCGCCCTCGTCAACCGACGCCTGGATCAATCTGGGCTACGCGCTGGCGCAGCAGCGCTTGCCGGATGAGGCGCGGCAGGCATACGACCGCGCGATCGCGGTGGAGCCAGGCAACGCGCATGCGCGCCTCAATCGCGCCATGGCGTTGCTTGCCCTGGGCCGCTGGCCCGAGGCCTGGGATGACTATGAGTGGCGCTGGGCGGCGAGTGGATTCCCGCGCCCGGTGTTTGCGCGGCCGGAATGGGATGGCTCGGCGCCCGCTGGCAAGACGATCCTCCTGTACACCGAGCAAGGCTATGGCGATGCGATCCAATTCGTTCGCTACGTGCCGCTGCTGGCGGCGCGCGGCGCGCGGGTTGTGCTTCGCTGCCAGCCGGAGTTGGCGGGGATTTTCGCGACGGTGCCTGGCGTTGCGGAGGTCGTGAGCACCGCGCAGCCAGTCCCGGAATTCGACGTTCACTGCTCCTTGCTCGGGGTTCCACGGCTGGTCGGGACGACCACCGAAACCGTCCCGCCCGGAGTGCCCTACCTGTCTCTTGCTTCCGTTGCCGCTCCCGTGCCAGCGCGCGGTTCCCGGGAAAACCTCCGCGTCGGCCTGGTGTGGGCGAGTCAATCGCTGTTTCCAGGCGCCGCGCTCAAGTCGATTCCTGTGGATGCGCTGGCGCCGCTCGGCCGCGTTGCGGGTGTGGAGTTCTGCAGCCTGCAGATGGGCGCGGCCGGGAGCGCGGAATCCACGGCCCGCGCGCCGATCGCGCTGCGCGACATGACCGCGGGCGTGCGGGATTTCTCCGATACCGCGGCATTGATCGCCGGACTGGACCTGACGATATCGGTGGACACCGCGGTCGCGCACCTGGCCGGGGCAATGGGCAGGCCGGTCTGGACGCTGCTGCCCTATGCGGCCGACTGGCGCTGGGAGCCCGAGGGTCCGTCCAGCCGCTGGTATCCGAGCATGCGCCTTTTCCGGCAGCAGCGGCGCGGCGATTGGGGCGAGGTGCTGGCGCGCGCTGCCGATCAACTGCACCGGCTTTCGCGCGCGGAGCCTATTTCCCCGACATGAGCAGCAGCAGCTGGCGCGTGAAGGCGTCGATGAAATCTTCCGGGTAGCCGGCAGTCTTGAGCTCGAACTTGAACGCCGTTCCCATCCTGGCCTTGCCGTATACTCCCAGGCGCTTCTCGCGCTGGTACGCCTTGGCGCGTCCGCAGATTTCGTCGATCGCGCGCGCGAGCGGTGCGGCGTCGAAGTTCTTCTCGGGCGGAAACCGGGTGGCGAACTCGCGCACCAGCGACCCCGCAAACTCGTCGATCTCGCGCGACCCCATCAGCCTGAACATGTGCGGACTCTTCGCTCCCCGACGCGATGGTATCAGAGGGGCGCGCTGACGTGACCTTCCTGAAGCGCCTGTTCTCGGGCATCTCCGGTCCGGCATCCGCGCCGGATGCCGAGACGCTGGAACGGTGGGTCAGGGAAGCGTTCGAGCAGCATCTGAGCGGCAAGCACGAGCAGGCGCAGGAACTGTTTCGCCAGGTGCTGGACCGCGACCCGCGCCGGCCTGACGTGCTGTATTTCCTCGGTTGCGTCGCGGCGGAAGACCGTCGCGAACTGGAGGCGATCCACTTCTTCGAGCAGGCGGTCGAAGCCCGGCCGGTCGATGCGGAATTCCGCTTTGCGCTGGGATTGGCGCAGTTCAATATCGGCCGCTTCGAGGCCGCGGAGGCGTCCTTCAGGGCCGCCGTCCGCCTGCAGCCGGACCATGCCGATGCCGTGGGCAATCTCTGGATGACGGAGCTGGAGCTGGGCCGCGACGAGGAAGTGCGCGCCAAGGCCGAGCAGGCGCGGTCCGCGGGCGGCGAAGGGCATCACATCGACGTCAATCTCGCCACCATCTACCGCACGCACGGCCGGATCGACGAGGCGATCGAGGCCGGCCGCCGCGTGGTCAGGCGCGCGCCCCAGAGCGCCGACGCGTTCAGCAATCTGCTGCTGACGCTGCACTACAGCGAGGCGCTCAGCCCAAGGGAACTGTTCGCCGAGCACCGCAGGTATGCCGCGATCTTCGCGCGCCCCTACCTTGCGCCGCTGCCCGAGCGGACCTGGCCACGCAGGCTTCGCGTGGGCTACGTTTCTCCGGATTTCCGCGCGCATGTCGTGGCGCTGTTTTTCGAGCCGATACTCGAATCGCACGACCGCGAGCGCTTCGAGATCTTCTGCTACCACAATCACCGTACCGACGACCCGTTCACCGCGCGGCTGCGCGCAAACGCGGATCATTGGATCGACTGCGTGCATCTGACCGACGCCGAGCTCGCCGACCGCATCCGCAATGACCGCATCGACATTCTCGTCGATCTTGCCGGTCATACCGGCTACAACCGGCTGAAAGTTTTCGCGACCAAGCCCGCGCCGGTCCAGGTCACCTATCTCGGCTACCCGAACACGACCGGCCTGACCGCGATCGACTACCGCATTTCGGACGCACGCGCCGACCCGCCCGGCGAGGCCGACCGGCTGAGCGCCGAACGCCTGTTGCGCCTGCCGGCCTGCTTTCACTGCTTCCGGCCGCTCGAGGACAGCCCGGAGGTCGCGCCCCCGCCGGCCGCCGGCGCGGGCTACGTCACTTTCGGCTGCTTCAATAATTTCGCCAAGCTGTCCGACGGCTTCCTCGACGCCGCGGCGCGGGTGCTTGCCGGCGTGCCTGGTTCCCGCTTGAAGCTGAAGGGCAAGCCCCTGAGCGTGCCTGACGTCGCGGCGCGGATCCGGCAGCGCTTCGCGCGCGCCGGGATAGACCCGCAGCGGCTGGAACTCGTTCCCTGGCAGAAAACGCCCGGCGGCCATCTGGCGGTCCACGGCAGCGTCGACATTGCCCTGGACAGCTTTCCCTACAACGGGACGACCACCACCTGCGAGGCGTTGTGGATGGGGGTTCCGGTGGTGACGTTCACCGGCGACCGGCATTCAGCGAGAGTCGGAGCCAGCCTGTTGCACGCGGTCGGGCTGGACGATCTGGTCGCCAGGGACGTCGACGGTTATGTGGCGACGGCCGTCCGCCTGGCCGCCGACAGGGCGCGGCTGTCCGAGCTGCGCGGCAGCCTTCGGGAGCGCGTGCGTCGCTCCCCTCTGCGCGACGAGGCCGCGCTCACTGCGGCGATCGAGTCCGCGTACCTCGATATCTGGCAGGCGCGGATCGCGGGAACCGGCGAGCGCGCGCTCAGCCCTGGGGAAATCGCGGAAAAAATGCGCCGCGCCGGCGAACTCCGCGCTTCCGGCAGTCTGGCCGAGGCCTGCGAGGTCCTCGAGGAAGTTCTGCTGGGCAGGGCCGATCACCTCGAAGCGCTCACTGCCATCTGGGAGATGCTGTTCGACAGCGGAAGTCCCGGCTCGGCCGTCGACTGGATCAACAAGGCAATTGCCGCGCGCGGCGACGTCGCCATGTTCCATTACATGCTGGGCTGCTGCTTTCAGGCGCAGGCCAAGGTCGACGATGCGGTGACGTCCTTCGCGCGCGCGGTCGAACTCGACCCGAGGTTCGCGAAAGCATTCAACAATCTTGGCTGTACCCTGGAAGCGTCCGGCAACCTGCGCGGCGCGCTCGAATGCTACGACCGCGCGCTCGAACTCGACACGCGTCTGGCGCAGGCGAGCTACAACAAAGGCAATGCGCTTCGCCAGCTGGGCGATCTGGTGAATGCGATCGTATGCATGCGAGCCGGGTTGGCCATCGATCCGCGCCACGCCGACTGGCACTGCAATCTCGGCGACCTGCTGTTCGATGGCCTGGAGCTCGATGACGCGGTCGCCAGCTACCGCAGGGCAATCGAGGTCGATGCCGGGTACGCGCGCGGCTGGCTTGGACTCGGCATGTGCATGCAGGGACTTGGCCGCAATGAGGAGGCCGAAACGCACCTGCGCAAAGCGATCGAACTGGATCCCAAGCTTGCGCAGGCCGGCGGCAATCTGTTGCTCGTCCTGCACAACCTGCACGGTGACGATGCCGGAAGGATGCTCGCGGAGCACCGCGCCTGGGCGAAACGGCATGCCACCGGCATTCCTTGGCAGGCGGCGCGCACCGACGAAGAACGCCGCCGTCGGGGGCGCCTGAAGATCGGCTACCTGTCGCCGGACTTCCGCCGCCATCCCGTGGCGGATTTCATCGAACCTGTTCTCGCCAGCCACGACCGGCACGCCTTCCAGGTTTTCTGCTACTCCACCACCACGCGCCCGGACGCGACGACGCGCCGGATCGAGGCGCTTTGCGAGCACTGGCGCGACGTTTCGGGGGTCAGAGACGACCTCATCGCAGAGCGCATGCGCTTCGACGCCATCGACATCCTCGTCGATCTGGCGGGCCACACCGGCGGCGGGCGGATGGCGCTGATGGCGCGCAAGCTCGCGCCGGTGCAGGTGAGCTGGCTCGGCTACCCGAACACCACGGGCCTGCATGCGATTGACTACCGTTTCACCGACTCGTATGCCGATCCCCTGGGCGCGAGCGAGGCGTTCCACGCTGAAAAGCTGCTGCGGCTGCCCGACGGGTTCCTGTGTTACCGCCCGCCCGCCGGCGCGCCGGCGCCGGGCGCGGCGCCGGCGCGCGCGAGGGGCTACGTGACGTTCGGTTCGTTCAACAACCTGTCCAAGCTCACCGACGCCATGGTTGCGCTCTGGTCGCGTATCCTGGCGAGCGTACCGCGCGCGCGGCTGGTGCTGAAGGCTTACGGCCTTGCCGCCGCCAGCGCCCGGCGGGAGCTGCTGGCGCGCTTTGCGCGGCACGGCATCGGGGCCGAACGGCTGGAACTGCTGCCGCCGCTGGACGCGTTCGACGCGCACCTGGCGGCCTACCTCGACATCGACATCGCGCTCGACACCTTCCCGTATAACGGCACGACGACCACCCTGGAGGCGCTGTGGATGGGCGTGCCCGTGGTCAGTCTCGCGGGCAAGACGCATGTCGCCAGGGTCGGCCTGAGCATCCTCAGCCGCGCCGGGCTCGCGGACCTGGTTGCATCCGGTCCCGAGGAGTATCTGGCGAAGGCGGTGGCGCTCGCTCAGGACGCCGGCAGGCGCGACGCGCTGCGCGCGGGCATGCGCGAGCGGCTGCGCGACTCGCCGCTGCTGGCGGAAAAAACCTTCACGCGCGGACTGGAAGGGGCCTACCGGGAGATCTGGGAGGCGTATGCGAAGACAGAGGAGAGGCCACCCATGCGGCTGCATATCGGCGGAAAGCAGACAATGGTCGGATGGAAGATTCTCAACGTGCAGCCGGGGCCCGGGGTGGACTTCGTCGCCGACTGCAGCGATCTGGGCGCATTCGAGGATGGCTCGGTGGACGAAATCTACGCCTCGCACGTCATCGAGCATCTCAGCTACCGCGATCCGGTGCAGACGGCGCTGCGCGAATTCCACCGCGTCCTGAAACGCGGCGGCACCGCCAGGATCGGGGTCCCGGACTTCGAGCGGCTTTGCCGGCTGTATCTGGATCCGCGCCATTCCGATCAGGACCGGTTCTTCATCATGCAGATGGCTTTCGGCGGGCAGGTGGACGAGCACGATTTCCACCGGGTCGGTTTCGATTTCGAGACGCTGAGCAGATACCTCACGGCGGCGGGCTTCTCGCGCGTCGAGCGCGTCGGGGACTTCGGTCTGTTCGACGACGACAGCGCCATCCGCTTCTCCGGCGAGCCGATCAGCCTCAATGTCGTTGCCCACAAGTAGTCGACCGTGCAATCCATTGTCAGCCTGCTGCCCGCGCTGCCGACGATCAGGATCGTCGACGTGGGGGCGATGGACGTGGGCGACACCCCCTACGCGCCGCTGCTCGCCGCGGTGCCTTGCGAAGTCATCGGTTTCGAGCCGGTGGAGGAGGAGTGCCGGAAGCTGAATGACGCGGGCCAGGCCGGGCGCCGCTTCCTGCCGTACGTCATCGGCGACGGTTCGGAACAGACATTTCACGAGTGCGCCTATGCCTACAATTCGTCGCTGCTCGAACCGAATTTCGGGCTGCTGCGCTGGTTCACCGATTTCGAGAGACTGTTCGCGGTCATGGCGACAAAGCCGGTGCAGACCAGGCGGCTGGACGACATCGCGGAAGTGGCCGGCGCGGATTTCCTCAAGATGGACGTGCAAGGCGGCGAGCTGCTCGTGTTGCGGGGCGCGGAGAGATTCCTGCGCGACATCCTGGTCGTGCACACCGAGGCCTGCTTCTCACCGCTGTACAGGGGCCAGCCGCTGTTCGCCGACCTGGACAGCCACCTGCGCGCGCGCGGGTTCTTTTTTCACAGGTTCGGCTACTTCGGCGGCTATCCGTTCAGGCCGATACCCGTCTCGGACGGCAGCCCATCGCTCACAAACCAGCCCTTGTGGTGCGACGCGATCTACGTGCGCGATTTCCAGGGTTTCGATCTCCTCGCCCCGGCGCAGCTCCTCAAGTTGGCCGCGATCCTGCACGAGAACTATGCGTCCCCGGGCCTGGCGGCCGTGGCGCTGGCGGAATTCGACCGCAAGACCGGATCCGCGCTGCAGCCTCGGTACCTCGACGCCATCGGCATAGCGTGACGGACGAGCACCGCCGGACCTGCGGCATCCTGAGCGCGTTTCTCGCGTTCGCATTCGCCGCGGCCTGCGCGGCTTTCGTCTGGCAGCCGACGCT
>JADLES010000264.1 GCA_020845995.1 Burkholderiales bacterium | reverse complement strand
AGCCGCACCAGCAGCAACTGCTCGCCGCGCGTTTCGTGGGCGAGCGTCTCGTACTCCGGCAGCGTCATGGAGCGAGGCCGGCTTCGCGGAAATACTTCAGCGCGCCCGGATGGACCAGGTCCCGGCGTGGCGCGGCAGCAACCGTGTTGGCGGCAGTACTCTCTCGCGCCTGCTCGAGGCGCGCGGCGAACGCGCTTTCCGAGCGGTGCAGCGCGCCAGCGAGCAGGTAGCCCTGCTCGTCGGGCAGCCCGGGGCGCGCCAGCACGAAGCTCCAGGAGCCGACCGAGGCGAGCGCGGCGCTCGCGAGCTCTCCCGCCACCAGGCCGAGGTCCAGCTTGCCCGCCTCCAGCAGCGGCACGTTCTCGGTGCTGCCTTTGGTGTTGCGGGTCTCGATGCGGACCTTCGGCTCCTGCGCGTTCAGCATCGCCGCGTAGGCGTCGCCGTAGACCGGGAAGCCGCCGCCCGGCGTGGCGGTGCCGAGGATCAGGCTGAAGACCACCTCGTTCATACCTGTGCTGCCATGATGCGGCCGGAGCCGTAGAGGCGGAAGCCGTCCGCCCGGCCATCGAAGTAGCGCCGATTCATCTCCTCCGCGCCGAGCGCCTGCGCTACGGCGAAGCCGCCCGAGCGCATCCGGTCCTCGAGCGCGCGCGGGCTGTAGTAGCCGATCCAGGGCTCGTCCGAGCGCGCCACGCCCGCTGCCAGCCGTTCGTGCCTGCGCCGCTCGGCCTCGCCCGGCTGCAGCGCATTGGCGCGGCGCGCGGTCCCCAGCGCGGCAAGCGCCGAAGCGACCGACCAGACCAGGAACCGGCGCCGGCTTCGCATCGTGCCCCTAGGATCTCCGTGCCCGCTCTCGCGCCTGGCGCCCGACCGCTTGATCGAGCTTGTCGAGCAGCTCCAGTCCGCGCTTCCGGTCGCCGCGTGCGGCGCGCGCCCGGAAACGAGTCTCGGCGTCGAAGTCGGTCAGCGCGATCGTCGAGAACTCCTCCATCAGCTTATTGACGCTCACTTTGCGCGCTCTTGCCAGCTGCTTGAGTCGCGCATGGGTGTCATCCGCCATCCGAATCGTCAATGTCGCCATCGCTCACCTTCCCTTTCCCTCAATAAGGTCTTCCGGCCTTACGGCCCTCAGACCCGGAAACCGCAGCTCCGCACCGGCAAAATCCCTGATGCTTCGAGTCAGGATACGAGTCGCGCCGCCTGCCACCGCCAGCTCGACAAGGTGATTATCGCCCTCGTCCGGCAGGTTCGGCCGCCAGGCGAAATACACCTTGGTCCATTTGCAGGCCTGCAAAAATGCGTCGAACAGCTCCTCGCGCTCGCGCGCCGTAAGCGGGCATTTCGCAAACAGCGCATCTCGCGATTGCACGCTTTCGTACTCGAAGTACAAGGTGCTGCCCATCAACGGTCGCCACTCCCCCGTCAGGCACTTGCGCAGCGCCTGCCTGTTCGCCCCCGCAGGGCCTAACAGCGCCGCGACATAGACGCTCGTGTCGATGACCACAAGGGACACCATAAAATGATAGCACATACGCCATCATTTGGCCCCTGAGCCTTTCGCCAGCCGCAGTCGGACTTGACATCCCCCCACCCCCCCCCGCTGCGCAAGACTAACTGCGCGCCGCGGGGGATCAAAAAATGAAAAGAATCGCTCTCGCCGCTGCCCTCTCGATCGTCGGCGGCGGTTCGCAAGCGCAGAGTTTCGGCAACGAAACGCGCGCCATCGCCTACTGGGAAAAGGCGTTCGGCGCCGGCAGCCATCCGAGCGCGCCGTTGACGATGGGCTTTCGGTTCAGCACGGGCCCGCGCATGGCGCTCCAGCCGGTTGCGGAGCCGGTCGTCATCGTCCGCGCCCCGCTACGATCGGTCCTGTTCGACGTCAGATTCGGCGAACGCGGATTTCAGAACCTGAGCCTGAACGGCATCGTCCTGCGACAATCAGCCCAAAGTGGGCATGTTGAGGCCGGGCGCCGGGGTATCCTGGTGCGGCCAGCGGGTGGTGACGACTTTCGTTCGCGTGTAGAACTTCACTCCCTCGACGCCGTGCACGTGCAGGTCGCCGAAGAGCGAGTTCTTCCAGCCGCCGAAGGAATAGAACGCCACCGGCACCGGGATCGGCACGTTGACGCCCACCATGCCGACCTGCACCTCGTTCTCGAAGCGCCGCGCCGCGCCGCCCGATGCGGTGAAGATCGCCGTGCCGTTCGCGTACGGATTGGAGTTGATGACCTCGATCGCCTTCTCCAGGCTGTCCGCGCGCAGCACCACAAGAACCGGGCCGAAGATCTCGTTCTTGTAGACCTCCATGTCGCGCGTTACGTCGTCAAAGAGCGTGGCGCCGAGGAAAAATCCTTCCCGCATTTCGGTCTTGCGGCCATCCAGCACGACCTTCGCCCGCTCGGAAATTCCCTGTTCAACGAAAGCGAGGACCTTGGCCCGATGCTCTTTGGTAACGAGCGGGCCCATCTCGACGCCGTCGACATCTCCGGGTCCGACCTTGATGGCCTGCGCTTTTTTCTTCAGCAAGGCGATCAGCGGATCGGCCGAGCTGCCGACCGCCACGACCGCGGAAATGGCCATGCAGCGCTCGCCGGCCGAGCCGTAGGCGGCGCCGATCAGCGCGTCGGCGGTGAACTCGAGGTCGGCGTCGGGCAGCACCACCGCGTGGTTCTTCGCGCCTCCCAGCGCCTGCACGCGCTTGCCCGTTCTCGCGCAGGTTTCGTAGATGTACCGCGCGATGGGAGTCGAGCCCACGAAGGAGACCGCGGCAATCCCTTGGTGCAGGAGCAGGGCATCGACGGCGGCCTTGTCGCCGTGCACGACGTTGAACACGCCGTCGGGCAGGCCGGCTTCCTTCAGCAGCTCGGCCATGCGCACCGAGGCCGAGGGCACCTTCTCCGATGGCTTGAGGATGAAGGTGTTGCCGCAGGCGATCGCCACCGGGAACATCCACAGCGGCACCATTGCCGGGAAGTTGAACGGCGTGATGCCGGCGCACACGCCGACGGGCTGGCGCACCGTGTGCGTGTCCACCGCGGTGCCCACGTTTTCCGAATACTCGCCCTTCAGCAGCTGCGGGATGCCGCAGACGAATTCCACCACCTCGATGCCGCGCTGCACCGAGCCCATCGCATCCGGCAGCGTCTTGCCGTGCTCTTCGGTGATCAGCGTCGCGATCTGCTTCTGGTTTTCCTGGAGCAGCGCCATAAAGCGCTGCATCACGCGCGCCCGGCGCAGGATGGAGGTATCGCGCCACTCCGGCAACGCAGCGGCCGCCGCGCGGACCGCGGCGTCGATTCCGGCGGCGTCGAAATACGGCACTTGCCTGGCCACCCTGCCGGTGGCCGGGTTGTAGACATCCCCCATGCGGCCCTGCGGTACGACGGGCTTGCCGTTGATCCAGGCGGGGACGGTTGCGAGCTTCAGGTCGGCGGGCTTGTTCATGGT
>JADLES010000263.1 GCA_020845995.1 Burkholderiales bacterium | reverse complement strand
CCCAGACGGCGAGCCGCACGCCCTGCGGGCGCTCGGCGATGCGCTGCTTCGGGTCACCGTCGTGCTGCGCCGGCCCTGAAGCGCAGCGCCCTTCGAGGGTCTTGCTTCGCGATCTGCCGGTGTACCGCTCCAGCTCTTTTCCTCCCATGGCCACGCGCTCGAACCTCAGCAAGTCGCACCTGGCGCGGCCGCGCCCGCCCTTCGAGTGCATCGCGCTGCTGCTGCAGGGCGGCGGCGCGCTCGGCTCCTACCAGGCCGGCGTCTACCAGGCGCTCGCCGAAGCCGGCCTGCATCCGGACTGGGTCGCGGGCATATCGATCGGCGCGATCAACGCGGCGATCATCGCCGGCAACGCGCCCGAAAAGCGCATCGATCGCCTGCGCGAATTCTGGGAAGGCATCACCGCCTCGCCGCTCGGCGTGCCGTCGTTCGAGGCGATCCCGATTCACGACGATTTCCTCCATCGCCTGATCAACCAGGCGCGCGCGGCCGGCACCCTGGTGGGCGGCGCGCCGGGCTTCTTCACCCCGCGGCTGCCGCCGCCCTTCCTGCAGCCGCCGGGACTGCCGGAGGCGCTCAGCTACTACGATACGAGCCCGCTCAAGGATACGCTGGAGCGCCTGGTCGACTTCGACCGCATCAACGGCGGCGGCACGCGCTTCAGCGTCGGCGCGGTCAACGTCCGCACCGGCAACTTCACCTACTTCGACACGCAGACGCACCGCATCGGCCCGGCGCACGTTCTCGCGAGCGGCTCGCTGCCCCCGGGGTTCCCGGCGGTGGAGATCGACGGCGAGCACTACTGGGACGGCGGCATCGTCTCCAATACGCCGCTGCAGTGGGTGATCGACTCGCAGCCGCGCCGCGACATGCTCGCCTTCCAGGTCGATCTGTGGAGCGCGCGCGGTGACTTTCCGCGCGATCTCAACGAGGTCGGCGTGCGCCTGAAGGACATCCAGTACTCGAGCCGCACGCGCTCGGCGACCGACCAGTTCAGGGCGAAGCAGCGCCTGCGGCGCGCCGCCGCCCGCCTGCTCGAGCAATTGCCGCGCGAAGCGCTCGAGCAGCCGGAAGCGAAGCTGATCGCCGAGGAGGCGTGCCGCAAGGTGTTCAACATCGTGCACCTCATCTACCGCGCGCGCAACTACGAGGGCACCTCCAAGGACTACGAATTCTCGCGGCGCACGATGCAAGAGCACTGGCAGTCGGGCTACCACAACGCCGTGCGCACGCTGCGCCACCCCGAGGTGCTGCAGCGGCCCGACAGCCCCGACGGCGTGCGCACCTTCGACCTGCACCGCGACGGCCGCGAATGATCAACCCATCGAAAGGACATCCATGCGCCTCAAGGACAAAGTCGCCGTAGTCACCGGCGCCGCGAGTGGCATCGGCAGGGAAATCGCCGCCACCTACCTGCGCGAAGGCGCGAAAGTCGCCATCGCCGATCTCGACCTGAAGGCTGCGCAGGCCACCGCGCGCGCGTTCGACGCCTCCGGCAAGCGCGCGATCGCCGTGGCCATGGATGTCGCCGACGAGGCGCAGGTCGAGGCGGGCATCGCCAAGGTCATCGCCGCGTTCGGCGCCCTCGACGTGCTGGTGAGCAACGCCGGCATCCAGATCGTCGCGCCGCTCGTCGAGTTCGAGTTCGCAAAGTGGAAGAAGCTGCTCGCGATCCACCTCGACGGCGCCTTCCTCACGACGCGCGCGGCGCTGCGCCAGATGTACAAGCAGAAGAGCGGCTGCATTCTCTACATGGGCTCGGTGCACTCCAAGGAAGCCTCCAGGCTGAAGGCGCCCTATGTCACCGCCAAGCACGGCCTGCTCGGGCTTGCCCGCGTCGTCGCCAAGGAAGGCGCCGCGCACGGCGTGCGTGCCAACGTGATCTGCCCCGGGTTCGTGCGCACGCCGCTGGTCGAGAAGCAGATCCCCGAGCAGGCGAAGGAACTGGGCATCTCGGAAGAGAACGTCGTGAAGAAGGTCATGCTCAAGGACACCGTGGACGGTGAATTCACGACCGTGCAGGACGTGGCCGAAACCGCGCTCTACCTCGCCGCCTTCCCCTCCAACGCGCTAACCGGCCAATCGATTGTCGTCAGCCACGGCTGGTTCATGAACTGACCGCCCGGCGCCCTGCGGGCGGACAAAGGATCAGCGCGCCGCCGCGCTGGTTGCGGTTGCCCGTCGCCACCGGGTGCGTTACCATTATGGTGTTTACGCACCAATGTGCGAGATGTCATGAGCCGCCTGACCATCACCCTGTCGGAAGCCCGCCACCGCGCGCTGAAGGAGGCATCGGCGCAGCGCGCCAAGACCATCGGGCAACTGATCGAGGAAAGCCTGGAGTTCTACGGCATCAAGACCCGCGAGGACGCGCGGGCGCTGGTGCAGCGTGCCCGGCGCCACAGCGGCCTGGACGAGGCGCAGGCCCTCGCGCTGGCGCAGAGGGAAGTGAAGGCAGTGCGCCGGCGCTGACCGGAGCCGGCGTTCCGTGCGGCCGCCGGCGATTGTCGATACCAACGTCGTTGTCGCGGGGCTGATCACGGCCCGCGCCGATTCGCCGGTGGCGCGCGTCCTCGACGGCATGCTGGCCGCGGCGTTTCCCTTCGCGCTCTCCGAATCTCTCCTTGCCGAATACCGCACGGTGCTCGGGCGTACGGCGTTGCGCAAGGCGCACGGCCTGACGGCTGACGAACTGGACGCCGTCCTGGTGAACCTGGCGCAGCACGCGGTGGTGCTTGAGCCGATGAGAGCGGCGCGCGCGCCCGAGCCGGGCGATCAGCACCTGTGGGATCTGCTCGCTGCCCGCGAGGACCTGATACTGGTCACCGGCGACAAGCGACTGCAGCGCGACCGGATGATGGGCACGCGCGTTCTTTCGCCGGACACTTTTGTCAAGCGCTGGCTGTCCGGCAGTCCCTGAGCCAGCTTCAGGCGCGCTTCAGCATCGCCTCGGCGCACGACCTTGGCGGCCGCGGCCGAAGCCGGGCTGCGAAGCGGTGGATCAGTGCCGGAATCGGTCATGCGGGAGGCGGTCCGCGGAACGCGCAACGGGTGTTATGGCAAATACTGCAGCCCTTTGGCGCGTTCCCGCAGTAAGCGGTTGCCACGCATCAGGGACTGGCCAGCAGCGCTCGAAACAGCGCGAACTTCGCGGCTCGGCGGCAGTCGTATTTGCATGGAGCGCTTAAACGTGGGCCTCGCGAAAGGCGAGCGCGTTCTCGACCGCATGCTCGACTTGGGGATCGATCTCGCGCACGAGTGCGGCGGCACGCTCGCCTGCGCCTCCTGCTGCATCATCGTGCATGAAGGCGCGCAGACGCTCAGTCCGCCGAGCGATGACGAGCTGGACATGCTCGAGCGGGCGCAGGCGGACGACCCCGGTTCGCGTCTCGCCTGCCAGGCGATCGCCGCAGGCGGCGATGTGGTCCTGGAGATTCCCGCGAGGAAGATTCCCGCAAGAGTTGCGGGGTCTGCCCCGGTATCGGTGACTGAGGGTGCGGCGAAATTCCTGGCCGCACAGCTCGCCAAGCATCCCGGGGCGGTGGCGGTGCGCCTTTCGGTCCAGCCGTCCGGCTGCTCGGGCTTCGGCTATCGCATCGATCCCGCAGATTCGATCCGCGAGGGCGACGGGGTTTTCGAAAGCGGCGCTGTGCGCATCGCCGTCGATGCCCTCAGCCTGCCATACCTGCAAGGCGCCACGCTCGACCTCGTGCAGGAGGGACTCGCGCGCCGGCTGCGCTTCGACAACCCGAACGCGCGCCGGAGCTGCGGCTGCGGGGAAAGCTTCGGCGCATGAGCAGCAAAAGGACGGCGAAATGCGATCTGCACGCCGGCCATCTGCCGCGCAAGGCGCTCGGCGAGACCTTGGTATGCGCCCGTTGCGACGGAAGGATCCCGGCGAGCGCGGCCGTGACCTTCGAAGGATCCGACTATGTCCGGTATTTTTGCGGCCACGACTGCCTCGCCGGCTGGTGCGACGCGATGCTCGGGCCATGGCATTGAAGCCGATCGCATCGCCTTGCTGGTGGCGCGCGACGGCGAAGAGGTGACGATCGCATGGGTGAAGCGTACTCTCGCGATTTACCGGCGCGCGGTGCTCGACCCGGCGCATTTCGCGAGCTTGCCCGAGTATCGCCGTGAGTTCCTCGCCTCGTGCGCCGACTTCCGGCGCTGGCTCGCGGCGCGGAGGCGCGATGACGCTCGACGAGAAGCTCGACGAGGCGCTGCGGGCGACGTTCCCGGCGAGTGACGCGTTCTGGCTGGCGCCGGAAGGCGAATCGGCGCGTCAAACCGCCAAAGAAAGCATAATCGCGAAGTGCAGCGAGTCCAGCGGCCGGTCTACCTGAACCTCGCGCGCATCCGCATCCGCGGGAAGGACGAACGCCTGCGGCCGCAAGCGTACGAGTCGGCCTTGCCCGCACTGCCTGTCAACAGATCGCTCACGCCGCCTTCCCGCCGCCCGGGTCGTGCGTCACCGGCGCGCCGCGCCCTGCGGCGAGGCCGAGGGGCCGTTACCGGGCCAGGACAGGACAGGCCAGCGTCCCCGGGACGAGGAGAATGCGCGCGACCGCGCCGGCCATGTGCTGGCCGTCTGCGGGAGTTGAGCGGCGCGCGGTCATGCGTCGAACCATAGCACGACGGAGAGACTCGGCAAGAGGTGCGCTAGCGTCCGGTGTACCTGGAAGGCGCCCGGGTCTTCTCGCGCCGCTGCTGGCAGCCGATGCAGCGCTTGGCCGTCGGGTAGGCCTCGAGACGCTTGACGTCGGTGACCGTCCCGCAATCGGTGCAAATGCCGTAGCGGCCGGCAGCGAGGCGCGCTTCCGCCGCGGCGATGTCGCGCAATTCACCCACGTCGCGCACGATTTCCGCCTCGCTCACGTCGCGCAGCAGGCTTGCAGCCGCTTCGTCGCCGGCATCGCCCGCCTCGCCGACGAGGTCCGCGTAGCGCTCGCTGCTCGTGCGCTTGAGCACCCGACGCACGTCCTCAAGCAGCATGCGCTTGCGCTCGGCTATGCGGGTGGACAGCCGGTCGAGCTGCTCGGCACTGAGGCTATTCATGGGCTTGATCCTTGCGAGGGCGAACCGGCGCAGTCTACCTCATACGCGGACGCAGGCGCCGCTAGAACGGCCTGATCTGCGGCGCCGGCGACTGCAGGTCGAGATGCGCGGCCGCGAGCTTCGAATCCGGCGCCAGCTCCACCTCCATGCCGCAGCGGCGCGCGAGCGCGATCATGGCCTCGTTGCCGGCATCGATCTGGCCGATCAGCGAGCGTTTGCCGCGCGCGCGGCAGTAGCCGACCAGCTTGTCGATCAGCGCCCGGCCCTGGCCGCGGCGTTTCACGTCGCCGCGCACCAGGATCGCGAACTCGGCGCTGCCGCCGTTCGGATGGACCATGATCCGGGCTTCGCCGAGAATCTCGGGCGCGACGGAGCGCGGGCGGAACAGGAAGTCGAGATTGCGAATCGTCACACGTGGGCAGCGGCCTGAGCGCCGCCGGCGAACTCGCGGCTTTGCAAACCGCGTACCGTATATACTCTTCCGGGAAAACGATGCGGGAGTCTTGATCCATGTCAATCTCATCCATGCGAAGACCCGCCGGGCGCATCAATCCGGCGCTCGGTCGTGACCGCGCGCGCCAGCCCGACAGCGCGCGGCGCGCGCCGATGGCCGCGCGCGTTCCGCGACCGGCAAAGCGCCGCGCCGGGACGACCGAGTCGTCGAAGGTGCCCGCCCACATACGCGATACGGGCGCCGGAATCGACGAGCAGGATCGCAGCTACGTACGCCGCAAACTCGGCATGAAGCTCGGCAAGTTCGCCAGGGCGATCGAGCGCGTGAGCGTGCGCATACGCGACGTGAACGGGCCGCGCGGCGGCGTGGACAAGGCCTGCGCCATCAAGGTCGTGCTCAGCGGCATGCCGAGCGTGCTCGTCCAGCAGCAGCACGCCTCGCTGCAGGCGGCGATGGACAGCGCGCTGCGGCGCGTGGAGAGCGCGGTGCGCCGCAGCGTGCAGCGGCGCCGCGCGAGGGCGGGCTAGCGGCGCGAATCGCGCGCGTACGACGGCCCATTGGTCCCCGGGGCGCTGCGGCGCGAACTCCCCGGTGATCGCCTCGAGCAGGTCCCGCAGAGTGACGATGCCCGGCACTTCTCCGTATTCGTCGATCACGAAGGCGGGCTGCACGTTGGCGGCGCGGAAATTCTGCAGCAGCTGCAGCCCGGGATCGGGAAACACGACGTCGCGGCGCGGCACCATGAGGGAGCCGATCTGGCGGTCGGCCAAAGAAAGAATAGGAATTTCCTTCCCCTCCTCGCCACAAAAACTTGGCGGCCGCGGCTGATCAAGGGCTGAGCGCAGAGCCATAAATATGGTAATGTGGGCGCGTGAAGACGACGCTCGAGATTCCGGACCCGCTCTTTCGCAAGGCCAAGTCGAAAGCCGCCGAGCGCGGCCAGTCGCTCAAGCAGCTCGTCACTGAGGCCTTGCAGGAGAAGCTCGCGGTCAACGAGCGCAATGCCCGCGCCGCCGAGCCTGGATGGATGCAGGGTTTCGGCAAGCTGCGCCGGCTGCGCAAGGAAACGGCGCGCGCCCAGGCGAGGATTGACGAACGATTCGAGGAAATCGAGCCCGAGGATCGGGCGTGATCCTGGACACGAACGCGCTGTCCGCGTTCGTGGACGGCGAGGTCGGTGTAGGGCAGATTCTGCGACGGCAGGCACGCGCGGCGATCCCGGTGATCGTGCTGGGCGAATTCCGCTACGGAATCGCGCAATCCAGGCATCGATCGGATTACGAAGATTGGCTGGCGTCCCAACTGCCCGGCTTCGACGTTCTGGCGGTGACGGAAGAAACCGCCGTTGCCTACGCTGCGCTGCGGGTCGCGCTCAAGCGATCAGGCCGCCCGATTCCGGCCAACGACGCCTGGATCGCGGCACTGGCGCTCCAGCATCGGCTGCCCGTCCTCAGTCGCGATGAGCACTTCGACGCCGTGCCCGGCCTCGAGCGAGCTGGCTGGTAGCGGCGCCTGACAATTGCCACGGCGCCAAATGCTGCTGCCGCGGCTGATCACGGGCTGAGTCTTCCAAATCGACTGGCCATTGTCGGCCAACAGGGGCCGTTCGGTGACTTTGCCGCTGAAATGGTTTTCTGGCATCAGTCGCGAAAGTCGGGTTAGGCCGCCTCTGCCAGAGGCAGCCGGATGCGGATTTCCTTCCACGGGACGAAGACGCGCCGGTCGGCGTCGAACTCGATCAGTCCGAGGGCGCGCAAACGCTTCACGTCGGCGTGGACGTTGCTGTAGTTGCGCCCGAGCGTGCGGGCGAGCGCGTAGACCGTGGAGGGCCCCGCGGCGCGCAGACCGGCCAACAGGCGCAGGCGCTCCCGCGTGATCTCGGCGACCACGTCGCCAGCCTGCGCGAAGTTCAATTCGAAATCTGCCGCGCCCGGCCGCTTGCCGGCATCCAGCGCTTTCGCGAGCCGTCGCAGATCGGCCTTGGTGCGCTTCCAGTCGGTAACGCCGATGATCGCTTTGCTACCCATGCTCGCCTCCCAGCCGCTCGGCAGTTGGCGCGGGCAACTGCCAGATCACCATGTCCAGCGTCACGCCTCCCGGCAGCGTTTCCCGGCCTTGCAAGACCCGGGTGGCCTTCATGTATTGCCTTGTGGACCATATATTGCCCCTTGGCAATACACCGGCGCGTCCGCCGGAAATGAAAAGGGGCGCCGAAGCGCCCCTTTCCTGCCGGTCTTGAGGCCGGCTATTCCTTGAAGATCCTATGTAGGGCCGCGGGTTAACCTCCGGTCGGCGGCAGGCTGATCAGGTGATCGAATGAGAAACCGCAGCAGAATCTCTG
>JADLES010000262.1 GCA_020845995.1 Burkholderiales bacterium | reverse complement strand
GCGTCGCGCGCCCAGCGCCGCAGATAGATGCACACGTTCCGCTCGACTCCCTGGAGGGGGTAGCCGGAGCGCAGCACCATGCTGCCATCCATGCGCCGCTCGACGAGAACGTTCGGCGGCAGGAAGTCGACGTGGCGGAATTTCGGCGGGCTCACGGAGGCGGGGCCTCGTGGCGGCGTGCTGAGCTCAGCGTGCGGGTTCGAACGCGGGCAGATGGGCGCCATCCGGGAGCGGCAGCCAACACAGGCGAACCGGAAGACCGATGCGCAGGTCTTCGCGTTCGCAGTTGACCAGGTTGGCCATGAGGTTCACGTTTTCCTTCAGCGTGATGATGCCGAGCGCGAACGGCTCATGCCCCTGGAAAGGCGGCCTCGCACGAACCTGGATGGTGTACGAGAAGATGACCCCTTCGCCGCTCGCTTCGCGCCACTCCAGGTCTCCCTTGCCGTCGTAGATGCTCACCGGACGAGGGAAGAACTGGTACTTGCCGCTGCGCGGGTCGTACTGCAACAGCAACCGCTTGTCCCGGGTGGCTTCCCAGAATGGCCTGGTGTGGTTGAGGGGCGCAGGGGGCGTGCGCTCGACGCCCCGCGTATCGTTCAGCTTTGTCATGTCGCGTTTTCAGGCGTTCGAAGTGAGGACCATCACGGCGCTCGTGGCGAAGTTGCGCGCATAGGGGATGCCGCCGATGCCGGTGACCACCGCGACCTTGCGGTTGGCCACCTGGCGCGCGCCGCCTTCGCCGAAGAGCTGGCGAACCGCCTCGACCAGGTTTGTGCCGCCGCCCGCAAGGCCCGCCTGTCCCGCCGAGATCTGGCCGCCCCCCGTGTTGAGCGGGAGATCGCCGGCGTGCGAGAAATCCGTTTCCCGGATGTAGCTGCAACCCTGGCCGCGCTTGCAGAAACCCAGCATCTCAAGCTGCAGCAGGATGGCGATGATGAAATCGTCGTAAGGATGGAACGAGCCGACTTCCGAGAGCTGCGTTCCCGCCTGCTGGAACGCCATCTGGCCCGCGACGAGGTGACCTGTCTCGGTGATGTCGAGTACCGACTGGGCCGCGCGAAAAACCGTGCGCTCCCCGTAGCCGAGCGGGACCGCGGCCTTCGTCCAGCCTTTGACCTCGGCGTTCTTGCGGCTCGTGACCAGCACGCCCGAGGCGCCGTCGCAGACCATGACGCAGTCGAGCAGCCGGATGGGCTCGGCGATCATCCTCGAATTGAGATAGTCGTCCACCGTGATGGGCTTGCGCAGCTTTTCTACGGCGAGGTCGTTCAGGATGGCGTGGTTGCGCTGCGCGACCGCGAGCTTCCCGAGCGCCGCGTAGTCCAGGCCGTACTGGTGCTCGTAGCGGTTGGTAATGAAGCCGAAAGCCGTGGGGGGGCCGAGGTAGCCGATCGCGCTCGTCCACTCCTGCCGGAGGGGTTTGCGCGGCCGGTTGTCTTCGGTCGCTTGCGTGTCGGCGAACAGGCACAGGACGTTGCGGCACATGCCGGAATCGATCGCCATGGCGGCCCGCGCCACGGCGCCGAGCGGCGAACACCCGCCGATGTCGACCGTCTGGCAGAAGTTCACCTCCAGCGCGAGCTGGTCGGCGACCGCCTGCGACCAGAAAACGTTGCCCGCGCCGGTCATGGACGAAGAAAGAATGAGGCCGTCGATCTCGCCTTTCTCGATGCCGGTGCCGCGAATGAGCGAACCGAGCACCTCCCCGCCCAGCTCCCAGATATCCCGGGTGCTCTTCTCGACGATCTTGGTTTCTGCGTAACCTACGATGGCGCAATCCTGCAGGGACACGTCGGCTCCAGTTTGTTTTCGGCAGGGACTATTGTCGTGGTAGACCGGACCGGCGGTCCGCGCCTCTTTCGAGATCACTCGACCTTGATGTTCGCCTCCTTGATCACCTTGATCCACTTGGCGGTTTCGGATTTGATCAACGCGTCGTACTCCTCAGGCGACGTGGGTGCCGGTTCATTGTTGGTCTCGAGGATCCGCGTCCGGATCTCGGGCGTGTTCAGAATCTCGGTCATTTCCTTGTTCAGCCTCATGATGATCGGCCGCGCGGTCCCGGCCGTGGTCATCAGTCCGAACGACCCGATCGCTTCCCATCCTGGCAGGCCGCTCTCCGCCGCCGTCGGGATGTCCGGCGCCATCGCCACGCGGTTCTTCGCCGCCACGGCAAGCACCTTCACCTTGGCGTACGTCTTGTACGCGGTGGTCGACCCGAGGTCCACGAAGGCGATCGGAATCTGGCCGCCCAACAGGTCCGACATCGCCGGACCGTTGCCCTTGTAGGGAACGTGGTAGATGTCCACGCCGGCGAGGCTGAGAAAGTATTCGCCGGCGAGGTGCATGGCCGAACCGGTGCCGCCCGAGCCGAACGGCTGGCGGGGTTTCGACTTCAAGGCCGCGATCAGCTCTCGCAGCGACGACACGGGCAGCAGCGTGCTGTTCACGACGACGACGAACGGGCTGGTCACAAGCCGCGTGATGGAAGCGAGGTCGCTCACGCGGTAGGGAAGGTTGGGATAGAACACCTCGTTCAGGCCCAGCACGCTCGTGGTCCCGGCGATCAGAAGGGTATGGCCGTCGGGTGGCGCCTTGGCCGTGATTTCCGCGGCGATGGAGCCGTTCGCGCCAGGCCGGTTCTCGACCAGGACAGGCTGGCCCAGCCGCGCGGCAAGCAAAGGAGAGACGATTCTGGCGACGATGTCGGTCGCGCCACCCGGCGGGAAGTGAACGAGCAGGCGCAGCGGGCGCGAGGGATAGGATTGCGCGCTGGCGGCACCGGCAAGCATCGCGAACAGGACGGATAGGATCAGTTGATGCATGCAGGGCTCCAATCTTTCTCTTTCGCGACAGGGTACAGTCCGGCTGAGCCTTTATCAACCTGCGCCGCGCGCGATCGATGAAAACGTTCGGCGGCAGGAAGTCGACGTGGCGGAATTTCGGCGGGCTCACGGCGGCGCGCCGTCGGTGCCGAAGACGAAGCGCATCTGCTGATCCCCCGGCGCGGCCCGGCTCGCGCTGATCTCGAGCACCGCGGCAGGGGTGTGCTCGCGCTCGGCGCGAGCACGCTGCGCGCGCAGCGCGGCGATGCGCGTGTCCATCTTCTTTACCGCGTCGGCGAGGCCGCGCGCGGCGAGGGTGTCGCGCAGCCGCTCCAGGTTCTCGATGCGCGCGGCGAGCTCGCTTCCCGGCGGTGGCGGCGCGGCGGGCGCGGCCGGCTCTTCCGGCGGCGCGGACGTCGCCGGCTGCGAGCGCTGGGCCTTTCCCCATTCCGCCTTCGGCCGGTTTGCCGCGAGCGCGAACTCGCTGGGGTCGGCGATCAGCCGGGCGATGCCGAGGTGCTGGAACTTGAACGCCCACTCGAGCGCGCCGTCGCCGCGGTCGTTCCGGATCGCCGGGTCCGCGCCGCGCGCAAGCAGCCGCCGCACGATCGCTTCGTGACCCTCGTAGACCGCCATCATCAGCACGCTCGAGCCGTTGGTGCTGCGCGCGTTGATGTCGGCGCCGTTGAGCAGGAGCCGGTTGGCGACCGCCCAGTGTCCCGCGAAAACCGCGTAGTGCAGCGCGCTCCAGCGCATCGGCGCGGAATTGACCCTGGCGCCCTTCGCCAGCAGCCATTGCATCGCTTCCATCTGGCCGCGCCAGGCGGCGTGCATCAGCGCGCTTTCCCCGAGGCTGTTGGTCTTGTTGACGTCGGCGCCGCGGCTCACCAGCAGCTCCATCATCGCGAGATCCCCGTGCCAGGCGGCGAACATGAGCCCGGTGCCGACCCGGTCGGCGAGGAAATCCGGGTCCATGCCCGCGTCGAGCCAGGCGCGCACCTGCGCGAGGTTGCCCATTTCGAGGTTCACGCCGTATTCGGCCGCATCGGGCGGCTTCGTGGACAACTCCCAGGGCAGGCGCCACTGCTGCGCCTGCGCCGGGCAGGCGTGAAGCGCCAGGGCAAGCAGGCACACTGCGAGCCTCTCGCTGCTAAAGTGTCGCATCACGGACCGGTCATCCCGCCGACCATGATAAGCCGCGCGCGTCCTTTCCTTGGCTGGGCCCTGTTGATCTCGTTCGCCCTGCATGCCCTGCTGATCGCGGCGCCGGCGCTGCGCGGCAAGCCGCAGCCGCTCCCGCCGCTCACCGTGTCGTTGCGGGAGGCGCCGCCCGCTCCCGCGGTCGAGGTCCCGTCGCCGGAGCCGCCCGGGCGGATTCTGCCGCAAAAGCGCCCGCGGCATGCTGCACCCAGGCATGCGCCGCCGCCGGCCGAGCCGCGGCCCGTTGCGCGGCAAACCGTCTCCTTGCAGCGGCTCTCGGGCGAGGCGGCGCGGGCCGCCGGCGAGCAGATGGCGCGCGAGCTCCTGTACCCGCTCGCGGCGATCGAGCGCGGCCTGCAGGGCGAAGTGCTGGTGCTGCTGTTCCTCGACGAGCGCGGCAACGCCATTGCCGCGCGGCTGGAAGAGAGCAGCGGTCATGCGCTGCTGGACGATGCCGCGGTGCGCGCCGCGCGCACCCTGCGCGCGTTGCCCGCAAGCGCGCCGCGCGAGGCCCTGCTGCCGGTGCGCTTCCGGTTGCGCTGAGCCACCGGAGCTGGCCTGGCGGCGCTACTTCTGCTTCGCCGCCGTCGCGGGGGCGGGCGTCATGCCCAGCACCGCCTTCACCGCCGTGATCAGCACATCGGGCTCGAAGGGCTTGGTGACGTAGCCGTCGGCGCCCCCCTGCAGGCCCTTCAACACCGCTTCGCGCGTCGTCTCCGCGGTGAGCATGATGACCGGCATGGTCTTCAGCACCGGGTGTTGGCGCATTCCCGCGAGGACGTCGAAGCCGTTCACGTCCGGCAGCTGTACGTCGAGCAGGATCAGGTCCGGGGGCGGCTGCTGGCGCAGCGCGACGAGGATGTCCGCGCGCTTGAGCGCGGCGCGCATCCGGAAGCCCTCCAGCGACAGATAGGTCCGCACCAGCTTCTGCAGGTCCGGATCGTCGTCCACCAGCAGGATGGTCGGCTGCCAGCCGGGCTTGGTCTCGCGACGCTCCTGCGGGCGGCGCGCGATGCGCACGTAGTAGCCCTTCTTGGTGAGGATGGAGGCGCCGCCGTCGGCCTCGGGGCTCGCCTCGAGGCTGAGTCCGCTGAAGAATCCGGCGGGGACCGCGATGGTGGAGAAGCCCGAGCCCATCGCGTCCGGCTCGGTGGTGGACACGATGAACTTGCCGGCGGCGAGCTTGCGCACGGCGCCGGTCACCTCGTCGCGAGACTGGCCCGGGGCGCGCCCGGCGATCTCGGCAAAGGTCGACATCCCGTCCACCAGAACCAGCACTTCCAGTTCGGCGACGGACAGGGAGGTGCCCGCGGACTTCAGTTCGCGGTTGCCTTTCTCCGTGGGCGCGAAGACTTCGTCGTCGGCCACGGGCACGGGCCCCGAGGGTGCCATGAGGGCGGATCATATGCCGATTGCGGAAATCTGCTCCTGCCGCACCCGCGCGGCGCCGGCAGCCGCGCTCAGGAACTGCAGGACAGGGCGGAGCAGCCGGCGCGGTGGCGCGCCCATTCCGGGCGCCGTGCCGCGAGGTCCTCGTGCCCGGGCTGCTCGTCGTAGGGGCGCCTGAGGACCCGCATCAGCCGCTCGAGCATGCCCGGATCGTCCTTCTCCAGCCCATCGATCGCGAGCTGCGCGAGGTAGTTGCGGAACACGTATTTCGGGTTGACCGAATTCATCCGCGCCTGTCGTTCGCTCTCGGCAATGGCTTCCAGCGAGAGCCGTGCGCGGTACAGTGCCAGCCAGTGGTCGAGCCTTTCGGCCGGCGCTTCGCCGTAGTACGCCGGGCGCAGCGACGCCGCGGTCGGCGTCGCGAGGTTGCGGAAAAAGAGCGTGAAGTCGGTTTCGGCCGCCGACAGCAGCCCGAACAGCTCCTCCACGAGCGCCTCGTCCCCGGGCTGCCCGAGATCCGCGAGGCCGAGCTTGGCGGCGAGCGCTTCGCGCCAGGCGCCGGCGAACGTGTCCGAGTACAGCTCGATGCCTTCGCGCAGGCGCGCCTTGTCCGCGCCCAGCGGCAGCAGCGCCTCGGCCAGTCGCGCGAGGTTCCATTGCGCGATGTGCGGCTGGTTGCCGTAGCAGTAGCGCCGGCCCTCGGCATCGGTGGTGTTGGGCGTCCAGGCGAGGTCGTAGCCCTCGATCCAGCCGTAGGGGCCGTAGTCGATGGTCAGGCCGAGCAGCGACATGTTGTCGGTGTTCATGACGCCGTGCACGAAGCCCAGGCGCATCCAGTCCGCCATCAGCAGGCCGGTCCTGCGGCAGACCTCGGCAAAGAACTCCTCGATGTCCGCCTGGTCCGGGAAGAAGCGTTCCCGGGAAAACGCCGTCAGCTTCTTCAGCGATTCCAGTTCCCCGAGCGCGGCGTGGATCTGGAAGTTGCCGAAGCGCAGGAACGAGGGCGCGACCCTGCAGACCACCGCGCCGGGCTCCTCGCGCGGGTGGCCGTCGTAGAACATGTCGCGCATCACCGGCTCGCCGGTGGCGGCGAGGCTGAGCGCGCGCGTGGTGGGCACGCCCAGCCAGTGCATCGCCTCGCTGCAGACGAATTCGCGCAGCGAGGAGCGCAGCACGGCGCGCCCGTCGGCGCTGCGCGAGTAGGGGGTGCAGCCCGCGCCTTTCAGCTGCAGCTCCTGGCGCGTGCCGTCGGCGGCGAGCACTTCGCCGAGCGTGATCGCGCGGCCATCGCCGAGCTGTCCGGCCCAGTGGCCGAACTGGTGGCCGCCGTAGCGCGCCGCGTAGGGCTGGGCGGCGGGCGGCACCCGGTTGCCCGCGAGCACTTCCAGCGCCGCGTCGCGCTCGCCGGCGGGGCGCTCGATGCCGAGCTGGTTGGCGAGGTCTTCGGACCAGCCGAGCAGCCGCGGCGCCGTCACCGGCGTGGGATCCACACGCGTGTAGCAGGCCGTGCGGACCTGGCGCGGCACGTTGCGCAGCTCCATGTCGCCGGGCAGGCAGCGCACGAATTCGTTCGCGAAGCCCAGTTCGCACAGCGGCGCGGGGCCCCGGGGCGCTTCCCGCATCGTCGTCGGCGGCATCGCGGAAAGGTCGTTCATGGCACGCATTGTCCTACGTTCCGGGCGGGGTCCAAAGGGCGCCAGTCTCCCTTGCCCGGCCTAGAAATTGATGACGTAGCGCAGGAAGCCGCTGTGCGGGGTGTATTTGTCGTACAACCCGCGCGCGCGATAGTTGCTTTCCTTCGTGTTCCAGTACAGGCGCGACCAGTTGCGCGCCTTGCACTCGGCGACCAGCCAGTCGATGAGCTGCCGGCCGACGCCGGCGGCGCGCTTCTCCGGATCGACGAAGAGATCCTCCAGGTAGCACACCGGCGTCAGCGTCCAGGTGTTCTCGTGGATCACGTAGTTGGCGATGCCGATCACCCCATCGCCCGGCCGCTCGGCCACGATGGCGTGCACCGGCGCGGCCGGGTCCAGGATCCGCCGCCACGTGTGCTCCGTGACCGGGCCGGAGAGGTCCTTCTCGTAGAAGCGGCAGTAGCCATCCCACAGCACCCGCCAGCGCGCTTCGTCGCGCGCCTCGATCCGCCGAATCGATGTCGTCATCGTGCTCTTCCTGGTTGCCGTACGGGCAAAAGGTATCATCCGCCATTGCCCCACGCTCACAGGGAGGGTGCGCGGATGGATGCGCCGGCGGCGGACCAGGACGAGATCGAGACCACGATACGCGGCGAGGAGCGGCGCATCGGCAAATTCGCGCTCGTCGAGCTGCTCGGCAAGGGCTCCTCGGGCTCGGTGTTCAAGGCGCTCGATACCTTTTCGGGGCAGGAGGTGGCGCTGAAGGTGCTCGACGAGAGCCTGTTCTCCGGCGAGCGCATGAGCGCGACTGTCCGCCAGCAGTTCATGAACGAAGCCTCGCTCGCCGGCCGGCTGCAGCACCCGCACATCGCAGCGATCCTGGAGGCGAGCATCGACGAGAAGTCGGGCTACATCGCGGTCGAATACGTTCCCGGCGGCGACCTGTCGCGCGCCGTGCAGCCCGAGGGATTGCTGCCCGTGGAGGAGGTGCTGGAGATCGCCTTCAAGTGCTGCGGCGCGCTCGACTACGCGCACCGGCTGGGAATCGTCCACCGCGACATCAA
Source organism: Burkholderiales bacterium (assembly GCA_020845995.1). GTDB lineage: Bacteria > Pseudomonadota > Gammaproteobacteria > Burkholderiales > SG8-39 > RBG-16-66-20. The sequence goes on along the minus strand of JADLES010000262.1, from coordinate 4,229 downwards.
GCCCGCCAACCTGATGGTCGCGGAGGGAACGCAGATCAAGATCGTGGACTTCGGCGCGGCCCTGCTCACCAATACGCAGGTCACGCAGATCCAGGATGTCGGCACGCCGAGCTACATGTCGCCCGAGCAGGTGCGCGGCGGCGAGTCGCTCGGCTCGCAGAGCGACATGTTCTCGCTGGGGGTGGTGCTGTACGGCCTCTTTACCGGGCAGCGGCCGTTCGTGGGCGACTCGGTCACCGAACTGCTGCTCAACATCGTCGAGAAGGAGCCGCCGCGGCCCACCGAGTGGCGCCCGGATCTGGACGGCGAGGTGGACCGCATCGTGATGCGCATGCTGCAGAAGGCGCCGGACAAGCGCTACCCGAATTGGGCCGACCTCGCCTTCGACCTCGCCGACATCGGTCGCTTCAGCGTCTACGTGAAGGAGATCCCGGACCGCGAGAAGTTCACCGCGCTGCGCGCCTTCCAGCCCCTGGCGCGGCTGAACGACGCGGAAATCTGGGAGCTCGTGCACGCCAGCTACTGGGTGCGCGTGCCTGCGCAGACCACCATCATGAAGGAGGGCGACAAGGGCGCGGAGCTGCTGTTCCTCGCCAGCGGCGAAGTGAAGGTGGTGAAGGCGGGGCGGCTCCTGAACGTGCTGCGCACGGGGTCGTACTTCGGCGAGATGGCGCACGTCAAGGAGGGCGGCATTCCGCGCCAGGCCACGGTCGAGACGCTCACCGACGCGCTCATCGCCGAATTCCGCCCGGGGACGATGAAGAGGCTTTCCATCAACTGCCAGCTGCAGCTCTCGCAGTCGCTGCTCAACACGGTCGTCGAGCGGCTGATGTTCGCCGACGAGCGCATCGCGCACGCATAGCGCGATCCCGCCGCGCGATGAATTCTCGAGCCGCGGCGAGGTCGTGCTGCGCCCGCGGGACGAAGCTTGCACTATCATCGTCGCATGGACGCAGCGACGACCGCCGCCGAGGACAAGGAGCAGCCGCTGCGCGAGGACCGGCGCCTGCTCGGGCGCCTGCTCGGCGACGTGATCGAGGCGCAGGCGGGCGCGGCGACGCGCGCGCGCATCGAGTCCATCCGCCAGACCGCGGTGCGGTTTCGCCGCGCGGAATTCGACGGCGCGCAGGCCGCGGACGCGGCGGCGATCCGGCGCGAGCTGGACGCGCAGCTGGACGCGCTGCCGATCGAGGAAACCCTGCACGTGGTGCGCGCCTTCAGCTACTTCTCGCACCTGCTCAACATCGCCGAGGACGCGCACCAGAACCGGCGCCGCGGCGCGCACGCGGCGGCGGGCGCGCCCAGCCGCGCCGGCAGCCTCGCCTACGCGCTGGACCGGGCGCGGGCGGCCGGCGCCACGCCCGAGGCGCTGCTGCAGTGGTTCGCGCGCGCGCGCGTGAGCCCGGTGCTGACCGCGCACCCGACCGAAGTGCAGCGCCAGAGCATCCTCGATTGCGAGCGCGAGATCGCGCGCCTGGTGGCGCTGCCGCAATCGGCGGCGCGCGAAGATGCGCTGCACACCGAAGTGCTGCGGCTCTGGCTCACCGCCATGCTGCGCCTGGCCAGGCTGGCGGTCGCCGACGAGATCACCAACGCGCTCGCCTACTTCCGCGCCACCTTCCTTTCCGAGGTGCCGCGGGTGTACGCGGAGCTCGAGCGGCTGCTCGGCGAAAAGCTCGCCGCCGAGCCCTGGCTGCCGCCCTTCCTCGTGGTGGGGACCTGGGTCGGCGGCGACCGCGACGGCAATCCGAACGTCGGCGCGCGCACGCTCGAAGTCGCCGTGCAGGAGCAGGCGCGGCTGATCCTCGGCCACTACCTGGAGGAGGTGCACCAGCTCGGTCGCGAGCTTGCGCTCTCGTCGCGCATCAAGCCGCCGCCGCCGCAGGTCGAGGCGCTCGCGGCGCGCTCCGGCGACGACTCGGACTACCGCCGGGACGAGCCCTACCGCCGGGCGATCTCGGGAATCTACAGCCGCCTCGCGGCGACCGCGGCGGATCTCGCCTCCCTGAGCGCGGTGCCGCCGCCGCTGTCGGCGCAGCCAGCGTATGGCTCGCCCGCCGAGCTGGCCGCCGACCTGGACGCGCTCGCGGGCAGCCTCGAGGCGCAGGGGGCGGCGCGGCTTGCGCGCGGCCGGCTGCGCGACCTGCGCCGCAAGCTGTCGGTGTTCGGCTTCCACCTCGCGCCGATCGACCTGCGCCAGAGCTCCGACGAGCACGCCGCGGTGGTGGCCGAGCTGCTCAAGCACGCGGGCGTTGCCGCGGACTATGCGTCGCTCGACGAGGCGGCGCGCGTCGCGTTGCTTGAGCGCGAGCTGGCCGGGCCGCGGCCGCTGCGCTCGCCTTATGTCGAGTACCCGGCGAATGTCGGCAACGAGATCGCAACGGTGGCGGCCGCGGCGCGCGCGCGCAGCCGCGTGGGCGCGCCGGTGGTGTCCAAGTACATCATCTCGCACGGCGAGTCGGTCTCGGACCTGCTGGAAGCGGGCGTGCTGCTGCGCGAGGCGGGCCTGCTGCGCGGCGGCCGGATCGACGTCGACGTGATCCCGCTGTTCGAGTCGATCGGCGACCTGGAGCGCTGCGGCGCGATCATGGCTGCGGCGTTCTCGAACCGGCTCTACCGCGGCTGGGTGCGCGCGCGCGGCGACGAGCAGGAAGTGATGCTCGGCTACTCGGACAGCAACAAGGACGGCGGCTACCTCTCCTCCAGCTGGTCGCTCTACAAGGCGACGATCGATCTCATGCGCGTCTGCCGCGAGCACGGCGTGCGCCTGCGCCTGTTCCACGGCCGCGGCGGCACGGTCGGCCGCGGCGGCGGCCCGAGCTACGAGGCGATCCTGTCGCAGCCCGCGGGCAGCGTGGACGGCGCGCTGCGCCTCACCGAGCAGGGCGAGGTGATCGCCAGCAAGTATGCCGATCCCGAGACCGGCCGGCGCAACCTGGAAATCCTGGTCGCCGCGACGCTGGAGGCGAGCTTCGCCGCCGAGCCCGCGGATGCCGGCGGCCGGCGCGCGCAGATCATGGAGGGCCTGTCGAGGCATGCCTTCGCCGCCTACCGCGAGCTGGTCGGCACGGCGGGGTTCATGGACTACTTCCGCGAGGCGACGCCGTTCGCCGAGATCGCCAGCCTCAACATCGGCAGCCGGCCGGCCTCGCGCAGGAGCGGCGGCTCGCTGCGGCTGGAGGACCTGCGCGCGATTCCCTGGGTATTCAGCTGGTCGCAATGCCGCCTCATGCTGCCGGGCTGGTACGGCTTCGGCGCGGCGGTGTCGCGCTGGCTGTCGCGCGAGGGCGCGCTGGCGGAGCTGCGCGGCCTGTACCACGACTGGCCGTTTTTCCGCGCGGTGCTCTCCAACCTCGACATGGTGCTCGCGAAGACCGACCTCGCCATCGCCGCGCGCTACGCGGATCTCGTGCGCGATGAGGCGCTGCGCGGGCGCATCCTCGGCCGCGTCGGCGGCGAATGGCAGGCGGCGCGCGACGCCTTGTTCGCGATCACCGGCCAGCGCGATTTCCTCGCCGACAACCCGACGCTGGCGCGCTCGATCCGCAACCGCTTTCCCTATCTCGACCCGCTCAACCACCTGCAGATCGAGCTGCTGCGACGCTTCCGCGCCGGCGACACCGAGAAGAAGACGGTGCGCGCCATCCATCTCACCATCAACGGCATCGCCGCGGCGCTGCGGAACAGCGGATGAAGAAGAAGGTCATCCGGATCCTGCCCTCGAGGGTGACCGTGGAAGGCATCGATCGCGCGCCGCACCGCGCCTTCCTGCGCGGGCTGGGACTGGCGGACGGGGACATCGGGCGGCCGTTCGTGGGCGTGGCCTCCACCGACGGGCGGGTCACGCCCTGCAACGCGCTCCTGGGCCGGTTTGCGAAGGACGCCTGCGCGGGCGTGCGCGAGGCGGGCGGCGTGCCTTTCGACTTCGGCTCGATCTCGGTGGCCGACTCGATGTCGATGAACCACGCCGGCATGCGCTACTCGCTCGTGTCGCGCGAGATCATCGCCGACGGCGTCGAGGCGGTGGCGCGCGGCCACGCCTATGATGCGCTGGTCGGCTTTGCCGGCTGCGACAAGACGCTGCCCGGGATGATGATGGCGATGGTGCGCCTGAACCTGCCGTCGGTGTTCCTGTACGGCGGCGCCGCGCTGCCCGGTCGCCTGCGCGGCAGGGACGTGACCGTGCTCGACACCTACGAGGCAGTGGGCGGCGTGTACGCGGGCACCGT
>JADLES010000261.1 GCA_020845995.1 Burkholderiales bacterium | reverse complement strand
GCCTTGTCGGTCGCTTCCCAGGTGAACTCGGGCTCGTCGCGGCCGAAGTGGCCGTAGGCCGCGGTCTTTTCGTAGATCGGCCGCAGCAGATCCAGCATCTGGATGATTCCGCGCGGCCGCAGGTCGAAGTGCTGCAGCACGAGCTGTGAGAGCTTCTCATCCGACAACTTGCCCGTGCCCTGCGTAGTCACCATCACGCTGGTCGGCCGCGCGACGCCGATCGCGTACGAGACCTGCACCAGGCACTTCGAGGCAAGCCCGGCGGCGACGATGTTCTTCGCCACGTAGCGCGCGGCATAGGCCGCCGAGCGGTCCACCTTGGATGGGTCCTTGCCGGAAAAGGCGCCGCCGCCGTGCGGCGCCGAGCCGCCGTAGGTGTCGACGATGATCTTGCGGCCGGTCAGGCCGCAGTCCCCCTTGGGGCCGCCGATCTCGAAGGCGCCGGTCGGATTGACGAGGTACTTGATCTTGCCCTTCACCAGGTTCTTCGGCAGCACGGGCTTGATGATCTGCTCGATCACCGCTTCCTGGATGTCCTCCTGCCTGAGGCCCGGCCCGTGCTGGGTGGAGAGCACCACGGTGTCGATGGCGTCGGGCTTGCCGCCGGCATACTTGACGGTGACCTGCGACTTGGCGTCGGGCCGCAACCAGGGCAGGCGGCCGTCGCGGCGCACTTCCGACTGGCGCTCGACCAGCCGGTGCGAGAGGTAGATGGGCAGCGGCATCAGTCCGGGCGTCTCGTCGCAGGCATAGCCGAACATGAGGCCCTGGTCGCCCGCGCCCTGGTCCATGTCCACCGGGCGATCGACGCCCTGCGCGATGTTCTTCGACTGCTCGCCGTAGGCGACGATCACGGTGCAGGTGCCGGCGTCGAAGCCGATCGCGGGTTCCGTGTAGCCGATGCGCTTGATGGTCTCGCGCGCGACCTCCGAGTAATCGACGTGCGCCTCGCGCCGCTTGGTGATCTCGCCGGCGAGCACCACCAGATTGTCCTTGACCAGGGTCTCGGCGGCGACGCGCGCGGTCTTGTCCTGCCTTAGAATCGCATCGAGCACCGCATCCGATATCTGGTCCGCGACCTTGTCCGGGTGACCCTCGGAAACCGACTCGGACGTGAAGAGAAATTCGCTCATGGTGGCGCTCGAAGTCTGACCCAAAAACGGGGCTGCAAGGATACCAGATGTCGCACGTGCTGATGCGCCTCGCGGCCCGCATTCCCCTCGGAATCCTGCAGGATCTTGGCGCCGCGCTCGGCTGGGCCGCGTACGGATGCTCGCCCGCCTACCGGCGCCGGCTGCGCGAGAACCTCGCCGCGGCCGGATTCCGCGACGCCGCCACGCGGCGCGCCGCGATCGCGGGCGCCGGGAGGATGCTCGCCGAGCTGCCGGCCATCTGGCTGCGCCCGCGCGCGCAAGCGCGCGCGCTGGTGCGCTCGATCGAGGGCGGCGAGTACCTGGAGGCCGCGCGCGCGGCCGGCAAGGGCACGGTCTTCTTCACGCCGCATCTCGGTTGCTTCGAGATCACCGCGCAGTTCGCGGCCAGCGAGCGTCCGATCACGGTGCTCTACCGTCCGCCGAGGCGCGCCTGGCTGCGCTCGCTCGTCGAGCGCTCGCGCGTCTGCGCCGGAAACGTCCGTCTCGCGCGCGCCGATTTCGGTGGCGTGCGCAAGCTGCTCGGCGCGCTCGCCAGGGGCGAGGCCGTGGGCATCCTGCCCGACCAGGTGCCGGGCGGGGGCCGCGGCGAGTGGGCGGATTTCTTCGGCCGGCCCGCCTACACGATGACGCTCGCCGCAACGCTCGCCGGGCGCGCCGATTGCGCCTGCCTGCTCGCCTGGGGCGAGCGCCTGCCCGGCGGCTTGGGCTACGTGCTGCGCATCCGGCCGCTGCCCGCCGCGCTCCCAAGGGAGAACCCGGTGCGAAGGCTGAACCGCGCGATCGAGATGCTCATCCGCGAGAAGCCGGGCCAGTACCTGTGGGGATACAACCGCTACAAGCGGCCGCGGGGCGCGCGCGCGCGGCCGGAGGGGCTGGCGTGAGCCGATTCTTCATCGCGCTTCTCTGGCTTGTGCGGCTCCTGCCCGCGCGCGCGGTCGCCGCGATCGGCGCCGCCACCGGCGCGGTGCTGTATTGGCTGATCCCCGAGCGCCGCCGCGTCACGCGCGTCAACCTGACGAAGTGCTTTCCCGCCATGCCGGCGCGCGAGCGCGAGCGCCTGGCAAGGAAGCACTTCCGCGCGTTTTGCCGCGGCGCGGTCGACCACGCGTTGCTCTGGTGGGCGCCGCGCGCGCGCATCGAGCGGCTGGTGCGGGTGGAGGGCCTGGAGCACCTGCGCGCCGCGATGTCCGGGCCGGGCGGAACGCCCGTGATCCTGTTCGTGCCGCATTTCGTGGGGCTGGACGCGGGCGCGACGCGTCTTGCCTGCGAGGCGGATTGCACCGCGATGTACGCGCGGCAGAAGGACCCGCTGCTCGACGAGCTGCTCCGGCGGGGCCGGACCCGGTTTGGCGACCAGCGCATCTACTCGCGCCAGGAGGGCATCCAGCCGGTGCTCGCGCGCATGCGCGAGGGGCGCCCGCTCTACTACCTGCCGGACCAGGACTACGGCCCGCGCGACGCGATCTTCGTGCCGTTTTTCGGCGTGCCCGCGGCGACCATCCCGGGACTTTCGCGCATCGCGCGGCTGGCGCGCGCGCGGGTGCTGCCCTGCGTGACGCACATGCTCGCGCGCGGCGCCGGCTACGTGCTGCGCATCGAACCGGCGTGGGACAATTTCCCCACCGATGACGCCGCCGCCGACACGCGCCGGATGAACGCATACATCGAACGATGCATCGCCAGCATGCCGGAACAGTACAACTGGATGCACAAGCGCTTCAAGACCCGTCCGGCGGGCGAGGCCGGGTTTTACTAGGAAACGCATGACGAGAATACGCACCGCCGTGATTGGTGCGGGCCACATCGGGCGTTTCCACGCGGACAAGTTCGCCGCCAGCCCCGCCGCGGAGCTGACGGCGATCGCGGACACCGATGTCGATCGTGCCGCGCAGGCCGCCGCGGCGCTCGGCTGCGCGCACGCGGCCGACTACCGGACACTGCTGGACGGCATCGACGCCGCTTGCGTCGCGGTTCCCACCGACAAGCACCACGACGTCGTGCGCGATTGCCTGACGGCAGGCGTCCACGTGCTGGTCGAAAAGCCGGTCGCGCGCACGCTCGAGGAGACGGATACGATGCTCGCGCTGGCGCGTTCGCGAGGCCTCGTGCTTCAGGTCGGCCACCTGCAGCGATTCAACCCCGCCTTCCGCGCGCTCGCCGGCGCCGGCGGCAGGCCGCTCTTCATCGATATCGAACGCCTGGCGCCGTTCCGCGCGCGCGGCACCGACGTGGACGTGGTGCTCGATCTCATGATCCACGACCTCGACCTCGTGCTCGCGCTCGCGGCTTCGCCCGTCGAGCAGCTTAGCGCCTGCGGCTTTCGCGTGCTGACGGACGCGATCGACATCGCCAACGCGCGCATCGAGTTCGCCGACGGCTGCGTGGCCAATGTCTCGGCGAGCCGCGTCAGCCAGGCGGCGGTGCGCAAGCTGCGCGTTTTTCGCGCCGACGGTTACGCGTCGGCCGATCTTCAGGAGCAGCGCCTGCGCGAGGCGAGAAGGGGACCGGCGGGCATCGAGGAAGCCGAGCGTGCGTTCGACCGGGTCGATGAGCTGGGCGCGCAGGCGGAGGATTTCCTGCGCGCGGTGCGCGCGGGCGCTGCTCCGCTGGTGGGCGGCGAGCAGGGGCGCGCGGCGCTCGCCCTTGCGTTGTCGATCGCAGCGCGGATCGAGGGGAGGCGCGCGCGATGAAGCTCGCGTTCACGAAGATGGAAGGCGCGGGCAACGATTTCGTCGTCTTTGACGCCACAGCAAGTGCGTTTGCACTGACCGCAAAGCAGATCCGGCAGCTTGCCGACCGGCATTTCGGCGTCGGCTGCGACCAGGTGCTGGTGGTGGAGAAAGCGATGCGCGCGGACGCCGATTTCCGCTACCGCATCTTCAACGCCGACGGCGGCGAGGTCGAGCAGTGCGGCAACGGCGCCCGGTGCTTCGTGAAGTTCGTGCACGCAAAGGGCCTGACGGCCAGGCGCGAGATCCGCGTCGAGACCCTGGGCGGCCTGATCGTCCCGCGCCTGGAAGACGACGGCGAAGTCAGTGTCGACATGGGTCCTCCATCGGTAGAAAACCTGACCGAAGAACTTCAAGTCGAAGGGCGCACCGTTCTGCTCGCCGTGTTGTCCATGGGCAACCCGCACGCGGTCCAGGTCGTGGCGGACGTCGACACGGCGCCGGTGCTGGTCCAGGGTCCCAGGCTGGAGCGTCACTCGCGCTTCCCGAACCGGGTTAACGCGGGATATCTGCAGGTGCGGGACCGGCACCGGATCGCGCTGCGCGTCTGGGAGCGCGGCGCCGGCGAGACGCTCGCCTGCGGCACGGGCGCCTGCGCGGCCGCCGTCGCCGGCATCCTGCGCGGGCTGCTCGACTCGCCGGTCGCGGTCCAGGCGCGCGGCGGCACGTTGACCGTGTCTTGGGCGGGCGGCGACAATCCGGTCTGGATGAAAGGTCCCGCCCGAGCCGTTTTCGAGGGCGAAGTCGAAATCTAGAGAGCGCCAATGGACGCCAACGACGTCGCGCAGTACCTCCGCAGCAACCCGCAGTTCTTCGACCAGAACCCGCAGCTGCTGGAATCCATCTACGTGCCGCACCCGCATGGAGGGCGCGCGATCCCGCTCACCGAGCGCCAGATCCTGTCGCTGCGCGAGAAGCAGCGCGCGCTGGAGGCGAGGCTGGCCGAGTTGCTGCGCTTTGGCGAGGACAACGACGCCATCGCGGAGAAGGTGCATCGACTGTCGCTGGCGCTCCTGGGCGCGAAGGATTTCGCCGCTGCGGCGCACGCGCTCTCCTTCCATCTTCGCGAGGATTTTGCCGTGCCGCACGTGGCGCTGCGCGTCTGGGGCCGCGCCCTGCCGGAGGGCCTGCCCGAGGGCGCGCCGGTGGACGCGGCGCTGCGCGACAAGGTCGAGACCTTGGGCGCGCCGCTGTGCGGCGCCGCCGCCGGCAGCATCTTCCTCGGCCTCTTCGGCGAAGCGCAGGAGCAGCTGCGCTCGATCGCCGTGGTGCCGCTCGGCCAGACCCGCGCCATCGGCGTGCTCGCGCTGGCGAGCGAAGACGCGCAGCGCTTCTACGCGGAGATGGGCACCCTCTACCTGCGCCGCATCGGCGAGCTCGCCGCCGGCGCCCTGGTTGCGAGAACGTAAGAAAGCGGCGGTGAGGCCGCGGCCTTGAGCGCGGATGAGGACCTGGGCAAGAGCTGGCTGGAGGCGCTCGAGCACCAGCGCCGCCTGTCCGGCCACACGCTCGCCAACTACTCGCGCGCCCTAGCGCTGCTTTTCCGGCTGAAGGAGGGCGCCGGCCTGCGCGAACTGGAGCCGCAGCACCTGCGCCGGTACGTCGCGCGGCTGCACGCGGGGGGCTTGAGCGGCCGCACGCTCGCGCTCACGCTCTCGGCCTGGCGCGGCTTCTATCGCTTCCTCGCGCGCCAGCACGGCTTCGCGGCCAACCCGGCGCACGGGGTGCGCGCGCCCAAGGCCGCGCGCCTGCTGCCCAGGGCGCTGTCTGTGGAGCAGGCCCGGCAGCTGCTCGAGGCGCCGGCCGGGGATGCTCCGGCCGACCTGCGCGACCGCGCGATGTACGAGCTCCTCTATTCCTCGGGACTGCGGCTCGCGGAGATCGTCGCGCTGAACGAGGGGGACGGCCGGCTGGACCTCAGGCAGCGCGAAGTGACGGTCACCGGCAAGGGCGCCAAGACCCGCACCGTGCCGGTGGGCAGCCGCGCCGCCGAGGCGCTGCGCGCGTGGCTGAAGGCGCGCGCGCAGCTCGCCGCCCCGCGCGAGCGCGCGCTGTTCGTCGGCGCGCGCGGCCGGCGTATCGCACCCTCGCAGGTGCAGGCGCGACTGCGCGTCTGGGCGCGGCGGCAGGGGCTGGGCGCCTCGGTCCATCCGCACATGCTGCGCCACTCCTTCGCCAGCCACGTGCTGCAGTCCTCCCAGGACCTGCGCGCGGTGCAGGAGATGCTCGGCCACGCCAGCATCTCGACCACGCAGGTGTACACGCACCTCGACTTCCAGGCGTTGGCGAAGGTCTACGACGCCGCGCACCCGCGCGCGCGCCGCAAGTGAAATCGTCCCGCGCATGAAATCGCTGCACCTCAAGGCCGGGCGGGACAAGTCGCTACGGCGCCGGCACCCCTGGATCTTCTCCGGCGCGCTCGAGCGCGTGGACGGGGAGCCGGCGAGCGGCGAGACGGTGCTGGTCAAGTCCGCGGCCGGGCAGCCGGTCGCGCTCGCCGCCTGGAGCCCGCAATCGCAGATCCGAGCCCGGGTCTGGAGCTTTGATTGTTCCGTCTCGGTTGATGAAGGGTTTTTCAGGGAAACAGTCAGCCGGGCGGCGGCACTGCGCAACGCGCTGCCGGCTTTCCATCACACCAACGCGCTGCGCCTGGTGCACGGCGAGTCGGACGGCCTGCCGGGCGTGGTGGTGGACCGCTACGCCGACGTGCTGGTGGCGCAGTTCCTGTCGGCGGGCGCGGAGCGCTGGCGCGACGCGATCCTCGATGCGCTTGCCGAAGCCACCGGCTGCGAGGCGATCTACGAGCGCTCGGATGCCGAGGTGCGCGCGCTCGAGGGCCTGCCGCCGAGGGCGGGCTTCGCGCGCGGCAACCGCGAGGCAAGGCGCTGCCCGATACTCGAGCACGGGCTACATTTCCGGGTGGACGTGGAGCAGGGCCAGAAGACCGGATTCTTCCTCGACCAGCGCGAGAACCGCCAGCGGGTGCGCGCGCTCGCGGCCGGCCGCGAAGTGCTCGATGCGTTCTGCTACACGGGCGGCTTCTCGATCGCCGCGCTCGCCGGCGGCGCGAGCCGCGTGACCGCGCTGGAGAGCTCGCCCGTCGCGCTCGAGGTCGCGCGCGAGAACCTCGCCGCGAACTCGCTGGACGCCTCCCGGGTCGAGTTCCTGCAGGCCGACGTGTTCCGCCACCTGCGGCTGCTGCGCGACCAGGGCCTGGCCTGCGACCTGATCGTGCTCGACCCGCCCAAGTTCGCGCCCACCGCCGCGCAGGCGAAGAACGCCGCGCGCGCCTACAAGGACATCAACCTGCTCGCGCTGCGGCTGCTCAGGCCCGGCGGCCTGCTCGCGACCTTCTCCTGCTCGGGAGGAGTGCCGGCCGAGCTCTTTCAATCCATCGTCGCCGGCGCCGCGGCCGACGCCGGCGTGGATGCGCGCATCATCGAGCGCCTCGGCGCGGGCGCCGACCACCCGGTCGCGCTACAATTTCCCGAGGGCGAGTACCTGAAGGGCCTGTTGCTGTTGCGCGCATGAATTCCCGTGCAAACCTGATGCGCCGGTGCGTCACCGCGTTGCTGCTGCTGGCGCTTGCGCCGGCCGCGCAGGCGTTCGTGTTCCTGAACGGCTACGAGGAGGCGCCCACGGTCGCCGCGGCGCTGCAGCGCCTGAAGGCGCGGCCGGAGAAGCACGTGCTGATCTACTTCGGCATGTCGCACTTCTCCGAGGCGGACGCCGAGACGCGCGCGGTGCTCACCAGCGACAAGGTGCGCGACCAGTGGCGGCCGAACTACATCGTCGTCAACATCGACCTGTACGCGCCCACCAAGGAAGAGCGCGAGGTCATCGAGCAGGTGCGCGTATCCTGGGCGCCGGTGCTGCTGTTCCTCGACCGGGACGGCAAGCGGGTGGCGTACGCGCGGCGGCTGTATACCGAACGCGACGCGCTCACGCTCAACGATTTCGTCTCGCGCCGCGAGTACACCATGTCCGCGTTCGCCAAGTACGCCGGGCAGAACTTCAGCTACGCCGGAGCGGGGCGCATGGTGTCGCCGGTCATCGTCGCCACGGGCGTCGAGCGCATCGACGACCGCCCGCGCCTGCGCGACGTGCTCGCGCATCAGCACGAGCGCCTGGGCGGCGACGCGCTGCGAAGGCTCCTGCCCGGCAAGCGCATGTTCAAGGAGAACCAGGACTGGTTCCTCGAGCTGGACCTGAAGGAGGGCAAGCAGATGCTCGCCACCGGCAAGAGAAAGGACGGCCGGGGCGAGATGAAGGGCGAGGGCAAGTGGTACGTGACCCGCAAGGGCAAGCTGTGCCTGGAGCTCACCGCCGGCGGCGTCGACGAGAACTGGTGCCGGCACGTGTTCCGCGTGGGCGAGGGCTATTACGTCACCAAGGACCTGCGACCGGACCGCCTCGCCTACCGGTTTTCGCTGGAGAAATCCTGATCTGCGTGCCCAGAAGTGTGCCGGCGGCGACGCCCGTCGCCGTTCACGCAAAGCGGGTCAAAAGTTAAGCTAGAGTTGAACCATGGACCGAACCATCAACGCCAAGCAACTGCGCGCCTCGCTGCCGGAGACCGTGCGCCGCGTCCGGCGCGGCGAGCGCTTCACGGTCCTGTACCGGAGCCGGCCGGCGTTCCGCATCGTGCCGGTGGACGAAGCGCCGGACGGCAGCTTGCCGCCGCTGGCGGAGGACCCGCAAGTGAACGCGCCCGTCGTGGTCATGAAGGAACGCCGCATCCGGGCCGCCCTGACCAGCGACCGGCACTTCGTCCAGGCAGGTGTCCAGACCTTTCCGTAGGGGTAGAGCGCTCTTTTGGTGTGCGGGGGATTGGTGCGTGGGAGGGTTGTATCCCTAATGTATAGTATTGTACTACGAACGTGATACAATCCCGGCATGAGTTTCCAGAAGCCAGGCGAAGCTGCGATCGCCGCGACGCTGCGCGAGACGCGCATGGCGCGCGGCTGGTCGCTGCGCGCGGCGGCCGCGCAGCTCGGGGTTTCGGTGCGGTTCCTGCACGAGCTGGAGCGGGGCAAGGCGAGCGTGCGCCTCGACAAGCTGGTGCAGGTGCTCGAGGGACTGGGGCTGGCGCTCAAGCTGGCGCCGCGGCAGGCCGTGGACCCTCGCGATGAGGTCAGGGCGCGCAAGCCGCTGCTCAAGGCGATCGCGGCGAAGCACGGCGTGCGCTCGCTCGCACTTTTCGGCTCGGCGGCGCGCGGCGAGGCCGGGGCGGCGAGCGACCTCGATTTTCTGGTCGAAATGGAGGATGGGCGGTCGCTCGTGGACCTGGTCGGCGTGAAGCAGGACCTCGAAGCGCTCTTCGGCAGGCCGGTCGACGCGTTCACGCGCGCCTCGCTCAAGCCCGGCGTGCGCGCCACGGCGCAGGCCGATCTGCTGCGCGTGCTCTGACCGATGGCGCGGCGGCCGGGTGCGTACCTGGAAGACATCCTCGACGCGGCCGCGGCGATCCGCGCCTACACGAAGGCAGGCAAGCGCGCGTTCCTGCGCAACCCGATGGCGCGCGACGCGGTAATTGCCCGCATCCTGCAGATCGGCGAAGCGGTCAAGGGCGCGCAGGCGGGCGGCATAGAGCTGGAGCGCCTCGCGCCCGAGGTGCCGTGGCCGCAAATCGCGGGAATGCGTGACCTGCTCGCGCACCAGTATTGGCGTACCGATCCGAAGATTGTCTGGGCGGTAGCGGAAAAAGACCTTGCCGGCATGGAGTCCGCCGTCCGCCGGCTGGGCGGGCGGCGACGCCGCAAGTGAGGCGCCGGCGCCGGTAGCCGCCGCTGTACAATCCTGCCCTCATTCGCGGAGCAAGGTATGCAGCAGGAAGAAATGGTGCCGGTCACCATCCTCACCGGCTTTCTCGGCGCGGGCAAGACCACGCTGCTCAACCGCATCCTCAAGGAGGACCACGGCAAGAAGATCGCCGTGATCGAGAACGAGTTCGGCGAGGTCGGGGTCGACAGCGAGATCATCGAGAAGAGCGAGGAGCAGATCGTCGAGATGAACAACGGCTGCATCTGCTGCACCGTGCGCGGCGACCTGATCCGCATCCTCGGCAGCCTGAAGGACAAGCGCTCGAGCGGCGCGCTCAAGTTCGACCGCGTGATCATCGAGACCACCGGAATGGCCGACCCCGGGCCCGTGGCGCAGACCTTCTTTACCGACGAGGACATCGGCGGCTACTACCTGCTCGACTCGATCCTTACGGTGGTGGACGCGAAGCACGGCGACCAGACGTTGAACGAATTTACCGAGGCGCAGCAGCAGGTGGGTTTTGCAGATCGCGTTCTGCTGTCGAAGACCGATCTCACCGCGGACGACGAAAACCAGAAGCTCGTCAAGAGAATAAGGAAGATGAACCCGCGCGCCGAGGTGAAGAAGGTCAACTTCGGCAACGTGCCGATCGAGGAAGTGCTCGACATCCGCGGTTTCAACCTGAACGCGATCCTCGAGCTCGACCCCGAGTTCCTTGCCGACACGCACCACGACCACGCCGACGAGGTCGAGTCCTTCGTGTTCCGCTCCGAGAAGCCCTTCAACGGCGACAAGCTGGAGCAGTTCCTCTCGGGAATGATCCAGGTCTACGGCCCGGACCTGCTGCGCTACAAGGGCGTGCTGTGGATGAAGGGTAACCAGCGCCGCGTCGTTTTCCAGGGCGTGCACATGATGATGGGCGGCGACATGGGCAAGCCCTGGGGCAAGGACCGGAAGCAGTCGGTGCTGGTGTTCATCGGCAGGAAGCTGCCCCGCGACCTGTTCCTCGCCGGCCTGGAGCAGTGCCTGGTCTGAGGGGCGCGGCGGCGCCGCGGCGCATCGTCCGCGAGGATCGTCAGGCAGTATCGCTTTGGTCCTGATCGCGCGAAAGCGCCTGCACGGCCCTGCGCAGGAAGCGGATCTGGGCGTCCACGTTGCGGCAGCCCCTGCAGATCGCCAGGTGCACGCGCAGCGCCAGGCGCTCGCCGAAGGCGAGCTCCCGGTCGGCACCCTGCGACAGCAGGCGCGCGGTCTCCTTGCAGGACGGCATCATTTCTTGAACCAGTTCATCTCGAGGCACTGGCGCAGCGTCATGCGCGCGCGGTGGAGCATCACCCAGCAATGGGTCGCGGTGATGCCCAGTTCCTTACATATTTCTGACGTGTCCAGGCCCAGGTGCTCGCGCATCATGAAGACCCGCGCGGTGCGCTGAGGCAGCGCGCGCAGGCAGGCTTCCAGCGCGGCGAGGAACTGCTTCTGGCCCAGCGCGCTTTCGGGCTGCTCCCAGGCGTCTGGCGCCTCCCGCCAGTGGCCACGCTCATCGAAAAGAGCGTCGAAGTCGGCGTCGTCGCCCTCCGCGGACGGTACTCCCGGCAACGGCGCCTCGCGGCTCTGGCGGCGGATCGTGTCCACGATCTTGTGCTTGAGGATGCCGGTGAGCCAGGTTCGCAGGTTGGCGCGGCCGGTGAAAGTTTGCGCCCCGGCCAGGGCCGCAAGGAGCGCTTCCTGGACCGCGTCCTCCGCCGCCGCCCGGTCGCGCAGCTGCAGCATTGCGTAGCGCATCAGGTACGGCCGCGAGTCCTCGACTTGTCGGCGGAAATCGTCGGGGAAGGGCAGGGGGCTTGAAATCGGGTGCGGGGACCCCATTGTAGTCGTACCGACTTCGATAGGAGGTTCCATGGCCAATATTGCAAGACTCGATCCGTTCAACAGCATCGTCGACGACCTGTTCAAGGGCTTTTTCGTGCGCCCGGTCGGCTACGACGCCCGTGTCGTCAATGCGGATGTGCCGCGCCTTTCGGTGGATGTCACCGAGAAGAACGGCGCCTACGTGGTGACCGCCGAGCTGCCCGGCGTCAGGAAGGAAGACATCCACGTGGACATCGACGGCGCGCAGGTGACCCTTGCGGCCGAGGTGAAGCGCGAGAAGGAAGTCGCCGAAGGCGAGCGGGTGCTGCACACCGAGCGCGTGTACGGCAAGGTATCGCGCAGCTTCGCGCTGCCGCAGGAACTCGACGAGACGAGGGCCGAGGCGAAGTTCCGCGACGGGGTGCTCGAGCTCACGCTGCCGAAGAAAGCCGCGGCCGCCCGCAAGGCGATCACGATCCAGTAGTTTTTTCTGTAACATGAGGGGCGCCATGAACGCCCCTCAGCACCAGCACGCCCAGGCCGCCGACAAGGCGCGCGTGCTCGCCGAAGCGCTGCCCTACATCCAGCGCTTCCACGGCAAGACCATCGTCGTCAAGTTCGGCGGCAACGCCATGTCCGACGAGCTGCTGAAGGCGAGCTTCGCGCGCGACGTCGTGCTTCTCAAGCTGGTCGGCATGAACCCGGTGGTGGTGCACGGCGGCGGCCCGCAGATCGAGACCGCGCTCGCGCGCGTCGGCAAGAAGGGCGAGTTCGTGCAGGGCATGCGCGTCACCGATGCCGAGACCATGGACGTGGTCGAGATGGTGCTCGGCGGCCAGGTGAACAAGGAAGTCGTCGAACTCGTCAACCAGGCCGGCGGCAAGGCGGTCGGCCTCACTGGCCAGGACGGCGGCTTCATCCGCGCGAAGAAGATGCTCCTCGAGACCAGGGACAACGGCAAGGTCGACATCGGCCAGGTCGGGGAGATCGAGGCGATCGACCCGGCGGTGATCTCGACGCTGGAGCAAGGCGGCTTCATCCCGGTGGTGGCGCCGATCGGGACCGGCAGGGACGGCACCACCTACAACATCAACGCCGATCTGGTGGCGGGCAAGCTCGCCGAGATCCTGCGCGCCGAGAAGTTGGTCGTGCTCACCAACACGCCGGGGGTCCTCGACAAGAGCGGCAAGCTGCTCACCGGGCTCACCCCCAAGAAGATCGACGACCTGGTGGCGAAGGGCGTGATCTCCGGCGGCATGCTGCCCAAGATCGGCTCGGTCCTCGATGCCGCGCGCGCCGGCGTGCGCTCCTGCCACATCATCGACGGTCGCGTGCCGCACGCGCTGCTGCTGGAAGTGCTGACCGACGAAGGCGTCGGCACCGTCATTCGCAGCAAGTAGTCCATGAAGATCCTCCGGGTTCCGCCCTCCCGGCGGGTGTGGATCTTCGACCTCGACAACACGCTGCACGACGCGCGGCCGCGCATCTTCCCGTCGATGCACGAGCAGATGAACGACTACCTGCGGCGAAGCTTCGGGCTGGATGAGGACGGCGCGAACCGCATGCGCAGCTTCTTCTGGGAGCGCTACGGCACCACGCTGAAGGGGCTCACGCGCCACTTCGGGCATGATCCGCGCCGCTTCATCCGCGAGACGCACCGGTTCCCGGAGCTCGCCGGCATGGTGGTGGGCGAGAACACGCTGCACCACGCGCTCGCGCGCCTGGGCGGCCGGCGCCTCGTCTTTTCGAACGCGCCGCGTCACTACGTCGAGGGCGTGCTGCAAGCGCTCGGCGTGGCGCGCTGGTTCGACGCCGTCTACACCATCGAAAGCACGCGCTACCGCCCGAAGCCCGCGTTCAACGGCTTTCGCCTCCTGTTGCGCTCGCACAACCTGGAGGCGCACCGCTGCGCGCTCATCGACGACATGCCGGAGAACCTGAGCGCGGCCAGGCGCTTGGGCATGTCCACGGTATGGGTGAGCGGCGAGGCGCGCCGGCCGCACTTCGCCGACCTGCGCGTCAAGTCGGTCACCGAGCTGCCGCGGCTCGTGTTCCGCCACTCGCACTAGAGCGTAGAATCCCCGGCATGCCGCGCGTGAAGGGAGAGCGGCGGCTCGAGATCCTCAAGGCGCTGGCCCAGATGCTCGAGCAGCCGAAGTGGGGAAAAATCACGACCGCAGCGCTCGCCGAGAAGCTCGACGTCTCGGAAGCCGCGCTCTACCGGCATTTCGCGTCCAAGGCGCAGATGTACGAGGGCCTGATCGAGTTCATCGAGAACTCGGTGTTCACCCTCGCCAACAAGATCGCCGAGGACGAGCCCGACGGCCGAAAGCAGGCAGGCAAGCTCCTGGAGATGCTGCTCGCCTTCGCCGAGAAAAACCCGGGCATGGTGCGCGTGATGACCGGGGATGCGCTGGTGGGCGAGCACGAGCGCCTGCAGGCGCGCATGAACCAGTTCTACGAGCGCTTCGAAGCGACCCTCAAGCAGGCGCTGCGCTCACCGGGCGAGGGCGGCGCGAAGCCCTCCGACGCTGACGTCGCCGCGCAGGCTGGTTTGCTCGTGCGCTACGCGCTCGGCTGCCTGCACCAGTACGCGAAATCGGGCTTCGCGAAGAAACCGACCGACAGCTACGCGGCACAGCGGCGCTTCGTCGGCGCCTAGGGCGGGCTCCGCGAGCGGCGTTGACCTGTTCGCGCGCGGAGCTGTCGAATCCCGGAAATCTATTTCGCGACCTTTGCCAGCGGCATGATCGCGTACCCGCAAAAACCGCCGCCGCATTCCATGATCGGCGCGAAGTAGAGCAGCGTGGTACTGCCTTGTAGGGCGCAGAAATACATGCTGGCGCCCTGTTCGCCCAGCAAGGCATGGCAGGCGCCCAAGTCGCGGCCCAACTCCGGCAGAAGAACCCGGTGCAACGCCCGCTTTTCACCCGCTGTCGCCTCGCGGGCGTGCGCTCTGGCGTACAGGAACGCGCCCCTAAGGCCGTCGACATTGGCGGCCGGCTCCACCGAGATTGCCGCCTGCTCGCTCCGCAGCGGCTTGCCGCCGTCGGTGACGGTGGTCTCCAATCTGCAGCCCTTCCCGGGCACGCAATTGAGACCGACCTGCAGCGACTCCGCGTCGACGGCAAGATGAAGCTCATGGCGGCCAGCGAGGATCGCCGGAAAAGCGGGGTCGCGGCGCCGCTCCGCCTCCAGCACGGCGTCGTCCGGTATCCGGATCCGGACCTTGCGCTCCAGCGAGATCCAGGACGGCGGCAGCGGCCAGGGGGAAGAGTTACGGACGCTCTCCGCGATGCTCGCTCGCGCCGCCAGCAGGGCGTCCTGGCTGATCTGCGCGTTGTCCGGCATCGACACGCCGAGGTCGCTGACCGAAACGATCTTGCCGCGGGCATCCACGCTGACGTCGAACATAACGGAGGCCCCGCGCGGGAACCCGGGAGGCCGCACAACGCGCGCGCGCAGGCGCTCGATCAGGCTGAGCACGTACGCGTTGCGCTCGGCGGCGGCTTCCAGCGTCCGCGGATCGTAGTCGTCATAGCCCCGCTCGCGGATGATGACGGGCGTGTCCGCGCGGAAGAAGGCGAGGTCCCGATACCGTGACTGGCCAGCCCATCCGGACTGTTTGTACCAACGCATCGCCTCGGGCACGTCGCGGGGCACGGCGAGCCCGTCGTCATACATCTTGCCCAGATGGCTGGCGGCAATGAGCGCGAGGTCCGCTTTCGCGGTCGCCTGCGCGGCGGCGCGCGACAGCCACTTCAGCGCCTGCGCGCCGTCGCGCGGCGTACCCAGACCGTCGCGGTGCATCACGCCGAGAAGAATCTGCGCGGCGGCGTCGCCGGCTTCTGTCCGCGCGGGCAGAATGTTGAGCGCCTGCTCGAACTGCCGGCCGTCGATGGCATCCGCGGCACGCATCGTATCCGGGTGCTCCATCTGGTCGCGAAACAGGATCTGGGTCTGCGCGGCAGACGCGGCGCAGAACACGCAGCCCAGGGCCGTCAATGCAGCACGAAGGAGCGCGGCCGTCTTCATGCCGAATTGTGCGCCGTCACCTGGGACCCGGGGGGAAATTCAGCGCGCTGCGCAGACCGCGCAGGCGGTGTCCTTCTTCACGCGCACCGTGCGCCAGCCGGAGGCCTTGGCGTCCACGAGCAGCAGCCGCCCATTCAGCGTCTCGCCTGCGCCGGTGAGCAGCTTTACCGCTTCCATCGCCTGCAGCGCGCCGACCACGCCGGTGAGGGGCGCGAACACGCCCAGCTGCGAGCACTGCACCTCCTCGACCGCGCCGTCCTCCGGGTACAGGCAGGCGTAGCAGGGCGCGTCGTCCTTTCTCAGGTCGAACACCGCCACCTGCGCGTCGAAGCGGATTGCGGCGCCGGAAACGAGCGGCTTTTTCGCCGCCACGCAGGCGCGGTTGAGCGCGTGGCGCGTGGCGAAGTTGTCCGAGCAGTCGAGCACCACATCGACATTTTCGAGGAGCGTTTGCAGGTCTTTTTCTTC
>JADLES010000260.1 GCA_020845995.1 Burkholderiales bacterium | reverse complement strand
AGGCGAATTTGGTTGCACCCGAACGGTTGAGGTATGCCGGCACCGTTCACTGCGTCGAGGTCGAGAATGGCGTTATCTGCGTACGGCGCAATGGCAGAGCAGCCTGGTGCGGTAACTGCTACGACGAAGGCAAGCGCTGCGCGGAAACGCTCTTCTTCGACTACCACCGCCAGCACCGGCTGCGCATCAAGGTCGCGCGCATCTTCAACACCTACGGCCCGCGCATGCACCCGAACGATGGGCGAGTGGTGTCGAATTTCGTCGTCCAAGCGCTGAAAGGCGAACCGATCACCGTGTACGGCGACGGCTCCCAGACCCGCTCGTTCTGCTACGTGGATGACATGGTGGAAGGGCTGATTCGGCTGATGGCAACTAAGGACTCAGTTACCGGCCCGCTCAACCTCGGCAACCCGGCGGAATTCACGATCCGCGAGCTGGCGCAGAAAGTAATCTCGCTCACTCGCTCGAAATCGCGCATCGTGAAGAAGAAACTACCCAAGGACGATCCGAAGCAGCGGCAACCGGACATCGCACTGGCCAAGCGGCATTTGTCCTGGGAACCTTCGGTCGTGCTGGATGCGGGGCTGAAGAAAACTATCGCCTATTTCCGCGCCGGCAACCCCGGCAAGGCCTGAACGATGTGCGGCATCAACGGCATCTTCGCTTACGCGGATGCCGCACGGCCGGTTGACGAAGCGGAACTCCTGCGGACTCGTGAGCACATGGCCAAACGCGGCCCGGACGGCGCGGGGCTGTGGATTTCGCCGGATCGGAAAGTTGGGCTAGCTCATCGGCGCCTGGCAATCATCGACCTTGCCGAATCCGGCGCACAGCCAATGGCGACCGCCGACGGACGTCTCACTATCACCTACAACGGCGAGATCTACAACTATCGCGAGCTGCGGCGGGAACTTGAAGCAAAGGGCTATCTCTTCCACTCGCAGTCCGACACCGAAGTCCTGCTGCATCTTTACGCCGACCGCGGCGCGGAGTTCGTGCATGTGCTACGCGGCATGTTCGCTTTCGCCGTCTGGGACGCGCGTGAGCGCACGCTCCTCCTTGCGCGCGACCCATTCGGCATCAAACCGCTCTACTATGCCGACGACGGCAACACGCTGCGTTTTGCCTCGCAGGTCAAGGCGTTGCTCGCTGCCGAGGCCATCGACATCATGCCGGAACCGGCGGCTTCGGTGGGATTCCTTTTATGGGGCTGCGTGCCAGAGCCCTATACCCTGTACCGAAATATTCATTGCTTGCCTGCGGGATCGACACTCACCTTGCGAATGCATGGCCAGATCGCGACGCACTCGTACTTTAGTGTGCGCGACACGCTTGATCGCGCGCAGCGCGACGCGCGACCATTCGGCGCCGGCGATCGGACTACTCTCGGCGATGCCTTGAGGGATTCCGTCCGGCATCACCTGGTCGCCGACGTTCCCGTCGGCATGTTCCTTTCGGCTGGTGTGGATTCCTCGCTGATCGCGCGGCTCGCTGCTGCCGAAAAGGGGGCCGGCCTGCGCAGCCTGACGCTCGGCTTCAGCGAATATCGCGGGTCCCGCGACGACGAGGCGCCGCTGGCCGAGAAGGTGGCGGCGGCTCTCGGCACGGTGCACGAAACGCATTGGATCGAGCGGGAGGACTTCAGTGCGCAACTCGGACACATCCTCGATGCGATGGACCAGCCGAGCACCGATGGCGTGAATTCGTATTTCATCTGCCGCGAGGCGGCGCGCGCCGGAATCAAGGTGGCGCTGTCAGGCCTGGGAGGCGATGAGATATTCGGCGGCTATCCGAGCTTCCGCGACGTGCCGCGTCTGGCGCGCTGGTTGCGCGCAGCGGCGCTCGTGCCGTTCCTCGGGCGCCTCGCGCGCGCCGCCACCGGGCCCTTGCTTTCGCGTATCACCTCGCCCAAATTCGCGAGCTTATTGGAATACGGAGGTACTTATGAAGGTGCTTACCTCTTGCGGCGCGCTCTTTACCTGCCGTGGGAGTTGTCCGAGGTGCTGGATCCGATTGCGGTGCAAGCGGGCCTTGGCCGTCTGGACGTGCTCGGCCGCGTAGCCGAGGCGTCGAAGGGGTTGTCCTCGCCCCACGCGCGCGTCTGTTCCATCGAGCTCGCCCTGTACATGCGCAACCAGCTGCTGCGCGACACCGACTGGGCGGGCATGGCGCACTCGATCGAGGTGCGCGTGCCGCTGGTGGACTTGCGGTTGTTTCAGGGCATCGCGCCATGGCTGGTTTCGGAGAGCCCGCCGCGCAAGGCGGATGCCGCTGCGACGGCGGCGATCCCCCATGGGCGCGAGATCGTTTTGCGGCCCAAGACCGGATTCTCCGTGCCAGTGCGCGAGTGGATTGCGGGCGATCAGCGGAGCGGTGCCGCGATGTTGCGCGGACTCCGCGGCTGGGCGAGGAAGGTGCTCTCCGATGCGCCGGCCGGCGCCGCGCTCACGCTTCCCGCGGGTACTCGGCGGTCCGCGGTCGTGGCGGGGATCGCGGATCTGCTCTATTGCTCCACCAATGGCGCGCTGCGCCTGACGGCGCGCATGCTGTGGCCCGGCGAACGGCCGGGGACGGCACGGCGCATCTGTGTCTATCGCATCGGCAGCATCGGCGACATTCTTTGCACGTTGCCGGCCGTGCGGGCCGTGCGGCAGGCGTATCCCGACGCGCATCTCACCTACTTCTCCTCGCCTGGCGGTCGTGGCATGGTCGGGGCACCCGAGGTC
The DNA here is from genome assembly GCA_020845995.1 of Burkholderiales bacterium. Lineage (GTDB taxonomy): Bacteria > Pseudomonadota > Gammaproteobacteria > Burkholderiales > SG8-39 > RBG-16-66-20. The sequence continues at coordinate 35,918 of JADLES010000260.1, read as the reverse complement.
CTTGCCGGCATCGACTGGATCGACGAGGTGCTGCCGTACTACGGCGACGACATCGACTCGATCGCCGGCAGGTTGGCGCTGCTCCGGGCGTTGCGCGCTCGCCGCATCGACATCTGGGTCGAGCTTCCCAACAACCTGTCGAGCGTCTACCGCCAAGTCCGCGACATGCTGTTCACGCGCTTGGCTGGGGTGGGGTGGGCGACCGGATGGAGCGTCGACACGATCCGGTTCGGCGCCGCCGCGCAGACCATACACCGGCGGTTCGAGAATGAGGTCGAGCGGGTGCTGAACGTGGTCCGCCACGCCGGCATCGAGGTAAGCGAGGCGGACTTCGGCCTGCCGCGGCGACCCTCCACCGAGGCGACGGTCAGCGCGCGCCTGGAGGCGGCTTTGGGACCCGCCGAGATGGTGGCTGCGCTGGCGCCCGGCGCAAAGCGCGAGACGAACCGCTGGCCCTTGGAACGCTTCATCGAAGTCGGCCGCTTCATGCGGGAGGCGGGCGCGAAGGTCGCGGTCCTCGGTGGCGCCGGGGACGCTGTCGACTGTCGGCGCATTGCCGACGGCATCGGCGCGGGGGCCGCGTCCTTCGCCGGCCAGCTCAGCATCGCCGAGTCCGCCGAGTTGCTGCGCCGCTGCGCCGTGCTCGCGTGCGTGGATTCGGGGGTCCAGCACATGGCGTCGGCAGTCGGGACGCCCACCGTGTCGCTTTTCTCGTTCTGGCAGATGCGCGGCAAGTGGCGACCGTACGGGGCGCGCAACGTCGTATTGCAGAAATGGGTGGATTGCCACACCTGCATGCTGCAACGTTGCCCGCGGGACAATCTCTGCATGAGGAGGATCCAAGCGACGGAGGTCGCCTCGGCGCTCGCGCCGTTCCTGGGGTTGGCGGTTCGGTCCGGCGCGCCGGACAGGGCCCCGCAGGATGACGACCGGAGGCAGGTTTGGGCGCACTAGCTTCCAGCGCGATGTCGCCTAGTTCAAAGGCGATCCGTGATTAGCTTCCTGAGCGATCTGGGAGTTTTGCTCGATGCCCGCGACCGGCGGCGCATGGCGTTGATCGCCGCCCTGATGATCTTGATCGGCTGCGTCGAGGTGCTTGGCGTCGGTTCGATCCTGCCGTTCCTCGCCGTGGCCTCCGACCCAGCGCTGGTGACATCCAACAGGGTCATGGCCGCCGTCTACGACCGCCTCGGCATGGACAGCCCGCGGGATTTCATCGTGGCGCTTGGGGTACTGGCCTTCGTCCTTGTGACCGTCGGCAACCTGCTGAACGCCTTGTCGGGCTGGGCGTTGTCGCGCTTCGCCATCTTCAAGGGCAATCGCATCGCGGCATTGCTGCTGGCGCACTACCTGCGCCGGCCCTATGCCTGGCATTTCAGCCGTCATTCGGCCGACCTGGTGTCGGGCCTCTTTCTGCAGGCCCGACGATTCACGGTCGGCGTGCTCGAACCGACCCTCATCGTGTTCTCCAAGTCCATCGTCGCGGTTGCCGTCTTCGCGCTGCTGATCGCCGTCGATCCGGTGATCGCGGTCTCAATGACGGCCGCGCTGTGCGCGGTCTACGCGATCTACTACCGCTTCGTGCGCGGCTTCCTGTACGCGGCGGGGGAGCGAGTCGCCTCCGCGGGCGAAACCCAGGTGCGCGTCGCGACCGAGTCGCTCTCGGCCATCAAGGAGGTTAAGGCCTTCGGCGCGGAGGACTACTTTGCGCGGCGCTTCGGCGCGACCTCGCTGGCGCTTTCCCGTAGCGAGGGGAACATCGGCGCGCTGGCGCACGGGCCGCGCTACGTGATCGAGGCCTTCGCCTTCGGTGGGGTCGTCCTCATCGTGCTCGCCGCGACCCGCAGCCCGGAGGCGGGACAGCCGGTGCTGCCCACTATCGCGCTTTACGCCTTCGCAGGATACCGGTTGCTGCCCGCGCTCCAACAGGTGTTCACCGGGATCGCGAACGTCCGCTTCAACCTGCCGGCGCTGGAGACCCTGTCCGAGGAGATGCGGCAGGCCCTGGCGGCGGAGGCGGTGGCGCGGCGCGGGGACGAGGGATCGGTGGCTCGGTGGAGCGAGGTCTGTGCGCGGGAGGTGGCGGTCGCCTTCGAGCCCGGCCGCCCGCCGGCGCTCGACGGAATCACGGCGCGGGTCGGGCGCGGCCAGGCGGTGGCCCTCGTCGGCTCGACCGGCGCCGGCAAGTCTACGCTCGTCGACGTGCTGGGAGGGTTGGTGCAGCCCACCTCGGGCAACGTGACGATCGACGGCTTGGCGCTGGAGGCCGTGCGCGACGGCTGGTCCAAGCAGATCGGATTGGTCCCGCAGCACCCGGTGCTGCTCGATGCCACCATCGCGGAGAACATCGCGTTCGGCGTCGAGTCGGAAGCGATCGACGCGACTCGGCTGCGCCGCGCCGTCGAGCGAGCGCAGCTTGCCGGGTTCATCGAACGCGAACTGCCGCAGCGCTACCAGACCGTTGTCGGCGAGCGCGGAATCCGTCTGAGCGGCGGACAGCGCCAACGTCTCGCGCTGGCGCGCGCGCTTTACCGCGAGCCTAGCCTGCTGATCCTCGACGAGGCGACCAGCGCAGTGGATGCGGAAACCGAGCGCCAGATTTTCGAGACCGTGCTGCGGCTCCGCGGCGAGATGGCCGTCATCGCGGTCGCCCACCACGTCGCCGCGCTGCGGGGCTTCGACCGCGTCCTGCTGCTCGACCGCGGGCGGCTCGCGGCGGAGGGCGGCTTCGAGGAATTGCTTGCCGCGAACGAGCAGTTCCAAACGCTCGCGCAGGAGTCCACGGCATGATCGCGAAACTGGGGCGCAAGTTCACGCGGCGAGGCCGGGCCGCAGCGTTTGCCGTCCGCGAACGCGTTGGCTGGCATCGCAAGGTCCGTGGCCGGCCGGGGGCGCGCCTAGGCGTCTACGTCGCCTACTTCGACGCGGCGGAAATCTTCGACCTGCACCTGTCGGCCCTGCAGTCGAACGCTTCCGGGCCGTTCAACTACTACGTGATGCGCAATTGCACCTCCCGGGAGGAAGCGTCCAGCTTCGATGAGATTGTCGCGCGCTTCGGTTTTCCGACGGTGTTCCGACCGTGGCCTGAGTTCGAGCCGCACACCCACGGGGAGTCGCTGCAGCGCATGCTCCGGCAGACGGACGACGAGACCATCCTTGTATGCGACGTGGACGCTTTTCCCGTGGAGCCAGGTTGGGACGACTACGTGCTCGCGGAGTTGGAGACCCGGGACGCAGTGGGCGTTCTTGCCCACATCCCGGACCGGACCGGGCTCAAGACCTACCTGCATCCATGCTTCCTGGCCGTCCGGCGGTCTTTCCTCGACGTGCATCAACTTGACGTCCTGCCTCACGGCGACGGCGACCCATGCTGCCGTGTGACGGAGCGCCTGATTGCCTTGGGGCGCTTCGATGCGCGCGCGGTCAGTCCTCTGCTGCCGACATCGCACGAGGTGGAGTTGTTCCCGCAATTTCGGCATGAGCCTGCATTCGGGTCGGCAAACCTTCGGCATGGCTTCGGCACGACCTACGGCGGCCGGGTATTCCACCTGTGGTTCTGGCGCATGGTGGCGCGGCGTGTGCCCGTCAGGAGCAGCGATGGTGCGATTCTCGTGACCGCAGAGCAGATGGAAACCGTCATGCGCAAGCTCAAAACGAGGTTCGGTGTCATTGCAACTGCGGCCGGCGGGACGGCGGCCCGATGATCGGGCCGGCAAGGGGTTCCGTCGCCCGCCGCCTGGCCGGGCTGCGGGAACGCATTGCCGCCTTGGCTCTAGGATTCGGCCGCCAGGTCCCGCCCGGCCGCGTGTCGGCGTTCCTGCCGCTAACACAGGCGACCGATGCCGAACTCGAACGCCTGTGCCTCGAGGCCGCCGGCTGGATTCGTGCCGCGGCGTCAGTGTCGATGCGGGAGCTGTCGGCGCGTGTCGTTTCCGGACCCCGCTGGCCGGACATTTGGCCGGGCGAGCACTATCGCCTGCTGGCTGGGATGGTAACGGTGCTGAAGCCGCGGCGCATCGTGGAGATCGGCACCTACACTGGGCTCTCGGCGCTCGCGATGCGACAGCAGCTTGAACCCGGCGCAGAGATTGTCACCTTCGACGTCGTACCGTGGCGTTCATTGCAGAATACCTGCTTGCGAGACGAGGACTTTGCCGCCGGCGACTTTCGCCAAGTTCTCGCGGACTTGGCGCGCGCGGGAGACTTCCGAACGCACGAGGGTCTACTTCGCGGCGCGCACATTATCTTCATCGACGGACCCAAGGACGGCGTCTTCGAGCCGACTTTTCTCGCACTGCTAAGCGCCACGCACTTCGAGCGCGCGCCGTTGCTGGTGCTGGACGACATCCGCTTTCCGAACATGGTGCCCCTGTGGGAGCGCATTTCGGCGCCAAAGCTCGACCTGAGTTCCTTCGGCCACTGGTCCGGCACCGGCGTCGTGCGCTGGCGCACAGGGGCGCTCGGCTGAGCGGGGCGCGCGCCCCGGCCGTTCGTGAAGATCGTCATTCTCACAGCCGCGTCGCTGGCCTGGAATCCGCGGGCGCTGAAGGAGGCCGCCGCGCTGGCGCGGGCGGGGCATGACGTCGTCGTCATCGGTTCGCACGCCGGTGAGGGACGGCTCGAGGGCGACATGGCGCTCGCACGTCGCCACGGATTCCGCTTCGAGCCGGCACTGTCCGGCCCGGCGCGCGAGTTGCGCTGGGCCTGGGTCCGGGCCTGCGGCAGAGTGGGGCGAGAGTTGTTTCGCCTGTTCGGGGTCGAGAATCGTTGGCAGCTCGGGCTCTTGGCTGGTGCGCTGTTGCGGCGGGCGAAGGCAGAGCGTGCCGACTACTACATCGCACACAACGAGCCAGGGCTCTGGGCGGGCGCGCGGCTCCTTCGCGCCGGCCGTTGTGTCGGCGTTGATCTGGAAGACTGGCATTCCGAGGACTTACTTCCGGAAGCGAGGACGCAGCGCCCCCTCGGCTTGCTACGCGCGCTGGAGGTCGACCTGCTATGCAATGGCGCACACGCCACTTGTCCTTCGGCGGCGATGAGCACAGCGCTTGCGGCGGCCTACGGATGCCGGCCGCCCACGCCGGTCTACAATGCCTTCGCGTGGTCGGACCGCGCGGTGATTGACGACGCGCTCAAGGATCGGAGCGATCGCGGCGTGCCCTCCATTCACTGGTATTCACAGGCCATTGGGCCGGGGCGCGGCCTCGAGGAACTCTTCGCGGCGCTGCCGTACCTTCATTCGAACGCGCAGTTTCACCTGCGTGGCCAGCCGGTCGCCGGCGTGGACGATTGGCTGAGAACCCATATTCCTCCCGATTGGCGGCACCGCGTACATGTACACGGCATTGTCCCGGTCGACGAACTCCTTTCCCGAATCGCCGAGCACGACATCGGCTTCGCCGGCGAGATGAAATACTGCCGCAGTCGCGACCTGACGGTTACGAACAAAATGCTCCACTATCTCCTCGCGGGCCTTGCGGTGATCGCGAGCGACACCGCGGGGCAGAAGGAGATTGCGGCCGAGGCCGGAGATGCGGTTTGGCTCTACCCGGCTGGCGACGCGCGGGCACTTGCCGAACGACTCGACGGGCTGCTGCGGTGGCCGGATGCACTAAGGCGGGCAAAGGCGGCGGCGCTCGCTGCGGCCGAATCGACATTCTGCTGGGAACGCCAGGAGGGTATCCTGATGGATGTCGTCTCGCGCGCCCTGCGCGCGCTGGAGGAGCGAGGATCCGCCCGATGAGCAAGGCCTTTGAGCTTCTTTCCTGGATCTGTACCAGGACTGGCAAGGCGCCGGGATTTGAGCGCATCATGCGTCGGCTTCTGCCTCCCGAGAGGTGCGCTTCTCTCGGCGAGATCTGCGTCATCCGGGACGGAATGGCGTTCCTGACGAGACCCGAGGTTCCATTGGGTTGGCATGTCGCGCTGTTCGGAACCTATGAACCCGAACTGCGCGACATCGTACGCGCGATCCTTCCGACCGGCGGCGTTGCAGTGGATGTCGGGGCGAATGTCGGCTGGCATACGCTGCTGATGGCACAATTGGTTGGAGCCCAAGGGCGGGTATTCGCGGCTGAGCCGAACCCGTCGGTCCGGCAATCGCTGACGGAGAACCTGCGCATTAACCGCTTCCAGCAGGCGGAGGTAATTCCATTCGCGCTTGCAAATGCCGAAGGAGCGGTTGATTTTTACGGACCGGCGGCCGACGATCCGCGCTCGGGCGACGGCCACCTCGTCGCTGGGACGTGGCCTGGCGAGGCCTCGACCATGAGCGTGCAAACGCGGCGCCTGGACTCGATGCTCGCGGTGTCAGGGATCCGGCGGCTGGACCTCATGAAGATCGACGTGGAGGGGTTCGAGTGGCCGGTGCTTCAGGGTGCCGAGCAGAGCATTGCCGCGTATCGGCCTCACGTCATTTTCGAGTTCGATAAGGAGTACGCCCCGCGCGGCGCGGGGACTCCGGGCCAGTTGCGCGACTTCTTCTCGCGGCACCGCTACGATCTCTTCGCCATTCGCTGCGGGCGGGCAGAGAAGCTCGGTCCCGATCGCTGGCCCGATTGCGCTGACATCTGGGCCGTGCCGGCCGGCTGATGACGGCTTCTTCGAATCTTGGCCGCCGTTAGCGCTCTCGGAATCGATCTGAGGCTCCTGCTGCTCTCCGCAGTGGTGTGCCTCGGGATCTGGGTCCGTGCCGTCGATCTGGACAAACAGTTCACGCACATCGACGACCTCGGCGTCGCCGAGTCCATCCTCGTGCAGGACCAGTTGTACACGCCGGAGTACGTCCGGCGCCGGATCGGCGACAACGGGCACGAGGCCTATGACAGCGTACCGTACCGCGTGCTGCGGCGACTGGATACAGCAGGCCAGTTGGAGAACGCGCTGCCGGCGCTCCGGGTGATGATGAAGGCCGTCGTCGTGCCCTGGGTCTGGACATATGCGCCGTTCCAGTTCCCGTTCACGTCCCAACTGCTCTCGCGCGAGCAGGATTACCGCCAGGTGTTGTTCTGGGGGCGTTTTCCATCCTTTCTCTTCGGCTGCCTGGCGCTCGTTCTCGTGGTTATATATTTCCGTCGCGTTCTCGGCGACAGCTATTTTCTACCTTCTTTTGCGGCCATTCTGCTGAATGCTCTGTCGTGGGAGAGCATCGCCTACGCAAAGCACATGAGCAGCTATGCCATCGGCGTCTTCGCGGTGACGGGTTTGCTGCTCGCGCTCGCGGTCGCGGTTGCTGCCGTCCGCCCGACGCTCAGGTTTTCAGTCGCGCTGGGTTTTGTGCTTGCGGCGCTCAGCCACATGCAGTACCAGTTACTGTTCTTCTTGCCGGCGTTCTACCTTGCCTGGCTGGCCGCCATCCTGCGCTCCCCAGCCGACCGGATGTTCCGGCTGCGTCGCGCGGCCGCGACAGTGGCGGTGCATGCGGTCGCCATACTGCCCATGGTGATCGTGTTCTTGCTGCACCGGACGGAACGCGGCGTGACGTGGAGCAATTATTTTTCCTTTCCAATACTTTTTGACCCTGTCTCAGAGGGTGCGCTGTTTGAAACCACGGGATATGCGCTAAACTTCCTTGCCTTCAATGGCTGGCGAATCACAGAGTTCCTGCTTTCGTTCTCGCCCGATGGTGGTGTTCCGCGCGCGGCGACGGCATTGCTGCTCCTGCTAATGGGTGCAGGATTGACCCGGTTGCTGCGCTCGGAGGCGGTGGCGGACCGGGCGACCGGCATATTCGTACTCGCAGCGATCGTTACGATCGGGATTCTGGTCGTCATGCGGAAGCTGACCTTCGGTCCGACTCGGCATTCGCTTGTCTTCCTGCCGGTTCTCGCTGTGCTGGCGTCCTACGGCGTGGCCGCGATCGTCGATCGGTTGCGTTTCCTGCGATCTTCTGGCGGCGAGGTCGCGCTGGCCGCGGCGATGCTCGCGGGGGGGCTTGCCGCGTTCGCGCCTGGATTCCCGGACGCGCTCGCCCGGCGACGCGATTTGTTCGAGGAATCCGAGTTCCGGGCGCTCGCGGAGAAGTACCAGCCTGCGTTCGTGGTGTCCGCGGCGGCGGGAAATCTCGCGATGATGGCTCCGTACAAGACCTGGGCGAGAGAATTTTCTCCCGGGGCTCGCAGCTTCACGCTGTTCCGGAATCCTGCGCGGGCGGAGCGCGACACTTACATGCTCGTGAACTTCCGGCCCTTCACGGTGCAGAATCTGGACACGATCCACCGCGCCTTCGGGCTTGCCCCGGACGTCGGCCGCCCGGGTGCCGAAAGCATTCTGTATCGGCGAGAGCAGGACACCGGCGCCTGCATCGACGTCTTCGTCGAGAAGCGCGAAGGGGAGAATTCAATCTGGATCCTGGTGGCACGATCGGCGGCCGGGGCAAAGCCCCGGGCCGGCGGGTTAGGCGGCTGACCGTGCCCGCCGGGGCGCGAATTTACCAAGAGCTCGGACCGGCCAGCTTGCTTGTTATCCTGATGATGCTCGCGGTAGGCATTGGCATGCGTGGCGGTATGCTGTCCTCCCATTTCATGAATGTGGACGACATTGGCGTCTCGGCGCACTTCGTCCACCGCGCCGTTCGTGAGGCCGAACTCCGGTAGTATGCCCACGAGCAGCCACAGCGACTGCTGGCCGGCGAAAGATGGTCGCCGGGACAGCAGGCGATCGCTCGGCTGCTCGACCGAGCCGGACTGTTCGAGGTTGCAACGGACGCGTGGATCGCTTGGGATGACTGGCATTCTGTCGCGCGCGCGTCAACGTACGCGCCCGGGCAGTCTTACCTGACCCACTTGCTCGTGTCGCCGGAGCAAAATTACGAGGCCATGAAGCCGGCGAGGCGTATGCCGTCGCTCGCCTTTGGCGTGCTTGACATGATCGCCATGGTCTGGTTCCTCGCGCCCGGTTGAAGGGGCGACTTTGCGTAAGCGCGTACTACTTGTGACCAGTGGCTTCCCGCCGACGATTCTTGCGGACGTTCACCGAGCCCGGATGCTTTCCTACGACCTCGGGCGCTACGGCTGGGACGTGGAGGTGCTGACCGCGGGTCCGGAGTTTCATTTGACGAGTTCCATCGAACCTCGGTCGGCGGCGCTACGGCCGGCAGGCGTTACCGTGCATGTCGCGACGCCCTGGGCCGGGTGGTTCTTCCGCTTGCTTGGCAGCCGCTCCGTCGGCTGGCGCGCCTTGGTGCCTCTCTATCGGCTCGGCGCGAGGCTGCTCGCCAGGAGGCGGTTCGATGTCATTTACATCTCAACTGCGAGCTTTCCATTGTTCTGCCTTGGACGTCTCTGGCTGCTTCGCTTTGGCGTGTCGTACGTGCTGGATTTTCATGACCCTTGGTATCGACCCGGTTCGGCTAGCGCGCATGTGGCTCCATCAATCAGGACTTGGCTGTCGCGATCCTCGGCGCGCCATCTGGAGCGATGGTCTCTCGTACGGGGGGCCGGTGTGGTGGCGGTTTCGTCGGGCTACCTTTCGGAATTGCGCCAGCGCTATCCGGATATCGCATGCCTGCGCGCAGCGCGCAGCGCGGTGATCCCTTTTGGCGCGACTGCGCGCGACTTCGATGCGGCGCGCGCTGCGGGTGCAGGGGGCCGCCCTGGCGACGAGATTACCATCGCCTACGTGGGCGCCGGCAGTAGCATCATGGCGAAATCGTTTACGCGTATCTCGCGATCCCTTCGCGGGGTCAGGGAGCTCGAATCCGGTCTGGCGGATCGCGTGAGGATTCGACTGTTCGGCACTGACGGTGGCTGGCGGGAGGGACTGCCGCGCACGTTGCAGGAGATCGCGGTGCGCGAGGGCGTAGGCGATCTCGTGTTCGAGCAACCCGCGCGCATTGGCTACCTCGAGGCGCTCGGCCGAATACTGAATGCCGATGGCGTGCTGGTGCTCGGCATCGATGACACGGCTTACATGCCGTCAAAGCTCTTTACCTACGCGCTTACAGGGAAACCGCTACTTGCGTGTCTTCATCGGGAATCGCAGGCAAATCGATATTTCCAGGAAATTCCCGGACTGGGCTATCTACTCCATTTTGGCGAAGAAGACGCCGTAGAAATCGAAAGCGCTGTGCAGACCATGGAGCGGTTTCTCGTCGAAGTCGCGAATCGAGTCACGCACGATCGCTGCAAGTACCTAGTCGAGTACTTGTCTCCGGCGGGCGCACGAAGGCATGCGGATCTATTCGATGCATGCTTGGAGGGCGATTGACGATTCTGTTTGGACATCCCACAGGAAATGCGAACGCGCATCATGCGGCGTTGGCGCATTTCGAGCTAAGGCGACTAGAGGCGTTTTGTGTTCCCTGGATGCCTACGCCGGTTGACCTTCGGATCGCGGCATTAATACCTGGATTGCGGGAATATGTGGGTCGCCTCGGCCGGCGTGCGTTTCCACCGCTGCGACGCGCGCCCCTCATTCAAGGGCGGTTCGAGGAGTGGCGGCGTATGGCGCGGCGGATCTTGTCCACCGGTGCCAGCAACGCGGGACTTGCGCAGGAAGCGAACGAATGGCTGATGCGTATCTTGCGCCGGGAATGTCGTCGTTCGTCGGTCACTGCCGTTCACGCATACGAAGACTGCTCCCTGTGGGCTTTCGAGGAGGCCCGGCGGCTCGGCAAGGCCTGCATCTACGATCTGCCGATCGCCTATCACGAGGCGTGGAGGGAAATCCACGCCACGCTCTGGACGCGATTCGCAGACTGGCTGCCAGCTGGCGCAATGAACGACGAGGGGACGGTAACGCTTCGGCACAAACGGCGTGAAATGGAGTTGGCCGACATCGTGCTCGTACCCTGCAGCTTCGTGCGTCGGACGGTGGAGCGCCGTTTCGACAAGCCCGTGGCAGTCGCGGGCTTTGGCGTCGACGTGGATTTTTGGCGCCCCTCGGATTTTCGGCCGCCTGGTACCGAGTTGCGCTTCATTTACGCCGGACAGTGCTCGCTGCGCAAGGGGATTCCTGTGTTGCTGGAGGCCTGGCACGCCGCCGCGCTCGAGGATGCGACTCTCTCACTGGTGGGTCCCTGGCGCCTTGCCGAAAGCAGGCGCGGCGCGCTGCCGCCCGGCGTGACGCTCACCGGGGCGGTGTCGCTGGAACGGCTCCGCGAGTATTACCAGTCCGCCGACGTCTTCGTTTTTCCTTCGTTCTTCGAGGGGTTCGGGCTCGTGATCCTCGAGGCGATGGCGTGCGGCCTGCCGGTCATCACCACCGATGCCACGGCCGGGCCCGATGTCGTCGACGTTTCATGCGGCAGGATCGATGCGCCGGGCGACTTGGACGCCCTAGTGGAAAGCCTGAGATGGTTCAGCGCCGAGCGCGATCGTATCCCCTCGATGAAGAAGGCCGCGCGGAAGCGCGCGGAAGGTTGCGGCTGGGAGGCCTATCGCCGCCAGGTCTCGGCGGCGGTAGGTCGCTTCATCCGGTAGCCGCATTCATCTGCCTGGTGCCGACGGCGAGGAGATCGGCGCCGATCATTCCCAGGCGCGGCGACCACCGGTAGGCGCCCAGGCGGCCGAGGCCGTAGCGCGAGCCCCACGAGTGCAATTCCGGCTGCAGGCCGTGCATGCGCAACAGGCGTGCAATCGCTTCCTTGTCATAGGGCCGAAGGTGCGTCGGGTCGCGCCAGAAGGTCCGGTATTGCTTGCGCCAGTCCGGCGTCACCAGGAACAACTTGCCGGCCGGCTGCAGTACCCGAGCGCACTCGGCGAGCAGGTTGGATGGCGATGACAGGTGCTCGATGAGGTGGAAGCAGAGAATCACGCCGGCGCTCGCATCCACCACGGGTAGCGGCTCCGTGGCAATGTCGCACCGATGACCTTCGATGTCGAATCGGTCGCCGAAGGCGGTGAAATTTCGATCATCGATGTCGACGGCGAGCAGTCGCGTCCAACCCGACCGGTGAAGTGGAATCAGGCAATGGCCGTGGCCCGCTCCGATGTCGATCACCGTAGCGTTCCGGTCGACGCCCTGCGAAGCGAGCAGCCAGGGGACCATCACTTCGTGGAAGCTGTCAATGCTGTCCATGTGATAGCCCTGCTCCGCCATTTCGTCCAGGTAGCTCATGCGCCTCGTGTCGCGGCTGCGATTCTTCCTGCCACGCAGGTTCGAGAATACACTGTGGGCTTGGGTGCGGCCTTTTGTCGCGCCCACGAGTCGAGCAAGGACCGCAATGTCCATGTTATCTACGGCAGAAGGTCGCATCCGTTCACGCCGTGTCGGAATGAACAAGGCCGCGGCTACCAATTATCTGCGCCATTTCTGGTCGCTGGCGATGCTGCTGGTCGGCTACATCGCATGGATGGCGCCAAGCATGCAGGAGTTCGCGATGGCGTTCCTTGTGGTCGCGGCCGCGTTGCTGCCGGCGTATCTCTGGGCATCGGGTCGCGTCCATGGTATACCGATCGTTCCGTTGTTCGGCCTGACGTATGTCATGGCGTATGCCATTCCGCTCGTCATCGACCACTACGCGATCGCGGTCTTCACTCTGCAGGAAAAGTGGACTGCGGCGCTGACCACCGCCGGCTTCCTGCTGCTAACGACGCTGGTGTGGTTTGTGCACTGTCGCGCTACGCGCGTACACCGCCTTCCGTCGCGGATCCGCATGATCCGGGGCATCCACCCCGATCGTTTGCTGCTTTCGCTATTTGTTCTTGCCACTTTCTTCATCCTGATCGCGTTCTCCGGCTGGTTTCCGTTCGACGCAATCTTCTTCACGCTCATCAAGCAGTTCTCGCTCGCCATGGGCGCGGTCAGCGTATTCGCGCTGGGCGTTCGCTTTGGCCAGGGTTCGATGACGAGGAGCGCGCGCTGGATATTCCTTGTGCTGCTCGCTGCAAACATAATCATCGCTAGCAGCGGCCTTTTCCTGGTGGGCAGCGCTACCACGGCCGTGCTGGCGGTGACGGGCTATGTCAAGGGTAGCGGCAGGGTTCCCTGGGTGATGATGATTCTCCTGGTCGCGGTGTTTTCCCTGCTGCACCTTGGCAAGGGCGAGATGCGCGCGCAGTACTGGGACGAGCAGGACAGGCGAACCGTACAGTTCTGGGAGTACCCGCGGTTCTTCGCCAAGTGGTTCAACGCCAGCTGGTACACCCTTTTCGAATACGACACGATGGAGAATTCCTCGTCGGCGCTTGCGCGACTGAGCGTGATCAACATGCTGATGAAAGTGCAAGCTGAGACGCCGGAGCCCACCCCATATCTGGCGGGCGAGAGCTACAAGGTCATTCCGGAACTGCTGATCCCGAGGATCTTCTATCCTGAAAAGTTGTCCGCGCAGGAGGGGATGACCCTGATGAACCTCCACTACAACACGCAGACGCGGGACGATGCCGATCTGACCGCGATCGGATGGGGTATGCTCGCGGAGTCTTACGCGAATTTCGGCTATCGTGGTTGCGTGATCCTGGCAATTTTTTTCGGCCTTTTCTACGGATTCGTGACGCGATGGAGCCAGGACTATCCGGTGACATCCGCGCGCTTTCTGTTCGCCATCACCGTACTCGTGGTAGCAATTCAGAGCGAGTTCGCCGCGAGCATCTACTTCACGTCGCTGTTCCAGGCGGCGATGTCGGTGCTGGCGATCAGCCTGGTGGTGATGCGAAACGCAGACGGCGCGGAGCGATAGGCGGGTGCCGCCGCGGCGCGATGGACCGACATGGCACGGCTAGCGGTAATCGCCACGCACCCGATCCAGTACTACGCGCCGTGGTTCCAGCACATCGTCGCTTGCACCGATATTGACCTCAAGGTCTTCTATCTCTGGAAGCCGGGCGGCGAGGGCTTCTTCCACCCCGGCTTCCTGCAGTCCATCTGCTGGGACATGCCACTACTATCCGGGTATGCGCATGAGTTCGTGCCCAACGAAAGTCGTGATCCGGGTACCCACCACTTTCGCGGACTGGTCAACCGGAGGTTGCGGGAGTGCGTGGAGACATTCCGGCCTGACGCGGTCCTCATGACTGCCTACAAGTTCGCATCCACGCTGGCTTTCCTGATGCGCTGGGATCGAAGCCGGGTGCCGCTTCTGTTCCGCGGCGATTCGCATCGACTCTTGCCCGACGGCGGCATCCGGCAACAGCTGCGGGGGTTCGCGATCACTAGTATTTTTCGCCGCTTTGTGGCGTTGCTGTATGTGGGCCAGGCCAACTACCGCTATTTTCGCCAGCATGGCGTGCCGGCCGAGTGCCTCCATTTCGCGCCGCACGCCGTGGACAACGCGCGCTTTATGGCGGCGGCGGAGCCCGCGCAGGCTGAGGCGGCCGCTTGGCGGCGCGAACTGGGCATTGCGGAAGCGAACGCCCTGATTGTCTTTGCTGGAAAGTTTGAAGAGAAAAAGCGGCCGCAGGATTTGCTGGAGGCATTTCTCGCCGCCGGACTGCCCGGGACAGACCTGCTCTTCGTGGGCGCCGGCCCCCTGGAGGAAACATTGCGCGCCAGTGCGCTCGGTCGCGCCGACGTGCATTTCGCCCCGCTCCAGAACCAGTCGCAGATGCCACGCACTTATGCCGCCGCCGACCTGTTCGTTCTGCCGAGCTATGGGCCGTGGGAAACCTGGGGCCTGGCGATTAACGAGGCCTTGTGCATGGGTTGTCCCGTCGTCGTGAGCGACCACGTCGGTTGCGCGCAGGACCTGGTTCAGCCGGGCGCCAACGGGCTGGTATTCCCGGCGGGCGACGTCCCCGCCCTAGAGTACAGCTTGCGCGATGCCCTGTCCGACCGCGGTCGCTTGCGTCGCTGGGGCGAGGAGGGCCGGCGGATTGTCGCCCGCTACAGCTACGCGCAGACGACGGCAGGCCTGCTTGCTGCTCTGCGCGCCCTCGGGATTCCCGCGGAGGCCCGGGCGTGAACAAGTCGACTCTGGTGCGACTATTCGGTCATCGGGCCACGCTTGTGCATGGCGACACGCTCGTGCTCGACCGGTGGCGCTGGCTCACGCGGCGGCTGCCGCGCACGCGCAATGGAGAAAGGCTGCTCGACGTCGGGTGCGGCACCGGCGCGTTCACGATCGGCGCGGCATTGCGCGGCTACGACAGCCTCGGGCTGAGCTGGGACGAGCGGAACCAGGACGTGGCGGCGGAGCGCGCGAGGCTGTCGGGCGCCGCGTCGGCGCGATTCGAAGTGTTCGACGTTCGCCGGCTGGACCAGCGCCCGGACCTGCGCGGACAGTTCGATATCGCGATCTGCTTCGAGAATGCCGAGCACATTCTCGACGACCTGAAGCTGATGCGCGATATCGCCGCTTGCCTGAGGCCGGGCGGCCGGCTCTACTTCACCGCGCCTTTCCACTACTACCGGGCCATCACGGAGAGCGACAACGGCCCGTTCCTCAAGACCGAGGAGGGCTGGCACGTGCGCCGCGGGTATACGCGCGGCATGCTGCTCGAGTTGTGCGAGGTTGCCGGCCTTGTCTGCGAGGACATTTCCTATTGCAGCGGTTTCGTGAGCCAGAAGATCACGTGGATGCTGCGCGCGCTGACTCGGATCCATCTTGTTCTCGCCTGGGGCGTCACGCTGCCGCTGCGCGTGCTCCCACCCGTGCTCGATCCGCTGGTGTCGCGGCTGACCGGCTGGCCGCCTTATTCCATCTGCATGGAGGCGTACAAGCCGCGGCTTCAAGGGAAGACGCGCTGATGCTGCGGGCGCGGATCGAGCAGTGGACCAGGAGCTTGTCGTTTCGCCGGCGCATGCCCGCGGCCGCGGGCGGCGGCCCGATCGTGGTCAGTCCGTCCTGCGGCCTGCGCTTCCTGTTCCGGTCGATGGAGCGGGCCGATCCCAAGCTGGTCGCGCTGGCTGCCGAATGCGTTCGCCCCGGGCATACCGTTTGGGACGTGGGCGCCAACCTCGGGCTGTTCGCCTTCGCCGCTGCGCACCGGGCGGGGCCGGGCGGGCGGGTGTTCGCCCTCGAGCCGGACGCCTGGCTGGTGCAGTTGCTGCGGCGCTCCTGCGCGCTGCAGCCGCCGGCGTCCGCGCCGGTCCAGATCGTGCCCGCCGCGGTCGCGGCGGCGGTGGACCTGAGGACCTTCAACATCGCCGCGCGCTCGCGCGCCACCAGCTTTCTGGAGGGCTACGGCTCATCGCAGGCGGGCGGTGTCGCCGAACGGCACACGGTCGTGAGCGTTTCGCTCGACTGGCTGGCCGAGCGCCTGCCGTTGCCCGACGTGCTCAAGATCGACGTCGAGCGCGCGGAAGTGGAAGTCTTCGAAGGCGCGCGCGGCCTGCTCGCCCGCAAGCGCCCGGTCGTCATTTGCGAGGTCTCCGAGGAGAACGCCGCCGCCGTGGCGGCGTTCCTCAAGGAGAGAAACTACCGTGTCTTCGATGGCGAATGCCCCATTTCCGAGCGCAAGGAACTGGATGCCGCGCCTTGGAGCACGGTCGCATTCCCCGCCTAGCCCGGCTGCCGCTGTGATCCGATGACCCTTCGGATCCTGCACGTTGTGCCTTCGTACCTGCCGGCTCGGCGCTATGGCGGCCCGATCGCGTCGGTACATGGGCTGTGCAAGGCGCTGGCGGCGCAGGGACACCGGGTGGAAGTGTTCACGACGAACGTCGACGGGGAGGCCGATTCGGCCGTGCCAGTCGGCGAGCCGGTGGAGATGGAGGGCGTTCGGGTCTGGTATTTCCCTTCGCCCCGGCTGCGGCGGCTTTACTGGTCGCCGCAGTTGGGGCGCGAGCTGGATCTTCGCGTCCGCGGGTTCGACCTCGTGCATCTTCACTCGATCTTCCTTTGGCCGACGCTGGCGGCGGGCAGGGCGGCGCGGCGGCACGGCGTTCCGTACGTGGCGTCGCCGCGGGGCATGCTCGTGGAGGCCCTCATCCGCAGGAAGAACCCGATGCTGAAGCGGGCCTGGATCGCGCTGGTCGAGCGTGCGAACCTCGAGGGTGCCGCGCTGGTGCACGTGACGAGCCGGATCGAGGCCGAGGAGGCGCACCGTTTCCCCTTTTATTGGCCGCCGATGGTGGTGGTGCCCAACGGCATCGACGCCGGCGAAGGCGAGGGCGCCGCAGGCGCGCTGCCGGGCGGGCTGCCAGCCGCTGGGCCGCTCCTGCTCATCATCGGCCGCATCAGCTGGAAGAAGGGCATCGACCGGCTGATCGCGGCGCTGCCCGGGATGCCCGGCATCCCGCTGGCGGTGGCCGGGAACGACGACGAGAACCACTGGCCGGCGCTGGAGAAGCTGGCTTCGGAAAGGGGCGTCGGCGATCGCGTACACTTCGTCGGGCCAGCGTATGGGCCGATGAAAAATGCTCTTTTCGCCCGATGCTCGATGGTGGTCCTGCCGTCCCATTCCGAGAATTTCGGCAACGTCGTGCTCGAGGCGATGGCCGCGGGCCGCGCCGTGGTCGTGACGCCGGAGGTCGGCGCGGCGGACCTCGTGCGCGAGGCGGACGCCGGCCTTGTCTGCAGCGGCGAGCCGGAGCCGCTGGCGGCGGCGATCCGCGGCCTGCTCGCCGATCCGGCGCGCCTGGCCCGCATGGGCGAGAACGGCCGCCGCTTCGCGCGCGCGCGGATGATGTGGCCTGCGGTCGCCGCGCAGATGGAGCGGGCGTACCAGGGCGTGATTCGGGACAGGGGAAGCAGAGCATGAAATGGATCGTCACCGGCGGCGCGGGCTTCATCGGCAGCAACACCGCGAAGGCGCTGCTCGAACGGGGCGACCGCGTCGTCGTCTTCGACAACCTTTCGCGCGCGGGCGGCCGTCCGAACCTGGAGTGGCTCCGGCAATTCGGCAGCTACGATTTCGTCCTGGGGGACGTGCGCAATGCCGCGGATTGCCTTGCGCTCGCCAAGGCGCATCCCGATGCGGAGGTGGTGCTGCATCTGGCGGCGCAGGTGGCGGTCACGACCTCGGTCGCCGATCCGCGCTTCGACTTTGAGGTGAACGCGTTCGGCACCTTCAACGTCTGCGAGGCGCTGCGCGTGGCGAACCGCGAGGCGATCCTTCTGTACGCGTCGACCAACAAGGTTTACGGCGGCATGGAGGACGTGGGCGTCGTCGAGGAGGCCGGGCGCTACCGCTATGCGGACCTGCCGCAGGGCGCGCCCGAGACACGCCAGTTGGATTTCCACTCGCCCTATGGTTGCTCGAAGGGTGCGGCCGAACAGTACGTGATCGACTACGCCCGCATCTACGGCATTCGCTCGGTGGCCTTCCGGCAGTCCTGCATCTACGGCTACCGCCAGTTCGGCATCGAGGACCAGGGCTGGGTGGCCTGGTTCATCCTCAATGCCGTGCGAGGCAACGAGGTGACGATCTACGGCGACGGCAAGCAGGTGCGCGACGTGCTTTTCATCGACGACCTCGTGGCCTGCTATCAGGCCGCGGTGCGGCGCATCGAGGCGGTGTCGGGTTTCGCGCTCAATATCGGTGGCGGCCCGCGCAATGTAATGTCGCTGCTCGAACTGATCGGGTTCCTGCGCGACCGCTGCGGCGTGGCGCTGCGCTACCGGCATGGCGACTGGCGGCCAGGCGACCAGAAAGTGTTCGTGGCCGACATCGCCAGGGCGGGGCGGCTGCTCCACTGGCGGCCCTCCATCGGCAAGGAGGAGGGCGTGACGCGGCTGTACGAGTGGATCCGCGACAATCGCGCGCTGTTCGAGGGCGTCGCGTGACCGGCGCCGCGCCGCTGCCCGTCACCGCGGTTATCCTCACCTACAACGAGGAAAAGAATCTCCCTCGCTGCATTGCCGCGATTGCCGGGCGGGTGTCCGAGATCGTAGTGGTGGACTCGTTCTCCACCGACGCCACGATGGACATCGCGCGCAAGGCGGCGCAGGTCGTGGTGCAGCACAAGTACGAGGGCCATCCGCAACAGTGGCACTGGACGCTTTCGAGCGTGCTGATGGCGAACGAGTGGGTGTTCGCGATCGACGCCGACTTCGTCGTCACCGAGCCGCTCTGGGACGAGTTGCGGCGGCGGCTAGCAGCGGACGAGGGCATCGACGGCTACTACGTTCGACACCGCGAGATCTTCCGCGGCCGCCGCCTTTCCTGGGGCGGGGTTTACCCGAGCTACTGGCTGCGCATCTTCCGCCGCGGCAAGGCGCGGGTGGACCTCGACGAGAGGGTGGACCTGCACTTCTACGTCGACGGCCGCACCGGGCGCATCGAGTTCGACGTGGAGGAGCAGAACGCGAACGACGACAGCATCGTGTTCTGGATCGAAAAGCAGAACCGCTTCGCGCGCCGGCAGGCGATGGAGGATCTGGAGCGGCGCGCGGCAGGCGCCCCGACGGTCGCGCGTGCGGACTTCTTCGGCACCCCGGACCAGCGCAAGCTCTTCCTGAAGGCCATCTGGTACCGGCTGCCGCTCTATCTGCGGCCTTTCGCGTATTTCTTCTACCGCTACGTGCTGCGCCTCGGCTTCCTCGACGGACGGCAGGGCTTCGTCTACCACTTCACCCAGGCCCTCCTCTACCGCCTGCTCGTCGACATCAATATCGAGGAGATGCGTGACCGGGGCGGCCGCGGCCGATGAGCGCGCTCGCGGCGCTGCGCGCATTGTCCGCACGGATCGGCGCCGATCCCGCGCTGGTGCAGGGGGCTGGCGGCAACACCTCGGAAAAGAACGACGGGCTGCTATGGGTCAAGGCCTCGGGCACCTGGCTGTCGGATGCGCTGCGGCGGGACATCTTCGTACCGCTCGACCTGGCCGCGCTGCGGGCGGCGATTGCCGCGAATGACGAGGCAGGCATTGCCGCCGCCACGACAGGCGGATCGGGAATGAGGCCCTCTATCGAGACGGCGCTGCACGCGCTGATGCCGCAGCGAGTGGTGGTGCACGTTCACTCGGTCAATACCATCGCTCTGGCCGTGCGCGCTGACGCGCGGGACGTTCTCTCGGGGCGACTCGCCGGCCTGCCATGGGCTTGGGTGCCGTACGCGCGTCCCGGGTGGCCGCTGGCGCGCGAGGTCGCGCGCGCGATCGCGGGCGCGCAGCCGGCGCCGCAGGTGCTGATGCTGGGGAACCACGGTTGCGTGCTGGGCGCGGATTCCTGCGAGGCCGTCCGCGCGCTGCTGGATGAGGTCGAGCGGCGGAGCGCGGCGCCTGCGCGCGCGATGCCGCCGCCCGCGACAACCGAACTGGAAGCGCTGGCACGGGGCCTTTCCTATCGCGTTCCTTCAAGCGCCGACGCGCACTGGCCGGCGCTCGATAGGCCGGCGCTGGAAACCGCGACGGGCGGATCGCTCTATCCGGACCACGTGGTGTTCCTCGGACCGGAGGCGACGGTGGCACGCGACCCGCGCGAACTGGACCTCGCGATCCGGGATTTTCGCCGGCGCAATCCACAGGATCCGCCCTACGTTCTCGTTCCCGGCCGCGGCACGTTGCTGCGCGCCGATCTGCCGGAGGGCGCCGAACCGATGCTCGCGTGCCTGGGCCTGGTCGTCGCGCGCATCGACGGCACGGTTCGGCTGCGCTATCTAAGCGCGGAAGAAGAGGCAGGCTTGCTCGGCTGGGAGTCGGAGGAATACCGTCGTCGGCTGAGGCGCGATTGAGCATGGCCAGGCGCATGCAAATCGTCGTGCCGATGTCCGGCCAAGGAGAGCGCTTCCGGCGTGCCGGCTACGCCATGCCCAAGCCGCTGATCGAGGTCGAGGGCAAGCCGATCATCGCGCACGTCGTGGATCTGTTTCCGGGCGAGAGGGATTTCCTCTTCATCTGCAACGAGGAGGATCTGGCCGCGCCGTCGCTTCGCCTGCGCGAGACGCTGGAGCGCTGGTGCCCGGGCGGGCGCATCGTGGCGATCGCACCGCACAAGCTGGGGCCGGTGCACGCGGTGCGCGCGGCGAGCGGGGCGATCGACCCGGCGCGGCCGGTCATCGTGAACTACTGCGATTTCGCCTGCTATTGGGATTACGCGGACTTCCGGTCGTTCGTCGAGGAAACGCGCTGCGACGGCGCTATTCCCGCCTACCGCGGCTTTCACCCGCATTCGCTGGGGTCGACCTTCTACGCCTACCTGCGCGAGCAGGACGGCTGGGCGACCGACATCCAGGAAAAGCGCCCTTTCACGGACACGCCGATGCACGAGTTCGCCTCGAGCGGCACCTATTACTTCTCCAGCGGCGCGCTGATGCTGGAAGCGTTCGAGGCTGCAATGCGGAAGGACCTCCGGACGGGCGGCGAATTCTACGTCAGCCTCGCTTACAAGCCGCTGTTCGCGGTCCGCAAGCGCGTCGCGGTGTACGAGTTGCAGCACTTCATGCAGTGGGGCACGCCGGAGGATCTCGAGGAGTACCTATGCTGGTCCGACGTCTTCCGTTGCCTCGCGCAGCCGGAGCCGGTACCCGCACCCGCACCCGCGCAGGGCTTTACCCTGGTGCCGATGGCCGGCCTGGGCGAGCGCTTCCGCAAGGAAGGGTTCCGTTCGCCCAAGCCGCTCGTGGAAGTCTCGGGCCGGCCGATGTTCCTGCAGGCCATCGCTGATCTGCCCCCCACGTCGCACACGCGCATCGTACTTCGGGAGGATTTGGCGGAGCGTGGCGACATCGAGGACGTGTTCCGCCGCAGCGTGCCTGGCGCCGAGGTGCGGACGCTACCCGCGCCGACGGATGGTCAAGCGCGAACCTGCATTCTTGGGCTCGAGGGTGTCGGCGACGACGAACTCCTTACCATCGGCGCTTGCGACAACGGCGTACTCTACGATCGGCGGCACTTCGCGAACCTGGTAGCCGGCAGCGACTGGGACGTGCTGGTATGGGGCGTGCGCGGTCATCCGCCGGCCCGGCGACGGCCAGAGCATTACGGATGGATCGCCGCCGACGCGGGTGGCAGGATCACCGGTGTTTCGGTCAAGCGTCCTCTCGCCGACACCGTCCGCGATCCCATCGTCATCGGCGCCTTCACGTTCAGGCGCGCGGGCGGCTTCCGGGCCAGTGCCGAGCACCTCTTCGGGCGCGATGGCCGCGTGAACGGCGAGTTCTACGTCGACAGCTGCATCAACGACGCGATCACGCTCGGGCTCCGCTGCCGCTTGTTCGAGGTCGACCGCTTCCTGTGCTGGGGGACGCCGGACGAATTACGGACCTTCGAGTATTGGCAGTCGTGTTTCGACAAATGGACTGCCCACCCCTACCGTCTGGAACTGGACGGTCGGATTCCGCCGGAACGCGTGCCGCCGCGCCGGCAGGCTTACGGCGCATTCGTGCCTCGTCGACCGCCGTGCTCGCAGTGAGATCCTTGCCCGCCGAGATCGTACGGTTCGTGGTCGTCGGCGTCCTCTCGAACATCCTCAATTTCGTCGTCTACGTGCTTGTCCACTGGGCAGGAGGTGCGCTGGCGGTCGCGTCGGCGGCCGGCTACGTGGTCGGCATGGGGACGTCCTATCATTTCGGCAAGAGCTGGGTGTTCGCTGGAGGGAGCGCAAAGAGCCACGGCGCCGTATTTCCCTTCGTTCTCGTCTATGCGGTCGGCGGCGCGGGGATGACCGGTATCATCGAGGCGATGGACCGCATGCTGGGGATCGACTATCGCCTGAGCTGGCTGGCGGGCGCCGCGTACGCGGCCGCGAACAATTATCTCGGGTCGAAATGGCTGGTGTTCAGGGAAGGCGGAGCGCGTGGCGGGTAAGTTCGGCCTCCTGGCGAAGCTCGAGTTCCTGCAGGAGTGGGCCTCCGCGCTCCTCGCGCGGATTCCTCCACCCGTCGTCCACAACCTGGAGAAGTACCACGCGCTGAAGAAAGCGCACTACCTGACCGCCATCGAGGAACTCGAGGGCGACTATCTCGAGTTCGGCGTCTATACCGGCAGTTCGTTCTGCCATTCCCTCCGCTGCTGCCGCAGCCTCGCTGCGTTGCATCCGAAGATGCTCGGCACGGGATTCTTCGGATTCGATTCGTTCGGGGGTTTCGGTACGCTCGCGGACGACGACAAGCACCCGTTCTACGAGGATCAGAACTTTGCGACGCGCCTGGGCGACGTGGAGCGCCGGGTCGCGCGCGTCGCTTGCGGATTGCGCACCCGGCTGGTACCCGGCTTCTTCAGCGAATCCTTGAAGGCTGGCGCCGCCGCTTACGGCATCACGAGGGCGCGCGTGGTCTTCGTCGACAGCGACACGCATGCGAGCGCGCGCGAGGCGCTGCTGTTTTGCCTGCCCATCGTCCAAGCGGGGACGTACGTCGTGCTCGACGACTACTTTTCCTACCGCGGCAGCGAGGAAAGGGGCGTCGCGCGCGCCTTCGCCGAGTTCCTCGAGGCCGGGCGGTTTCGCGCGCGCCAGGTCTTCACCTACGGCATGGGGGGAGTGGTCTACGTCATTTCGGGGGAGGGCGGATGAAGCTGTCGCTCGTGATCCCGTGCTTCAACGAAGAAAAGAGCCTTCCCGCGCTGATCGCGCGCTGCGAGGAGGTCTTCGGGGATGCCGATGCGGAGGTCCTGCTGGTCGACAACGGCTCGACCGACGGTTCGCCCGCGCTGCTCGCCGGACGGCTGGCGGCCGGACGAAGGATTCGCAGCGTGCGCGTAGAGAGAAACCAGGGCTACGGCTTTGGCATCCTCTCGGGGCTGCGCGAAGCGCGTGGGGAGATCCTCGCCTACACCCATGCGGATTTGCAGACGGATCCGGCCGATGCGCTGGTGGGCCTGGCGCTTTTCCGGGCGTCGGCCGATCCGGAACGCCTCTTCGTGAAGGGTAGGCGCTACGGCCGCCCGGCGGCGGACGTTTTCTTTACGGTAGGTATGTCGGTGTTCGAATCCGCATTACTGGGACAGGGGCTCTGGGACATCAACGCTCAGCCCACCATGTTTCCCGCGTCGTTCTTCCGCTCCTGGCTGGACGCGCCGCACGATTTCTCGCTGGATCTCTACGCCTACTACCATGCGCGCCGCCGGGGCGTGGACGTACGGCGCTTCCCGGTGCGTTTCGGCCCGCGTGCCCACGGCCAGTCGCACTGGAACGTGAATTGGGCAGCGAAGTGGCGATTCATCCAGCGCACGATCCGGTTCAGCTTGGCGCTGCGCAAGGCGGTCAAGGCGTGAAGCTGATCGCCCATCGTCGCAACACCATCGCCGACCTGCAGGCGACGCCCGTGGAGTATGGCGTCGAGGTGGACATCCGCAGCTTCGGCGAACGGCTGGTGATCCACCACGACCCGTTCGTCGAGGGCGGGGATTTCGAGCGCTGGATCGCGCATTACCGCCATGACACCCTGATCCTGAACGTCAAGGAGGAAGGGCTGGAGCAGCGCCTGCTCGGCATCATGGCCGCGCGCGGCATCGAGGATTTCTTCTTCCTCGACCAGTCGTTCCCGTTCCTCGTGAAGACCGCGCGCCAGGGCGAGCGGCGCTGCGCGGTGAGGGTTTCGGAGTTCGAGAGTGTCGACACTGCGCTCTCGCTCGCCGGGACGGTGGACTGGGTGTGGGTCGACTGTTTCACTCGGTTTCCGCTCTCGTCCGATGACGCCCGCCGCCTGCGCGACGGCGGATTCAGGCTTTGCCTGGTATCGCCGGAACTGCAGCAGCGCACGGACGAGCGCGAGATCGTGGAGCTGCGCGCGCTGCTTGCTGAACGCGGCATCGTCGCGGACGCCGTCTGCACGAAAGTGCCGCAGCGCTGGCTGCCATGATGCACTTGGCGCGCGATCCTGTTTTTCTCGCAGGTCTCGCCCTGCGCGTGCTGTTGCTGGCCATTGCCACGCCGGCGGCGGTGGATCACTGGTACGCGCCGTTCATGGCGCAGAGCGTGGCGCATCCCGGGCTCGATCCCTGGGGTGCGCATCTGGCGGCGGGCGGCGATCCGCGCGCCTTTCCATACGGGTACGCGATGTGGCTGGCGTTCCTCCCGCTCGCGGCGGCGGCCGCGCTGTTCGGCCTGCCGCAGTCGATCGGCTATGGATTGACGCTGCTGCTGGTCGATCTCGCCATGCTCGCCGTGCTGCGGCGGCTCGCTGCGATACCGGACCGCAAATTGCTCTGGCTGTATTGGATGTCGCCTGTCGTCCTGTTCGCTTCCTACTGGCTGGGACTCAACGACACTTTGCCGATCCTCCTGCTTCTGGCCGGGTTGGTCGCGCTGCGCGATCGCGCGCCTGCCCGGGCGGCGATCTGGATGGCGCTTGGGGTGTCGGCCAAGCTGAGCATGGTGCTGGCCCTCCCGTTCCTGCTGATCTACCTTTTCCATAACAAGCGCCTCACCGTGTATTTCCTGCCTTTTGCGGTCGCGCTGGCCGGCGCGCTGCTGCTGTTGCAGGTGCCTTACTTCGCGTTGATGGGCGGGCGCGCCATGTTGTTCGGCAACCCCGAACTCGCCAAGGTCTACGACATCTCCTTTTCCGTTGGGCAGGGGCACGAGGTGTACCTGCTCCCGCTCGTATACCTGCTGGTGCTTTTCGGTGCCTGGCGCATCCGGCGCACCAGCTTCGACCTGCTTGTTGCGCTGCTGGGGATCGCCTTCCTGATGGTTCTCCTGCTGACGCCCGCCTCGCCGGGGTGGTTCCTTTGGGTGCTTCCGTTCCTCGTCCTGTATCAGGTGCGGAGCGACCGGGTCGCCGTCGGGCTCGTCGCCGTCTTCAGCCTCCTCTTCATCGGTATCAACGGCCTGCTGGCCCCGCTGCCGTCGCTGCCGTTCGACGCGTGGCCGTTTGGCCACCGCGCCGTGGACCTGCTGGCACTCCCCGCGCGCTTCCTGTCGCTCTGGCAGACGCTTCTGTTGGCGACTGGGTTGATCCTGGCCGCGCGCATGCTCCGGCAGGGAATCCAGGTCAACGAGTACTTCCGCCTCTCGCGCAAGCCCTTCGTGCTCGGCATTGCCGGCGATTCGGGTTCGGGCAAGGACGCGCTCGCGGCCTCGATCGAGGGGCTCTTTGGAAGGCATTCGGTCGTCCGCGTTTCGGGCGACGACTATCACCTGTGGGACCGTGGCAAGCCGATGTGGCAAGTAATGACGCACCTGCACCCGCGTGCCAACGAACTCGCGCGGCTCGCCCACGACGTGCAGGCGCTCTCCGACGGGCGCTCCGTACAGGTGCGGCACTACGACCACGCAACCGGCAAGATGAGCGCCGCCGCGAGGCTCTACAGCAACGACGTGATCATCGTCAGTGGCCTGCACGCGCTGTCGATCCCGCTGCTGCGGGAACTCTACGATCTGCGGATCTACCTCGACATGGACGAACGATTGCGCCGCACGCTCAAGGTGCGTCGCGACGTCGAACAGCGCGGGCACGAGGGAGGTGCGGTCCTGAAGGAAATCGAGCGGCGGGAGGCGGACGCCGGCCAGTTCGTCCGGCCGCAGGCGGCCTGGGCCGATCTGGTGCTCGCGCTGCAGCCGGTCCGCGCGGACGAAGAGGCGCGCGCGGACGCGCCGCTGCGGCTGCGCGTATGGGCCCGGCAGTGGCTCTACTATGAGGATCTGGTCCGCATCCTAGTGAGCATTTGCGGCCTGCGCGTGGACCTCGAGGAGGAAGGCGCGGATGGTTCGGTCGCGCTCGCGATCGAGGGGGAGGTGGCGCATGAGGACATCGCCCTCGCGGCCCGGGAGTTGCTGCCCGAGTTGGGCGAATTGCTGGACGTCGAGCCTGCCTGGGAAGGAGGCATGCGCGGGCTGATGCAGCTGGTGGTGCTGACCCATATCACTCAGGCGCTGCGGGCGCGGCTTTCATGACACTGACAGTGTATCGCCCCGAAGCGTTCCGGCGGTTGCCGAACGCCGTGCTATTCGACACTGACAACACGCTTTTTCCCTATGAGCCAGCGCATCGCGCCGGCATGCGGGCGGTGCGCGAGAAGGCGGCGCGGCTGTTCGGCATCGCGCCGGAGAAGTTCGACCAGGGCTTCGACGCCGCGCGCGATGCGATCAAGCAGCGTCTGGGCAGGACGGCAAGTTCGCACAGCCGCCTGTTGTACTTCCAGCGCATGCTTGAGTTGCTGGGCCTGGGCTCGCAGGTGCTGCTGGCGCTCGACCTCGAGCAGACCTATTGGCGCTCGTTCCTTGGAGGGGCGCGACTGTTTCCGGACCTAAAGGAGTTTCTCGACGACCTGCGCATCGCCGGGATTTCTACCGCCATCGTCACCGACCTCACCGCCCAGATCCAGTTCCGCAAGATCGTCTATTTCAGGCTCGACCGCTATTTCGATTACATCGTCACGAGCGAAGAGGCCGGGCTCGACAAGCCCGCCCCTGGACCCTTCGAGCTGGCGGTCGCCAAGATGCGGCCGGCCGGCGACTGCCTGTGGATGATCGGCGACCACGCGGAGAACGATATCGCCGGCGCGCGGCGGACGATCTCGGCGGTGACGCTGCAGAAGGTCCACGAAGGCGTGGAAGTCGGTACCGGCGATCGGCAGCCAGATGCCGTGGTGCTGGAATTCGGGGATCTGCGCGCGCTCCTGCGCGAGTTGTCGGCGGCCGGTCGCTGAGTGACTGAGGCCGCGCCGCCCCGGTCGGAGAGCTTCAGTCCGTCGCTGAAGGACTTGCTGGCATGTCCGCGCGACGGCTTGCCGCTCGCCGCGGGTGAGCCGAACGAGCTGGCCTGCGCCTCCGGTCACCGCTACCCGGTGATCCGAGGCATTCCGGTCCTGCTATTGGAGGAGGGGACGGCAACCATCGAGGCCGGAGCGGCGTCCCGGCGGAAGGCGAGGGGCCCCGTGGCGGCCGGGGGCGGCGACGACCTCTTTCTGGAGACCATCGGTGTGAGCGACGGCGAGCGAGCGGCGATCAGCGCCCTCGCGCGCGCCGGCGGTTCCGGGGTCGATCCGGTGGTGCAGTACCTGGTCGCGGCCACGGGCGGCCTCGCATACTACGGCTCGCGTGGACGGCTTTCGGCGTATCCGATTCCGGAGCTCCCGCTCCCGTCCTCGCAGGGCGCCTGGCTGATCGACGTCGGCTGCAACTGGGGCCGGTGGACGATCGCGGCGGCCCGCAAGGGGTATCGCGCCATCGGCATCGATCCGCAGCTTGGCGCGGTTCTGGCGGCGCGGCGCGTGGCGGATCAACTCGGCATCTCCGCGGCATTCGTGTGCGGGGACGCGCGGCATCTTCCCCTGCGGCCGGACTGCATGGATGTGGCCTTCTCCTACAGCGTTCTTCAGCACTTCAGCGAAGCGGATTGCAGAGCTGCGCTGAGCGAGATCGCGCGCGTGCTTCGCAGCGGGGCCATTTCCGTCGTCCAGATGGCGAACGCGTTCGGGCTTCGCAGCGGCTATCACCTGCTGCGCCGCGGAGGCAGGCCGCCAAGGCAATTCGAGGTTCGCTATTACTCGCCGTCCAGGCTCCTCGCGATCTGCAACGAGCTGATCGGCCCCTCGCGGCTTGCGGCCGATTGCTACTTCGGCCTCGGCCTGCAGGCCAGTGATCGCCGCCTCTACCCGCTGGCCGCACGCGTGGCTACAGGCCTCTCGGAAGCTCTGAAGTCGATGGCCACGGTCATTCCGCCGCTGACCAGACTGGCCGACAGCCTCCTGATTCGTTCGGTCAGGCCCTGAGCGGGATATAGTCGGCGGCGGGTATGGTGCGAGCGTGATGATCATCCTCGGAATCAACGCCTACCACGGCGACGCATCCGCTTGTGTATTGCGGGACGGGGAGATCATCGCGGCGGCAGAGGAAGAGCGCTTCCGGCGCGTCAAGCACTGGGCCGGGTTTCCGTCCGAAGCGATCAGATATTGCCTGCGCGTGGCGGGAGCGCGGCTGGAGGATGTGACGCAAGTAGCGGTGAACCAGGACGGGCGCGCCAATCTGCTCAGGAAGCTCGGTTACGTCGTCACACGCCGGCCAGATCTCGGATTACTGCTCGACCGCGTGCGCAACAAGGCGAAGCGGGCGGGGGTCGATGCTGAGCTGCAGGCTGCGTTTCCCGGCCAGCGCTTCACGGGGACTGTGCAGGAGGTTGAGCACCACCTCGCGCACCTCGCGTCCGCGTATGCGGTGTCGCCGTTCGATGAGGCGGTCGCCGTGTCGGTGGACGGCTTCGGCGACTTCGCGAGCGCGGGCTGGGGGGTGGGGCGGGGCGGGGCGGTGGAGGTCGAGGACCGGGTCTACTTCCCTCATTCCCTCGGCATCTTCTACCAGGCGCTGACGCAGTACCTCGGCTTTCCGCACTATGGGGACGAATACAAGGTGATGGGCCTCGCGCCCTACGGGAAGCCCTCCTACGTGCCGCAGATGCGCCGGCTCGTGCGGCTGCTCGAGGGCGGTGGGTTCGAGCTGGACCTCGCCTATTTCCGGCACGCCACCGAGAAGGTGGATTACGAGTGGGAGGGCGGCGCGCCCGTGGTGGGGACGCTCTATACGCCGGCGCTCATCGAACTGCTGGGCCCGGCCCGGGCGCCCGAGGAGCCGCTCGAGCAGCGTCACCGTGACATCGCGCGCTCGGCGCAGGCGATGTACGAGGAGGCGTTCTTCCACCTGCTTTCGCACCTGCATGCGCGCTACAAGCTGGATGCGCTCTGCCTCGCGGGCGGCTGCGCGATGAACTCGGTGGCGAACGGCAAGGTCTACGCGCGCTCGCCCTTTCGTCGGCTCTACGTGCAGGCGGCGGCGGGGGATGCGGGCGGGGCGATCGGCGCGGCGCTGGTCGCCTGGCAGCGCTCGGGCGGGTCCGCGCGCGCGCGCATGACGCATGCATACTACGGGCCTGAGTATTCCGACGCGGAGATCGAGTCTGCGATACAGGCGCGAAAGGCCGAGGTCGAGTCTCAGCAGTGCCTGGTATCGCACTTTTCCGATGAAAAGCTCCTGATCGAAAGAACCGCCCGGTCGATTGCCGACGGCGCGGTGGTCGGCTGGTTCCAGGGGCGCATGGAGTGGGGGCCGCGCGCGCTCGGTAACAGGTCCATCGTCTGCGATCCACGCCGGGCCGACATGAAGGAACTGCTCAACGCCAAGATCAAGCGGCGCGAATCGTTCCGGCCGTTCGCGCCCTCGGTCCTGCGCGAGGCGGTGGCGGAGTGGTTCGAGACCGACGATGACGTGCCCTTCATGATGCAGGTCTACCAGATCCGCGAGGCGAAGTGCGTGCAGATTCCGGCGGTGACGCACGTCGATGGCTCGGGACGCCTTCAGACCGTGACGCGCGAATCGAACCCACGCTACTACGCGTTGATCGAGGCTTTCCGCGCGCTCACCGGCGTGCCGATGGTGCTCAACACCTCGTTCAACGAGAACGAGCCGGTGGTCTGCCGGCCCGAGGAGGCGCTCGGCTGCTTCCTGCGCACGCAGATGGATGTGCTGGTGATGGGGGGGTGGGTGGTGGCAAGGGGACAGACCCCTTAAAGGCGTAAGGGGGTCTGTCCCCTCTTGAGTATATACTCGACCTATATACTTCGTGGGGATGCCGATGAAGACCGCAAAGCTGTTCCGCAACGGGCAAAGCCAGGCCGTGCGCCTGCCCAAGGAGTTCCGCCTCGAGGGCGACGAGGTGTTCATCAAGAAGTCCGGCAGCGCCGTGGTGCTGATTCCGCTCGTTCATTCCTGGGATTCGCTGATCGGCAGCCTGGAGCGGTTTTCCGCGGACTACATGGCCGACCGGGAACAACCCCGGCAGCGCAAGCGGCAGGCGGCCTTTGAATGAAGGTGATGCTGGACACCAATGTCTGCATTGCCCTCATCAGGCAAAAGCCGCCGCAGGCGTTGCGGCGTTTCGCCGATTACAGGGTCGGCGACATCGGCATTTCGTGGATCACGCTCGCCGAGCTGGAATTCGGCGTCGCCAAGAGCGGCCACCGGGAGGAAAACCAGGCGGCGCTCGAGGAGTTCCTGCTGCCCCTGGAGATCGCGACCTTCGACCGCGAAGCGGCCAGAGTTTACGGGCAGGTGCGGGCCGCGCTGGAAAAAAAGGGCACGCCCATCGGCGCGCTGGACCTGATCATCGGCGCGCATGCCCTGGCCCTGGGCGCCACCCTCGCGACGAATAACACCAGGGAGTTCTCCCGCATTCGGGGCCTGACCGTCGTGGACTGGCTGGATAGCTGAGGAGAATGGGGACAAGGTCCCTCAACGTCGCAAGGGGGTCTGTCCGTCGTTTTTCGTAATCCCAATTTGCCGGCTAGATAATCCCAATCTGCCGGGCTTATAATCCCAATCTGCCGGACCCGACTCCCACCCGGCGCCGCGCAGGAGGGTGCATGGCCGCAGCGCTTTATCCGCGATACATCCAGCCCCGGCTGGAGCAGGCGCTCGCGGATACGCCGGTGGTGCTTCTCGCCGGGCCGCGCCAGGCCGGCAAGACCACGCTGGCGAAAAAGCTCTCGGGCGAGCGCCGGCGCTGGCTGACGCTGGACGACCCGCTGACCCTGCTGGCGGCGCGGGAGGACGCCGGCGGCTTCGTGCGCGGGCTCGAGCGCGCGGCGATCGACGAGGTGCAGCGCGCGCCGGAATTGCTGCTCGCGATCAAGCGCGCCGTGGACGAGGACCGCCGCCCGGGCAGGTTCCTGCTCACGGGCTCGGCCAACGTCATGATGCTGCCCAGGCTGGCCGATTCGCTTGCCGGCCGGATGGAGACGGTGCCGCTGCTGCCGCTGGCGCGCTGCGAGATCGAACGCACGCCCGGAAACTGGATCGACCGCGTTTTCGAAGGCGAGGTGCCCGGCACGCGGCGCGCCGACGTCGGCGAGGCGCTGGTGGACAGGGTCGTCCGCGGCGGCTACCCGGAGGCGGTGGCGCGGGACGATCCGCGACGGCGCGCCGCCTGGGCGAAGCAGTATGTGGACGCGCTCGTGCAGAGGGACGTGCGCGAAATCTCGAGCATCGAGAAGCTCGATCAGCTGGCGCGGCTGCTCAAGGCGGCCGCGCAGACCGCCGCGGCAGTGGCAAACGTTTCCGCGCTGGGCGGGCAGATCGGCCTGGACCACAAGACGGCCGCGAAGTACCTGGCGGTCTTCGAGCACCTGTACCTGCTGCGGCGGGTGGCGCCGTGGTCGGCCAACCGGCTGACGCGCCTCATCAAGGCGCCGAAGATCCAGTTCATCGATTCCGGGCTCTTGAGCGCCCTCGCAGACCTGACGCCCGCCTCGGCGCTGCGCGATCGGGCGCTCTTCGGCCGGGTGCTGGAGAGCTTCGTGTACGGCGAGCTACTCAAGCTGTCGAGCTGGGCCGAGGGCGACTACGGCCTCTACCACTACCGCGATCGGGACCAGATCGAGGTCGACCTGGTGATCGAGGATGGCGGGCGCCGCGTCGTCGGCATCGAGGTGAAGGCGGCGGCGACGGTGAGCGGCTCGGACCTGAGAGGCCTCAGGAAGCTCGCCGCGCTGGCGGCGGACCGCTTCGCGGCGGGCATCGTGCTCTACGACGGCGAACTGACGCTGCCAGTGGGACCGCGCCTCTGGGCGGCGCCGTTGTCCGCGCTGTGGGGGGAAAATGGGGACAGACCCCCTTACGCCTTTAAGGGGTCTGTCCCCATTTTCCGAGATGAGAAAAAGGGGCTGTCCCCTTGAAGCGAAAAAGGGCCATAATCGCATCATTTGGTGAAGCGATTAAGGGTCCGCAATGGCTCAAGTCTGGATCTGGCAGCGCGCCGGCTGGCCGCGGCTGCGGTGGGACGGCGCCGCGCTGTCCGAGGAGCTCGCGCAAGCGCGGCTCGCACAGGGCAAGGTGCTCGGGGCGGCGCAGCTCCTCGATCCCGCGCTGGGCGAAGAGGCCGCCGCCGCGGTGCTGGTCGAGGACGGCGTCACCACCAGCGCGATCGAGGGCGAGCGGATCGAGCCGGAGGCGGTGCGCTCCTCCGTCGCCCGGCAGCTGGGCCTTCCGGCCGCCGGATTGCCGGCGCCTTCTCGGGCCGTGGATGGCCTCGTCGAGGTGCTGCTCGACGCCACGCGCAAGCACGCCGAGCCGCTCGGCTTCGGGCGCCTGTGCCGCTGGCACGCGGCACTGTTTCCGGCGGGGCGCTCGGGCCTGGCCAGGATCCGCGCGGGCGCGCTGCGGGGAGAAGCGCCGATGCAGGTGGTATCCGGCGGCGCCGGCCGCGAGAAGGTGCATTTCCTTGCGCCGCCGCGCAAGGGGCTGCAAGGGGAGGTCGGATCGCTCCTGCGCTGGTTCAACCGGCCTCCGCAGGGGCTGGACGGTCTGCTGCGCGCCGGCCTCGCCCACCTCTGGTTCGTGACGCTGCACCCGTTCGAGGACGGCAACGGCCGGCTCGCGCGTGCGATCACCGACATGGCGATCGCCCAGGACGAGGCGCGGCCGATGCGCCTCTACAGCCTGTCGGCGCAGATCCTCGCCGAGCGGGAGGCGTATTACGGGATCCTCGAGCGCACGCAGCGCGGCGGCCTGGAGGTCACGCCCTGGCTGCAGTGGTTCCTGCGGCAGGTCGCGTCCGCCTGCGGCAAGACCGAAACCGTCCTGGCGCGCACGTTCGCCAAGGCGCGCTTCTGGCTGCGCTTCCAGCACGCGGGGCTGAACGAGCGGCAGCGCAAGGTGCTCAACCGGCTGCTGGATGCGGGGCGCGGCGGTTTCGAGGGCGGCATCAACACGCGCAAGTACGCGAGCCTGACCCGGACCAGCCGCGCGACCGCATACCGGGAGCTCGCCGGCCTGGTGGCGAAGGGCTGCCTCGCGCCGACGGCGGCAAGGGGGCGCAGCAGCGGCTATGCGGTGAATTGGGGAAGGGGGACAGACCCCCAAAAAGCGAAAAGGGGTCTGTCCCCATGATCGTTTTCGTCAATCGCTTCTTTTATCCGGACTTCGCGCCCACGGGCATGCACGCCGCCGACGTGGCCTTCGATCTCGCGGCGGCGGGGCGCGAAGTGCACGCGGTCACCAGCCGGCTCGCCTATGACGGGGAGGGGAAGGACTATCCGGCGGACGAAACGGTGCGCGGGGTGCGGGTGCACCGGGTCTGGACGACGCGCTTCGGGCGCGGATCGCTCGGCGGCCGGAGCCTGGATTACCTCAGCTTCTATCTTTCAGCGTTTTTCGCTCTGGCGCGAATGCTGAAGCGGGACGACATCGTCGTGGCGAAGACCGATCCGCCGCTCATCTCCGTCGTGACGGCGCTGGCGGCGATGCTGCGCGGCGCGCGGCTCGTGAACTGGCTGCAGGACATCTTTCCCGAGACCGCGGCGCGCTCGGGCGTCTGGCTTGCGCGCGGGCCGGTGGGCGCGTTTCTGCGGCTCCTGCGTGACTGGAGTCTGCGGCGGGCGGCCGTCAACGTGGTGCTCGGCGAGCGCATGGCGGCGGAGCTGGGGCGCCTCGTGCCGGGCGCGCCGGTGCGCGTGGCGTCCAACTGGGCGGACGGGACAGCAGTGCGGCCGATGCCTTCAGGGGAGAGCACGCTGCGGCGCGAATGGGGCCTCGAGGGGCGGTTCATCGTCGGCTACTCGGGCAACTTCGGGCGCGTGCACGACTGCGAGACGCTGCTCGCGGGCGCGCGGTTGCTCCTGCAGGAGGAAGAAATCGTGTTCGCGGTCGTGGGGGGCGGCTTCCGTATTCGGCGAGTGGTCGCCGCAGGACTCGTCAACGTCGCAGTGCGCAGCTACGTGCGCGAGGAAAAGCTGGGCGAGAGCCTCGCCGCGTTCGACGTGCACCTCGTCACGCTGCTGCCGGAGTTCGAGGGGCTGGTCGTGCCCAGCAAGTTCTACGGCGCGATGGCGGCCGGGCGCGCGGTGATCTTCGTCGGCGACCGGGAGGGCGAGGTGGCGCGGCTCCTCGCGAAGTACGAGTGCGGGCTGACCGTGGCGCCGGGCGACGACGCGGGCCTCGCCGCAGCGGTTCGCGACTTGCGTGCTTCGCCGGAGAGGCTGCGGACGATGGGCGAGCGAGCGCGCGCGGCGTTCGAGCGCGAGTGGGATGAGCCGATTGCGCTTGCGCGCTGGCGCGAGATCATCGACGAGGCGGCGAAGTAAATGGAGACTGACCTCGAACGAAAAACCAAGGGGGCAGTCCCCTTTTTTCATGCATTGCGTGGTGCGATGAGGTGGCGTATCATTTGTGTACACATTAGTGTTCCGGAGAATTCCAATGAGCGAGCGCATAGGGGTCAGGGAACTGCGGCAGAAGCTGGCCGAATACCTCGAGTCGGGCGAACCGATCGAGGTAACTCGCCACGGACAAACGGTCGGTTTCTTCATCCCTGTGCCGAGACGGCCCGGGCAGGGGGAACGCGAGGCGTTGCTCGCGGCGGGCCGGCGCATGGACGAGGAACTTGCCCGGCTGGGATTGACCGAAGACGAGCTTCTCGCGGACTTCAGGCGCTGGCGAGCGACTCGCCGTGGCAAATAGGCGGCTGGTTCTGGATGCCAACATCCTGATCCGAGCCGTGCTGGGCGTACGCGTCCGTTCGCTGATCGAAAACTATTGCGAACGCGTCGCGTTCTTCGTCGCGGAGCCGGGATTTCAGGAGGCGCAGGCCTACCTTGCCGAGATTGCTCCCGCGCGGGGAATCGGGGAGGCGATCTGGCGGGACACGCTGCAGCGCGTGATGGCCGCCGTGCAGACGATCGCGCCCGATGAACTCGAGCGCTCCGGAGTGCAGGCGCGGGCACGGATCGGCGCCCGCGATCCGGAGGATTGGCCGACGCTTGCCGCCGCGCTGCTGCTCGATTGTCCCATCTGGACCGAAGACCAGGATTTTTTCGGCGCCGGCGTCGCGACCTGGACCACCGCGACTGTCGAGCATTTCCTGCGCGAGCCCTAGGCTCAGAGAGGTACGAGATGAGAAAAATGGGGTCTGTCCCCATTTATCGCTGGCTAGGCGCGGGCGCAGCGATCGGGCTGGCGGTGCTCGCGGTTGCCTTCCTCTGCGCCGGGCACTTCCTCCAGGCGCCCGCGCGGGCGCCCGTCAAGGCGGACCTGCTCGCGGCGCTCGGCGGCGACAACGGCGCGCGCGCCGACAAGGTGCTGGAGATGTACCGAAGCGGCTACGCGCCCCGGGTGCTGCTCACCGGGCCGGACAGCCACTCGAAGACGCGGTCGGCCTACCTCGATTTCCGCGCGCGCTACCTCGTGGAGAACGGCGTGCCGGAGAAGGCGCTGCTGTTCGACCGGGCTT
>JADLES010000259.1 GCA_020845995.1 Burkholderiales bacterium | reverse complement strand
TGCGCAAAGCGCCGGGAGGCCACGTGCTCGACCATCACCGGCATGCCGAACACGCTCAGGATCAGCAGCGCGGTCAGCCAGACCAGCGGCACGAACATCAGGAACACGAGGATCTTGGCGGCGAAGGTGATCGCGCCGCCAATGTCCCAGCGGATGAAGAAGGTCCCCGATTTCAGCCACTCCTGCATCCAGGCCGCGAGCGTGGCGACCGCCTCGGCGCCCGTGAGCAGGAGCACGGTGCCCCAAATCGCCAGCGCGATCAGCATCGGCCAGATCATCAGCCACAGCATGCGCGGGTGGAACATGTTGGCGAACGCGTAGAGCAGCGAGCGGGCGACGGGATTCATCGGCGCATACTTTGCCACAGCTTCGCCAGCCGTTTCGCCGAAACCGGCACCGGGGTCTTCAGTTCCTGCGCGAACAGCGATACCCGCAGCTCCTCCAGCAGCCAGCCGAACTGCTCCAACTCCGCCGCCACGGTCCCGCCCAGCCTCGATCGCGAGGCGAGTTCGCGGCGGTAGCCCTGCTCCAGCGGCGCCAGCTCGGCCATGCGCTGCGCGTCGCGGGCTGGATCCGCGCGCAGCTTCTCCAGGCGCAGGCCTGCCGCCTTCAGATAGCGCGGGAAGTGCTGCAGCCGCTCCCAGGGCGTGCGCGCCAGGAACCCGGCGGCGAGCAGGCGCGCGCATTGCTGGCGCACGTCCTCGGCCGCCTGCGGCCAGGCCTTGCCGGCGAGCGCGACGCGTTTCTCCACCTGCTGCCGCTCGGCGAGGATCGCCGCCGCGAGCCGGTGCAGCTCCTGCGCAATGAGGTTGAGCCGGCTGCGGCCGTCCTGCACGCGGCGCGCGAACTCCGCCTGCTGCATCGGCAGCGACTCGGCGAGGAAGGTGCGGTCGAGCGCCGCGGCGATGAGGTCGTCCTTCAAGGCGGCGAGGCCCATGTCCTTCTGCAGCCCCTTCTCGATGTCGCGCACGCGCTCGCGGAAGGCGATCGCCAGCAACCGCCGCACGCCCGCACGGTGCACCTCGCGCGCTCGTTCGGGCGAGTCGAACACCTGCAGTGTCACGGCATCCCCGGCGTCCTGCAGCGCCGGGTAGCCCACCAGCGTCTGCCCGCCGCGCTGGATCTCCATGACTTCGTCGAGGTCACCGAAGGTCCAGGCATGGAATTGCTCGGCTTTCTCCTCGGAAAATTCCTTTGAAAGACTTTCCTGAGCGCGGGAACCAAATTCATCCTTCAATGCGGCCAGGTCCCGGCCCATCGCCAGTTGCCGGCCGTGCTCGTCAAACACGCGGAAGTTCATGTGCAGGTGCGGCGGCGCCGAATCCGGGCGGAAGGCATCGGCGGGAACTTCCAGGTTGAATTCGGCGCGGATGTAGCGCGCCAGCGCCGAGGCGAGCGGCGTGTCCGAGGGCGTCACTGCCGCCGCGAAGCCCTGCGCGAATTCGGCCAGGGGCCCCAGCTTGTGGCGCAGGCGCTGCGGCATCGCCTTGGCGTAGGCCTGCACCTTCTCCTTCAGCAGTCCGGGCACCAGCCATTCGCAGCGCGCGGCCGGGACCTGGTTGAGCAGCGCCACCGGCACCGTCATCGTCACGCCGTCTTTCGGCGAGCGCGGCTCGAAGTGGTACTCGAGCGCGAAGCGGTTGGCGCCGAGTTGCAGCTCGTGCGGGAAGTTGTCGGTGGTGATGCCCGCGGCCTCGTGGCGCATGAGGTCCTTGCGCTCCAGGTGCAGCAGCTTCGGCTGCGCGCGCTCGGCATCCTTGCGCCACTTCTCGAAGTCCGCGCCGTTGTGGATGCCCGCGGGCACGCGCACGTCGTAGAAGGCGTAAATCAGCTCGTCGTCCACCAGTATGTCGGGGCGGCGCGACTTGTGCTCCAGGCGCTCGATCTCGCGCAGCAAGCGCTGGTTGTGCGCGAAGAATGGAGCGCGCGTCTCGAACTCGCCCTCCACCAGCGCGCTCCTCAGGAAGATCTCGCGCGCGAGCTTCGGGTCGTGCGGGCCGTAGTGCACGCGCCGGTCGGCGTAGACGGGCAGCCCGTAGAGCGTGCCGCGCTCGACCGCCACCACCTGCGCGCGCGACTTCTCCCAGTGCGGGCGCTCGCGGTGGCGCTTGAGCAGGTGCGCGCCCAGCTCTTCCAGCCACTTCGGCTCGATGGTCGCCACCGTGCGCGCGTAGAGGCGCGTGGTCTCGACGAGCTCGGCGGCCATCACCCATCTGCCCGGCTTTTTCGTTCCCGAGCCCGGGTGCACCCAGAACTTGATGCCGCGCGCGCCGGTGTAGTTGTTATCCGATTCATCCTTGAAACCGACGTTTCCCAGCAAGCCCGCCAACAGGGCCCGGTGCACGGCGCGGTAGCCGTCGGGCTTTTCCGGGTTCACGCTCGACGTCTTCCAGTCGAGTTCCTCGACCGCCTGGCGCAGCTGCGCGTGCACGTCGCGCCACTCGCGCAGGCGCGCATAGGAGAGGAAGCTGTCGCGGCACTGCCGGCGCGAGGCGCCCTGCGCCTGGAATTTCCACAGCTTCAGGAACGACACGAAGTCCGAGCGCTCGTCGCGGAACGCCTTGTGGCGCTCGTCCGCCTGCGCGGCCTTATCCAGCGGCCGCTCGCGCGGGTCATGGATCGAGAGCGCGGCGGCGATCACCAGCACCTGCTCGAGGCAGCCTTCGCCACGCGCGGCGACCAGCATGCGCGCCACGCGCGGGTCGAGCGGCAGGCGCGCGAGCTCGCGACCGACGGCGGTAAGCGCATTGTCGTCGTCCACTGCCGCGAGTTCCGCGAGCAGCGCGTAACCGTCCGAGATCGCCTTGGGGCTGGGCGGATCGAGGAACGGGAACTCGTCCACCTTGCCGAGGTTGAGGCTGAGCGCCCGCAGGATCACCGCAGCCAGCGAGGAGCGCAGCAGCTCCGGGTCGGTGAACGCCGGCCGCGCCTTGAAATCGTCCTCCGAGTAGAGGCGGAAGCAGACGCCGTCGGCGACCCGGCCGCAGCGGCCGGCCCTTTGACGGGCCGCCGCCTGGGACACGTTCTCCACGCGCAGCATCTCCACGCGGTTGCGGTAGCTGTAGCGCTTGACGCGCGCCTGGCCAGTGTCCACCACGTAGTGGATGCGCGGCACGGTGAGCGAGGTCTCGGCGACGTTGGTGGCGAGCACCACGCGGCGTTCGCCGCCCGGGTGGAACACGCGGTCCTGCTCGGCGTTGGACAGGCGCGAATAGAGCGGCAGAATCTCCGCCGCGATGCGGCGCCGGCGCAGCACCTCGGCCGCCTCGCGGATCTCGCGCTCGCCGGGCAGGAACACGAGCACGTCGCCGCCCCCGAGCCGGCAGGCCTCTTCCACCGCTCCCGCCAGCGCATCCTCTTCCTCGTCGCGCGTAGTGTCCTCCTCGTCCCCGCCCACGGGCCGCCAGCGCACCTCCACCGGGTACAGGCGTCCCGACACTTCGATCACCGGCGCGCCGCCGAAGTGCCTCGAGAACTTCTCCGCGTCGATCGTCGCGGAGGTCACGACCAATTTCAGATCCTTTCTCTTGAGCAAGAGGCCCTTCAAGTAACCCAGCAGGAAATCGATGTTCAGGCTTCTTTCGTGCGCCTCGTCGATGACGATCGTGCTGTAAGCGCGCAGCAGGGGGTCGCCCTGCGTCTCGGCGAGCAGGATGCCGTCGGTCATCAGCTTGATGGCGGTGTCGCGCTGTGCGCGGTCGGTGAAGCGCACCTTGTAGCCGACCAGGCTGCCCAGCTCCACCTGCAACTCCTCGGCGATGCGCGCCGCGACCGCGCGGGCGGCGATGCGCCGCGGCTGCGTGTGGCCGATCGCGCCGGCCGCAGCGCGGCCCATTTCGAGCAGGATCTTCGGGATCTGGGTGGTCTTGCCCGAGCCCGTCTCGCCGCAGACGATCACCACCGGATGCGCCTCGACCGCCGCGCGGATATCTTCGCGTTTCTGGTTGATCGGCAGCGCCGGATCGAATCGGATCTGCATCATCTGCGGGCGAGGATATAAGATTCGGTGCAACCATGGCCGGGCCGACCAGGGAATTCTGGGAGCAGCACTTCGCGGCGGGCCGCACGCCCTGGGATCGCGGCGAGGTCAACCCGCAACTGCATGCCTGGCTGGAGGCAGGCACGCTCTCCCCCTGCCGCATCCTCGTGCCTGGCTGCGGCACCGGCTATGAAGTCGCCGTGCTCGCTCGGAAGGGGTTCGAGGTCACCGGCCTCGACTACGCCGCCGAGGCGATCGAACGCACGCGCCGGCAGCTGCAGGCCGCGAATGCCTCGGCCACCCTCGTGCGAGCCGACGCGCTCGCGTGGGACCCCAAGCAGCCCTTCGACGCCATCTACGAGCAGACCTGCCTGTGCGCGATTTATCCGGATCGCTGGGTCGAGTACGGCGAGAAACTCTGGCGCTGGCTCGTCCCCGATGGTCGCCTCTATGCACTCTTTGCGCAGATTCCGCGCCCGGGCGGCGCGGAAGGCAAGATCGAGGGCCCACCCTACCACTGCGACATCAACGGCATGCGCGCGCTGTTTCCGCAGCCGCGCTGGGCCTGGCCCAAGCCGCCCTACGCGCGGGTCCCGCACCCACTGGGACTCACCGAGCTCGCCGTCGTCCTCAGCCGTATCGACGCCTGAATCTCCATCTGCGACACAGCCGCCACGATCTCACGTACAAAGTCGACCACGCCGTCGCCGTCACCGGCCTCGAGCGCTCCCCTGATGGACGCCGGGCGGGACGCGCAATACGATGGCAAGCCGACATGTCGATGACTTCCGGGGATGCGCCGTTCAAGCTGCAGATCGACGTGCGCGACGTGTCGCATACCTACCGCCCCGCACGCGGCCACACCGTGCTCGCCCTGGAGAGCGTTTCGCTCCAGATCGCGCCGCGGGAGTTCGTCGCGCTGCTCGGCCCTTCGGGCTGCGGCAAGTCAACCCTGCTTTATCTCGTCGGCGGCTTCCTGCCGGTGGAGACAGGGGCGATCGAGATCGAGGGCGCGCCGGTCGGCGCGCCGGGGCCCGACCGCGGCATCGTCTTCCAGCACTTCGCGCTCTTCCCGTGGAAGACGGTGCGCGCCAACGTGCGCTACGGCCTGGAGAAGATGGGTCTGGCGCGTCCGGAGCAGGAGCGGCGCGCGCAGGGCTACATCGACCTGGTCGGGCTGAAAGGTTTCGAGGAAAGCTATCCCTCGCAGCTCTCCGGCGGCATGAAGCAGCGCGCCGCCCTCGCGCGCACGCTCGCCGTGGAGCCGAAGATCCTGCTCATGGACGAGCCATTCGGCGCGCTCGACGCGCAGACGCGCAGCCTCATGCAGACCGAGCTGCTCGCCATCTGGCAGAAGACCCAGAAGACGGTCATTTTCGTGACCCACGACGTGCAGGAAGCGGTGCTGCTCGCGCAGCGCGTGGTGGTCATGTCGGCGCGACCGGGCCGCGTCAAGGCGGTGGTGCCGGTCGGCCTGGACAGGGCGGACCCGCACCTCGTGCGCACCGCCGCGTTCGGCGCCAAGGTCGATGAAATCTGGTCGCTCGTGCGCGAGGAAGAGCTGAAGGTCAGGTGAAGACGCGCGCCATCCGATGCCCGTGGCTGCCGTGAAGTACCTGCCCCTGCTGCTGCTCGCGCTCGCGTGGGAGGCGGTGGTGCGGCTCGGGCTCATCTCGCGCGAGGTGCTGCCCTCGCTCTTCGATGTGCTGAAGGCGGGCTGGGGCCTCGCGCGCGAAGGCGAGCTGTGGCAGAACGGCTGGGCGTCGCTGTATCGCGGCGCGGCCGGCCTCGCGCTCGCGGTCGTCCTGGGCGGCGTGCTGGGCATCGCCATGGCCTGGTGGCGGACGGTGAACGTGTTCGTCGCGCCGCTCGTCGAGGCGCTCTACCCGCTGCCCAAGTCCGCGCTGATCCCGGTCACCGTGCTCTGGCTGGGCTTCGGCGACGGCTCAAAGATCCTGCTCATCTTCCTGGGCTGCATGATCCCGGTCACCGTCGCCGCCTACAACGGCGCCCGCTCCAGCGAGCAGCATCTCATCTGGTCGGCGCGCAGCCTCGGCGCCGGCCGGCTGCGCGTGCTTTGGGACGTGGTCGTGCCAAGCGCGCTGCCCGAGCTGCTGAACGGCATTCGCACGGCGCTCGCGCTCACCTTCGTGCTTCTCGTCTCCTCGGAATTGATCGTCGCGCGCGCTGGGCTGGGTTATCTCATCGGCTTCCTCGGCGACCAGGGCGTCTACGACGCGATGTTCGCCGTCGTGCTGTTCGTCGCCTTCATGGGTTTCTTCGCCGACCGGCTCTGCCTGCTGCTCACCCACCGGGTGCTGGCGTGGCGCGAGTAGTCCTGCGCCTCGCGCCGTGGATCTCGGTCGCCGCCGTGGCGCTCGCCTGGGAACTCTTCGCGCGCAGCGGCGCGGTGACCCCTTACATGCTGCCCCGCTTCACGACCGTGATGGCGCGCATCGGCACCGACGCCCTGTCGGGCGAGCTGTGGCACAACCTGGGCCTGAGTCTCTACCGATCGATGCTCGGGTTCCTGCTGGCGAGCGTCATCGGCATCGGCCTGGGTTTCGCGGTCTCGCAGAATCGCGTCGTGCGCTGGCTGCTCGACCCGCTGATCTCGGTG
The DNA here is from genome assembly GCA_020845995.1 of Burkholderiales bacterium. GTDB lineage: Bacteria > Pseudomonadota > Gammaproteobacteria > Burkholderiales > SG8-39 > RBG-16-66-20. The sequence goes on along the minus strand of JADLES010000259.1, from coordinate 32 downwards.
GGCTTCCCGATGCCGAAGATCGCCTTCCTGCC
>JADLES010000258.1 GCA_020845995.1 Burkholderiales bacterium | reverse complement strand
CCGGCCTGGCGCGCGCCGCTGCTCGCGCACCTGAAGAGGCTGGAGCTCACGCTCGCCATCGGCCAGTACGCGGTCCGCTATCACTTCCCGGATGCGAAGGGCTCGCTTGCCGCGGCCGTCGCCGCCTGGCGCCGGCATTGGCCGCGCGCGGTGCCGCTGCCGCATCCGAGCCCGCGCAACAACCTGTGGCTGCGGCGCAATCCCTGGTTTGAACGGGAGGTGCTGCCGCAGGTGCGCCGGAGGCTGAGGGAACTGATCTAAAGCTGTTGCGCGCCGTCGAGCCTGCCGAGGCGGCGATCGAAGGTTCCGAGCGGCAGGTGTCCCGCCTTGCGGGATGCTTCGAGCACGAGGCAATCCGAGAATCCGAGCGCCGGGCGCTTGCGGAAGTGGCCCAGCGCCGCGGTCACGGCATCCGCGTCCTGGAGCGTCAAGTCCCTGTGGCTGAGCAGCATTTCCACGGCCGCCGCAATCTGCCGCGGTTTCATGCCGTAGATCGAGCCCAGCACCCAGATCGCCTCGACCAGCGCGATCTGCGGCACCCAGGCGCCCGGCGCGACGAACGCCTCGGCGGCCGCCGCCTGCGCCGCGTCGTCGCGCGCGATCAGGCGGACCAGCAGGTTCGTGTCAACCGCGCGCATGGCGCGCCCGCGCGTAGCGCCTTGGCCCTTCCTTCAGCTCGCGCAGCGTCCGCTTCCGGGGCGCTGTCGGGAACAGCGCGCGGTGGATGTCTTCCGAGCTGTAGCGGCCGGCGCGCCGCACGACGATGCGCCCGCCCTCGGCCTGCCACTCCAGCACCGCACCCGGCCCCACCCCCAGCTGGCGGCGGACCGTCGCGGGCACGGAAATCTGCCCTTGTGCGGTGAGTTTGGAATGGGCGAGCGCCATGGTTTGATATTACCCGGGTAATGTGTTTCTCACAAGGGACTCAAGCCCAGGGTTTCAGGCTGCCGAGCAGCGTCGGCACCAGCTCGGTGACGGTCGGGTGGATGTGCACCGCTCGCTGGATCGTGGTGTAGGGCTGCTTCGCGTACATCACGTCGAGCAGCGAATGCACGATTTCGTCGCCGTTCAAGCCGAGGATGGCGGCGCCGAGCAGCTCCTTCGAGTCGGCGTCGACCAGCACCTTCATGAAGCCCTGCGTCTCGCCCGCTTCCCGCGCCCGCCCTACGCGCGCCATCGGCATCTTGGCGCGCAGGAGCCTGCGGCCGCTCTTCTTCGCCTCCTCCTCGTTCATGCCGACGCGGCCGAGCGGCGGGTCGATGAACAGCGCGTAACAGGGGATGCGGTCGGAAATCCCGCGCGGGTCGTTGTCGAACAGGTTGGCGGCGACGATCTCGTAGTCGTTCCAGGAGGTGTGCGTGAATGCGCCGCGGCCGTTCGCGTCGCCCATGCACCAGACGCCTTCGGCGCTGGTGCGGCACTCGTCGTCCACCTTGACGTAGCCGCGCGCGTCGGTCTCGATGCCGGCCGCCTTCAGCCCCAGGTCGTGCGTGTTGGGAAGCCGCCCCACCGCGAGCAGCAGGTGGCTGCCCTGGGCCACGGGTTCGCCTGCCTTGCATTCCAGGTTCACGGAAACCCCGGAACCGGTCCGTTGGATCGCCATGCATTCCGCGCCGGTCCGGATCGCCACGCCCTCGCGCTCGAGGATCGCGCGGATCTCGGCGGCGACGTCGTCGTCCTCGCGCGGCAGCAGCTTCGCCATGCGCTCGACCACGGTGACCCGCGAGCCGAAGCGCCGGTACATCTGCGCGAATTCGAGGCCGATGTAGCTGCCGCCGACGATGACGAGGTGCTCGGGCACCGTGTCCATGTCCATCATCGTCGTGCTGGTCAGGAAGGGCACGTCCTTGACGCCCGGAATGTCGGGCACCATCGCGCGCCCGCCGACATTGAGGAAGATTCTTTCGGCTTCCAGGACCTTCTCTCCCACTGCGATGGTGCGAGGCGCGGTGAAACGCGCCTGGCCGCGGACCAGCGACACGTTCTTCATGCCGGCGATCCAGCCGGCAAGGCCGTCGGCGGACTGCTGGACGACGCCGTCCTTGCGGGCTTTCACGGCGCGCAGGTCGGTCTGCACTGCGGAACTGGAAAACCCGAACTCGGCGCCGCGCCGGGCCATGTGCACGGCGCGCGCGCTCGCGACCAGCGTCTTGGTGGGGATGCAGCCGACATTCACGCAAGTGCCGCCGAGCAACTTGCGCTCGACCAGCGCCGTCTTGAGGCCTGCCTTGTCCAGTCGCGCGCACAGCGCCGGACCCGCCTGCCCTGCGCCCACCACGAGCGCGTCGTACCTCTCCGTCATGCCGTCAGACCGTGGATGACGATGCCGTCCATGGTGTCGGCGCAGTTCTCCCAGGCGCGCGCCTCGAGCGCGCGCTTCGCGTCGGCATAGCCGGCGCTGCGCCGCGTGTCGATGCCGGCTGCGGTGAAGTCGATGTCCTTGGTCTGGTCCTCGCCCTCCAGGCGCGGCGCGTGCAGCGGCAGGAGGTGGACCACGGTGGCGCAGCCGTAGTCGAGCATGCGCATCACTTCCGGGTCCTCGCAGCGCTCGTCCGGGATGTGCGCCTTCAGTTCGCGGATGATGTGGCGCATGCGGTGGATCTGCTGCTGGCGCACCACGTGGCTGGTCGCGCGGCTCGCGTACTGGATGTCCTTGTGCCGACCCATCACCTGCCAGATGGTTTCCGGCTCGGGCCCGCTCGAGTGCCAGACGTTGGCCGCGAAGATCAGCGTGTCGCGGCGGGGCTTGTCGTCGAGCACCACTTCCACCGGGGTGTTGGAGTAGATGCCGCCGTCCCAATATGGCTCGTCGTCGATGCGCACTGCCGGGAAGGCCGGCGGCAGCGCGCCGGAAGCCCGCACGTGCCGCTCGTCGATCGCCAGTTCGCGGCTGTCGAAGTAGCGCATCTGGCTGGTGCGCACGTTGACCGCGCCCAGCGTGAGCCGGACCCTGCCGGAGTTGATGCAGCCGAAATCCACCAGCTCGGCGAGCGTTTCCTGCAGCGGCGCGGTCCGGTAGAACGCGGCCTTCTCCACGCCCAGCGGCGTGTGCAGGCCCCAGGCGGCGTCGGCGTTGGGCGCGAAGAACCCGGGGATGCCCCGCGTGACGATGCCGGCGTGCACCACCGCGTTCGCCACCGCGGGCCACATCCCCCAGAGCTTCGCCGCCTCGTCGCTGCGCACCAGCTCCCAGAAGTGGTTCAGCCGCTCCATGCGCCTCTCGCGGGGGTTGCCGGCGATGATCGCGCCGTTGATCGCGCCGATCGAGGTGCCGATGATCCAGTCGGGCTCGACACCGGCGTCGTGCAGCGCCTCGTAGACGCCCACCTGGTAGGCGCCGAGCGCGCCGCCGCCCTGGAGGACCAGCGCAACCTGTCCGGAGTAGCCTTCCATCGATCCTCAGTTGCCCTTGACGCTGGAGGTGATCGAGCCGATCACCCCTGACGCGGTTTCAAACGGCCTGGCCGCCTCGCCGTTGACTTCATGCCGGCGCGCGAGCCAGCCGAAATCCGTATAGACCGCCCAGACGACGCCCTGTTCATCCTGCTGCACCAGCAGGCGCACCGGCCAGTCTAGCCCCGCGGCCGGCCGCGCGGCAATGAACTGCGTGCCGAGCGGCGGATTGCCGAACACCAGCAGCGTCGAAGGCAGCACCTTGATGCCGGCGTCGGCGGCGAGTTTCGACTGGTCGATCTCGTCGAAGAATCGAATCCCCTTCGCCGCCACGTCCTTCTTGATGCGCGCGATCGTCTCGGCCATCGGATAGGCGCTTTTCACGCGCACCACGCCGTCGTCGGCGGCGATCGCGACCTGGGTCGCAGCCACCAGCGTTGCCACTGCCAGAACTCGGGACAGGTGTCTCATGGTGATTCTCCTTGCAAGGGTTGAGGGATTGAAAACCCGATCATGTCGCGTGCGCCTGCGCAGGCTCCGGATACGTCACGGCGACTGTCAGCCGGCTGCCGAGAATCGCCGCCAGCGCGAGCGCGGCGGCGATGCCGGCGACGCAGGCCGCCCAGCCGAGGCGGTCGAAGAGCTGGCCGAGAACCGCGCTGCCCGCGAGGCCACCGGCGAAGTAGCTGGCGAGGTAGATGCCGCTCGCCGAGCCGCGGTCGGCGGTCGCGGCGCGGCCGACGAAACCGGTGGCGGTCGCCTGGGCGAAGAAGGTTCCCGCGCCGACCAGGACCATGCCTGCGAGCACCGCCGGGACGCTGGCGGCGAGCAGCAGCGGCGCGCCGGCGAGCGCCACGCCGATCGCGCCCCAGAAGGCGCCGCGCGCGCCGACGCGGTTTGCCACGCGGCCGGCGAGCGGCGTGGCGACGATCGCCGGCAGGAACACGAAGTAAACGAAGCCGATCGCCATCATGGAGAGCGCGAGCGGCTCGCGCACCAGGACGAAGTTCACGTAGGTGAAGGTGCCGATGAAGGCGAACAGGATCAGGAAGCCGATGGCGAAGCTCGCGCGCAGCGCCGGATTGCGCAGGTGCGCGGCCCAGGCCGCGAGCGGCGAGGCGGCCACGGGCACCATCGGTGCCGGCGCCGCGCGCCCGAGCCAGAACCAGACCAGCAGCGCCCCCGCCAGGTTGAGCAGCGCGAAGCCGTAGAAACTGGCGGCGATGCCCAGCTGATCCACCAGCCCCGCCGCGACCAGGCGCCCGACGAGATTGCTGGCGACGTTGCCGGCGATATAGGCGGCAAAGGCGCCGGCCGAGTCCTGCGCGCTGCAGTGCTCGGCGAGGTACGAGAGCGTGAGCGCGAATGCGGTCGCCATGCACAGTCCTTGCGCGATGCGCAGCGCAGCGAACGTGGCGAGGTCGGGCGCGCCGGCGAGCAGCGCGGTGGGGATCGCGAGCAGCGCGAGCGCCGCTACCGTGCCCAGGCGCCGGTCGATGCGTCGGCTGAAGAAGGCGACCGCCAGCGCGCCCACCGCCATGCCGAGCGTGCTGGCATTCACCGCGAGCCCCATCGCGGCGGGGCCGACGCCATAGGCTTGCGCGAGCGCAGGCAGGATCGCCTGCGTCGCGAACAGGTCCACCAGCGTCAGGAACGCCGCGAGGCCGATGAGGAAGTTGCGCACGCCGGCTCCCGCCTTACATCATGTGCTCGTCCATCTTCATCTCGGCGGGGAACAGGTCCACCGAAATGAGCACGGCCTTCTGCTTGCCATTGTTCTTCCACCAGTGCTGCGTCGGCGCCTTCTCCGCCGCCACCTCGCCGGCCTTGTGCAGGATCGGCGCGGCGCAGGTGCTCGCATACTCGTGGATCTCGCCCGAGACGATGTAGATCATCGCCGGCCGGTTGCCGTGGTCGTGCCAAGGCACGACGCCGCCCGGGGCGACGACGAGCTCGCGCGCCCGGAACAGGCGCCCCTTGAGGGCGATCGGGTCCTTCGACAGATCGTTCGAGGCGATCACCCGGTCGGTGACGTCCTTCGGTCCGTCCTTGACCATTTTCTGGCCGCTGCCGTCGGGACGGCGCTGGTCCGCAGGGCAGTCGCCCGCCAGGGCGGTCATCGGGAAAGCGCTCGCGAGGAGCGCGGCAATCAGGGTGCGTTTCATGGCTACGGTCTCCTTGGGTTGGGAAAAGTCAATGCGCGGTCCAGCCACCGTCGATCGGCAGCACGGTCCCGGTAATGGATGCGGCGGCGTCGCTGGCGAGGAACGTGGCGAGCGCGGCGACTTCGGCCACGTCGACGAACCTCTTGGTCGGCTGCGCCGCGAGCAGCACGTCCTTCTTCACCTGCTCCTCGGTCAGGCCGCGCGCCTTCGCGGTGTCGGGAATCTGCTTTTCCACGAGCGGCGTCCAGACGTAGCCGGGGCAGATCGCGTTGGCGGTGATGCCGGCTTCGGCCGCTTCCAGCGCCACGGTCTTGGTGAGGCCCGCAATGCCGTGCTTGGCCGCGACGTAGGCCGACTTGTAGGGCGAGGCGACCAGCGCGTGCGCCGAGGCGATGTTGAGAATGCGGCCCCAGCCCCGCCGCTTCATCACCGGCAGCGCCAGGCGCGTGGTGTGAAACGCCGCGCTCAGGTTGATGGCGAGGATCGCGTCCCATTTCTCGACGGGAAACTCCTCCACCGGCGCCACGTGCTGGATGCCGGCGTTGTTGACCACCACGTCGAGTGCGCCGAACTCGGCGATCGCCGACTTCACCATCGCCTCGATCGCCGCCGGCTGCGACATGTCGGCGCCGTCGAAATGCACGGTGACCTTGTGCGCCTCGGCGAGCTGGCCGCGTAGCCGCTCGACCGCACCGCGCTCGCCGAGTCCGTTCAGGATGATGTTCGCGCCCGAGCGGGCGAAGGCTTCGGCGATGCCGAGGCCGATGCCGCTGGTGGAACCCGTGACGAGTACCGTCTTGCCCTTCAACATGACCTGCTCCGTGGTGACCGAATCGCGCCATGAGTCACCGAGCAGGCTGTTTCATTACAGCCGCCGGCAGCTGTAAGGAATGCGTCTGGGCACCGACTCTCTGT
>JADLES010000257.1 GCA_020845995.1 Burkholderiales bacterium | reverse complement strand
AGCGGGACATTGGATCGTGTCGACGGCTTGGTAGCCAGGAAGGTTTTCCCCAATCGCAGCCGTGCCATCCAGTCGGCTGTAGCTGAAAAGCTCGCGCGGATGGAGCGCGGACGACTCGCTGCCGAATGCGCGAAGCTCGACCCCAAGTTCGAGAAGGCGCTAGCTGAAGAAGGCCTCGGACAGGAGCTCGAGGCGTGGCCCGTATACTGAGAGGGGAGATTCGGTGGGCAGATATGAACCCTGTTCGTGGCCACGAGCAGGCGGGATTGCGACCGGTACTGGTTCTAAGTCACGACGTATTCAACGAGCGCTCGGGCACCGTCATTGCCATGGCGCTGACCAGCCAACCGCAGCGGGCGAGTTTTCCGCTAACGCTGGAACTTCATGCGGCGAAGCTGCCGAAGCGATCCTGGGTCAAGATCAGCCAAATTCGAACGCTTGCCGTTGAGCGTATCGGCGCAAGGCTGGGGCGCGCCTCGCCCGAAGAGGTGTCGCAGGTCGTCGAAGGTCTGAATGAAATCATCGGAATCTAACCACGCGATGCAGCCGTCCGAAAAACCGGCTGCTGATCGCGGACGTTGGAGGGCGTTTCGAGCCGACACGAGGAGGTGCGATGACTACCGTGACCACCGAAGCGCTTGATCGTCAGGAGCAGCTGAAAGCCTATGAGATCGGGCTGAAGGAAACTGATCAGATCATTGCCATCCAGAATCACATGGCGACTGTTGCCAATTTGCTTCTGCTGGTTACAGGAGCGATCTGGGCTGCAATACACGCAGAAGCGGCGCCTTCCGTGAAACCTACAGCGAGTTGTCATCCATCCGCGCCAGGTACTTCCGCTGGGGCAGGTGTCCGGTTCTGTGGTACTTGATCCCCATTGCCGCGGCATTCGGTAGCCTCTATCTGCTCTTCGAAAGACTCCCTGCGGCCGTACGACCGCTCTGCGGATAGGCTTGACGTATACCCCTGAGCGGCCGGGGAGCGACGAGTGGCGGGTTGCGGAAACCCGGGCGGCGCTCGAGGAGGTTGATGTGGGCGATTTCGCGGCTGCCAACGAGGTTGCGGCACTGGCGAGAGAAAGGAATGGGAATGCAGGCTAGTTCGGGTTCCAAGGCGCGGCGCAACGCGGAAGGCGAGGTGCTCGCATTGCCGCGCGTGTCTTGCAGTTTCCGGCGCCCGCCGGACCGGTGGTGAATGCATGCCGAGCCGTGAACGCGTTGCCGCCTTCGTCGCGATGGTCGAGCAAGGCAAGTATGTCGAGGCGATCCGCGAGTTCTACACCGAGGATGCGTCGATGCAGGAGAACGCCGAGCCGCCGCGCAGCGGGCGCGACCGCCTGATCGACCAGGAATGGCGGATGCTGTCGGCGCACCGAAGCGCGCGCACGCTGCCGGGTTCGAGCGTTCTCGTCGACGGCGATATGACGGTGGTGCGCTGGGTGTTCGAGTGCACCCGCAGGGACGGCACGAGCTTCCGCGTGGAGGAACTCGCGCTGCAGCGCTGGCGCGGCGACCGGATCGCGGAAGAGCGCTTCTTCTACGATCCGGCGCAGCTGAGCAAGCCGATGGGTGCCGGACCTACTTGAGCGGCTTGATCCTGCTCGAGTAAGCGTTGGTGAACACGTCCGCCGCCTTGACCTGCTTGTCGGGCTTGTTCTGCGCGAAGGTGATGTCGATCGTGCGCTGCATCAGCTCGGTCTCGATCCAGCCGATGCCGTGCTTGCGCGAGCGCTCGGTGATGCACAGGTCGTAGATCTGCGGCGTGGTGGCGAAGAGCGCCTCGGCGTCCAGCCCCGGCACCGCCGCGGCCATGGCGTCGATCGCCTCGCGTGGACTGGCCTGCGCGTCGCGCCAGCCCTTGTGCGTCGCGCGCAAGAAGCGCTCGACCAGCTTGGGATTCTTTTTCTCGGTCTCGGTGTTGATGAAGTAGGTGTGGCCGTAGATCGGCAGGCCGTAGTCGGCCCACAGGAGATGCCCGACGTTGCCCTTGCCGAGCACCTTCTCCCAGATGGCGTAGCTGGTGTACAGGTCGAACGAGGCGTCGACCTCGCCCGCGGCCACGATCGCCTGCTTGCCCTCGGGCTTGACATTGACGAGCGCGACGCCGTTCTGGTCCAGCTTGTTGATCGCGGCGAACGCCGGCCAGAGCACGCGGTGCGAGTCGGCGGGCGGCACGGCGATCTTCTTGCCGATCAGATCCTGCGGCTTGCCGATGCCGGCGCTCTTCTTGAAGAACACGTTGTTGGCGGCCTTGTCGAACACCACCGCCACGATCTTCAGGTTGGCGCCCTTAGAGATCGCGGTGATGACGGTGGGCGCGTCGGAGATGCCGAGGTCGGCCTGCTTGAGGTCGATTTTCTTCGCGCTGTCGGCCGAACCGGCGCCCCGCACCACCGTGAGGTCGATCTTCTCGTCCTTGTAGTAGCCCTTCTTCAGGGCCATGTAGATCGGCGAATGGTCGGCGAGATGGAACCAGTTGAGCTGCAGGGTGAACTTGTCCTGCGCAAGCGCGGTTAGCGGAAGCGCAAGCAAGGCGCCGATGAGTAGCCGTTTCATGTGGATTCCTCCTATTTGGTTTCTTCCCGCTGCGCCCAGGGCGCGACCAGCTGCTCGACAGCGACGACCAGCCCGTAGAGTAGCAGCCCCAGGACCGAGATCAGGATCAGCGAAGCGAAAATCGACGGCGTCTCCAGCGTGACGCCGCCGGTGATGATGAGCGAGCCCAGGCCGCGCTCGGAGGCGACGAACTCGCCGACGATCGCCCCGGTGACCGCCATGGTGGCGTTCAGCTTGAGCCCCGTGAAGATGTAGGGCACCGCGTTGGGAAAGCGGATCTTCATGAACACCTGCCAGCGGCTCGCGCGCAGCGTGCGCACGAGGTCCAGCATCTCGGGCTCGGCGGTGGCGAGGCCGACCGCGGTGTTCACCACCATGGGAAAGAAGCCGATGGTGGTGCCGATCACGATGTTCGGCCAGATGCCGTAGCCGAGCCAGATGACGAACAGCGGCGCCAGCGCGATCTTGGGCAGGGTGTTGAACAGCACCAGCACCGGCATGATCGCGCGCATCAGCAGGTCGTTCCAGACGATCGCGACCGCGAGCGCGATGCCGAGGACGGCCGAGAGCGCGAAGGCGCCGATGACCGCGTAGAAGGTGGCGAGGAAGTTCGCCGTCCACTGGTAGTTCGGCCGCGCGAGCGACCGCAGCGCCGACCAGGGCGAGGGCAGGATGTACTCCTTCACCTGCCACAGGTCCACCGCGAGCTGCCAGGAGACGAGCAGGCCGAGGATGACCAGGGTGCTCGGGAGATAGTAGTGGGCCGCCTGGAGCAGGCGCCGTTCTTGACTCGCCATCCGCACTCCGCCGAAAATTAACGAACCGGTTAAATCATGGAACGCGCGCCCGTCGCCGTCAAGCTGAAGATCGCCTCGCTGGAACTGTTCGAGCGCGACGTGCGCCTGCGCATGCCGTTCCGCTTCGGCGTGGTCACGCTCACCGAGTCGCCGCAGGCCTTCGTGCGCGCGCGTATCCGCACCGAGGATGGCCGGGAGGCCGAGGGCGCGGCGGCCGAGCTGCTCGCGCCGAAGTGGTTCGACAAGAACCCGGCGCTCTCCAACGAGGACAATTACGAACAACTGCGCGTCTCGCTGCGCGCGGCGCGCGCGCAGTACCTCGCGCACGTCGAAGAAACCGCCTGGCGGCATTCATCGCCGTCCGGGGGCCTGGTCGAGAACTACGGCCCCGCCCTGATCGACCGCGCCGTGCTGGACGCGCTGTGCCGAGCGGCCGGCATCTCCTTCTACGAGGCGATTCGCAAGAACATCGTGGGCGCGGAAGCGTTCGAGGGGCTGGACCTGGCGGCGTTCTTTTCGAAACTGAGGGAAGGAAGAACCATCGCCGCTCGGCATACGGTCGGCCTGGTCGATCCGATCGTCGCGGCGGATCTGAAGGAGCGCGTCGGCGACGGGTTGCCCGAGACTCTGGAGGAAGTCGTCGCGCGCTACGGGCAGCGCTACTTCAAGCTGAAGGTCGGCGGCGACGCGGCGGCCGACGTCGAGCGCCTGACGCGGATCGCCGCGGTGCTCGACCGCATCCGGGAGCCGTACCACGCCTCGCTCGACGGCAACGAGCAATACGAGGACGTCGAAGGCGTCGCGGCGCTCTGGTCGCGCATCCAAGCCGAGCCGCGGCTCAAGCGAATGGTCGCGAGCATCCTCTTCATCGAGCAGCCGGTGAAGCGCCAGAACGCGCTCTCGCGTCCGGTGAGGGGCATCGACAAGCCGGTGATCATCGACGAATCGGACGATGCGCTGGACGCCTTCCCGCGCGCGAAGGCGCTCGGCTACAAGGGGGTCTCGTCCAAAACCTGCAAGGGCCTGTACAAGTCCCTTGTCAACCGCGCCCGCTGCGAGGCCTGGGGGCCGGATTTTTTCATGTCCGGCGAGGATCTTACGATCCAGGCGGGACTCGCGCTGCAGCAGGACCTCGCGCTCGTGTCCCTGCTCGGTCTCACCCACGTCGAGCGCAACGGCCATCACTACGTGAACGGCATGGCGGGCCTGCCGCGGGCGGAGCAGGACGCTTTCCTCGCCGCGCACCCGGACCTGTACGAGCGCAGCCACGGCGCCGTGCGCGTGCGCGTCGCGAGCGGCGAGCTGTCGATCGGCTCGCTTGGCTGCAGGGGCTACGCGAGCGCGGCGATGCCGGACTGGAATTCCATGAAGGAGATGACATGAGACGAGGCTGGCAGGTTCTTCTGCTTTCCTGCTGTTGCGCGCTCGGCGCGCAGGCGCAGACCTTTCCCGCGCGTCCGGTGACGCTGCTGGTGACCTTTCCGGCGGGCGGCCCGACCGACATCGCCGGCCGCGCGCTCGCCGAGGCGACCTCCAAGTATCTTGGCCAGCAGGTGGTGGTGGAGAACCGCCCCGGCGCGACAGGCACCCTGGGCGCCGCCGCGCTCGTGAACGCACGGCCCGACGGCTACACCGTGAGCATGATCCCGATCACCGTGCTGCGGCTGCCGCACATGGAGAACGTGGCCTTCGATCCGATGAGGGACATCGGCTACGTGATGGGCGTGTCGGGCTACGTATTCGCGTTCGTGGTGCGCGCCGACGCACCCTGGAAGAGCATGGCCGAACTGGTCGCGGCCGCCAGGGCCGCGCCCGGGCAGATCAGCTACGGCTCGCACGGCATCGGCGGCTCGGTGCACCTCGCCACCGAGGAACTCGCGGGGGCGCAAGGCGTGAAATTGAACCACATCCCGTACAAGGGCAGCGCCGACATGCTGACGGCGATGCTGGGCGGCCACCTGAACGTGGCGGTCGATTCGACCGGGGCCGTGCCGCACGTTGCCGCGGGCAAGGCGCGCGTGCTCGCCGTGCTCACCGAGAAGCGCGCGGCGGTCTGGCCCGATGTGCCGACGCTCACCGAGCTTGGCTACGGCATCGTCTCCACCAGCCCCTACGGCATCGGCGTGCCCGCCGCGACGCCGCGCGCGGTGGTGAAGGCGCTGCACGACGCGTTCAGGAAGGGGCTCGAGGACCCGATCCACCTCAGGACGCTCGAGAAGTACAACCAGCCGGTCTGGTACCTCTCCAGCGAGGACTACGCGAAGTGGGCGAAGGAGCAGTACGAGAAGGAGCGCCGGATCATCGAGCGCCTCGGCTTGGCGAAGAAGAAGTAGGCGGCGCCATGGCGGAACGGCGCATCGGCATCGTCATGCACGGCGTCACCGGGCGCATGGGCACCAACCAGCACCTCGTGCGCTCGATCCTGGAGATCCGCAGGCAGGGCGGGATTGCACTCAAGGACGGCGTCCGCCTCATGCCCGATCCGGTCCTGGTCGGCCGGAACGCCGACAAGGTCAGGGCGCTTGCGGCAAAGCACGGCATCGAGCGCTGGTCGACGGATCTGGGCAAGGCGCTCGAGAACAGGGACGACACCGTCTTCTTCGACGCCGCGTCCACGCAACTGCGCCCGAGGCTGCTCAAGCAGGCCATTCGCGCCGGCAAGCACGTCTACTGCGAAAAGCCCGTCTCGACCACGCTCGCCGAGGCGATCGACCTCTACAGGGCGGCGAAGCGGGCGAAGGTGAAGCATGGCGTGGTGCAGGACAAGCTCTGGCTGCCCGGGCTGCTCAAGCTTGCGCGCCTGAAGGAGCGGCGCTTCTTCGGCCGCATTCTCTCGGTGCGCGGCGAGTTCGGTTACTGGGTGTTCGAGGGCGACGCGGCGCGCGGCCAGCCGCCCGCGCAACGCCCGTCGTGGAATTACCGCGCGAAGGACGGCGGCGGCATCATCCTCGACATGCTCTGCCACTGGCGCTACGTGCTCGACAATCTGTTCGGCGAGGTGAAGGCGGTCTCCTGCCTCGGCGCGACGCACATTCCGTACCGCTGGGACGAGGAGGGCAGGCGCTACCGGGCGAGCGCCGACGATGCGGCCTACGCCACCTTCCGGCTCGCCGGCGGCGCGATCGCGCACTTCAACTCCTCCTGGACCGTGCGCGTGCGCCGCGACGACCTGCTCACGCTGCAGGTGGACGGGACGAAAGGCAGCGCCGTGGCGGGTTTGCGCAAGTGCTTCGTTCAGTCCTGCGAGCAGACCCCGAAACCGGTCTGGAACCCGGATATCCCGCAGCCCATCGATTTCTACGCGGGCTGGGACGAAGTGCCGGATGAGGGCCATGACAACGCATTCAAGCTGCAATGGGAGCTGTTCCTGAAGCACGTCGCCGGCGAGGGACCGTTCCGCTGGGGCCTGCTCGAAGGCGCGAAGGGCGTGCAGCTCGCCGAGCTGGGATTGAAGAGCTGGAAGACGCGCAAGTGGATCGACATCCCCAGGCTCAAGGCCTGACGATCGCGCTGCCCGCGGCGGGCGGCGCGCTGGAGCCATACCGGCTGCGGGGCCCGAAGGCCTTCGCGAAGCCGTCGAAGCCGTTCACGCGCGTCGCCTACGCCGCCGCGCACGTGGTCGCCGACCCGCTGTCTCCGGCCGATCCGTGGCTGGAGGCCGCGATCGACTGGGACGCGACCATCGCCTACCGGCGCCGCCTCTGGTCCTGGGGTTTCGGCGTCGCCGAGGCGATGGACACCGCGCAGCGAGGAATGGGACTGGACTGGAACGCCTCTCTAGTCCTGATCCAGAAAAGCCTTGAAGAAGCGCGGACCGTTGCGGGGGCGGTGGTGGCTTCCGGCGCGGGCACCGACCATCTGGCGCCGGGCAGGACGTACGCGATTCCGGAAATCATCGCCGCCTACGAGGAGCAGTGCTCGGCAATCGAGAAGCTGGGCGGCCGCATCATCCTGATGGCGAGCCGCGCGCTCGCGGCGAGCGCGAAGTCACCCGACGACTATGGCAAGGTCTACGATCGAATCCTCGGGCAGGTGAAGGAGCCGGTGATCATCCATTGGCTGGGGGAGATGTTCGATCCGGCGCTCGCGGGCTACTGGGGCAGGAATGATCACCGCGAAGCCATGGAGACCTGTCTTTCCATTCTTGAGAAAAATAAAGGGAAAGTGGATGGAATCAAAATCTCCTTGCTCGACAAGGACAAGGAAATCGCCATGCGCCGCCGGCTCCCGAAGGGCGTGCGCATGTACACGGGCGACGATTTCAACTTCGCCGAGCTGATCGAGGGCGACGCGCAGAGCCACTCGGACGCCTTGCTGGGGATCTTCGATTCGATCGCGCCGGCCGCTTCTCAGGCTTTGACGTATCTTTCAGAGGGAAATCTTTCCGCGTACCACGAGGTCCTCGCTCCCACCGTTCCCCTGTCCCGGCATGTTTTCAGGGCACCCACGCGTTTCTATAAAACGGGCGTGGTGTTCATGGCCTGGCTGAACGGCCACCAGGATCACTTCGTGATGGTCGGCGGCCAGCAGAGCGCGCGCAGCCTGCCGCACTTCGCGGAGCTGTTCCGCCTCGCCGATGCCGCCGGCCTGCTCGCCGATCCGGCCCTCGCCTGCGGCAGGATGCGCCAGCTGCTCGCCGTGCATGGCATCGCCTGATCCGCGGCGGCTTTCGCTCAACACCGCCACCGTCAAGGAGCAGTGGACGCTCGCGCAAGCGATCGAGGGCTGCGCGCGCCACGGCATCCGCGGCATCGCCCCCTGGCGCGACAAGCTCGCCGAGCTGGGCTTGCAGAAAGCCGTTTCCCTCATCAAGGCCCATGACCTGAGGGTGACCGGGCTTTGCCGCGGCGGCTTCTTCACCGCGAAGGACTGGCTCGACGACAACCGCCGCGCCATCGAGGAGGCGCACGAACTGCAAGCCGATTGTCTGGTGCTGGTGGTGGGCGGCCTGCCGGCCGGTTCAAAGGATCTCGGCAAGGCCAGGGAACGAATCAGGGAATCCATCGCCCTGATCCTTCCCGAGGCGCAAGCGGCCGGCGTGCCGCTCGCGATTGAACCCCTGCACCCGATGCAGGCGGCGGATCGCGCGTGCGTCAATACCCTCGAGCAGGCGCTCGACCTCTGCGACGCGCTGGGAGAGGGGATCGGGGTGGCGGTGGATGTCTACCACGTGTGGTGGGACCCCAAGCTCGAGGAACAGATCGCGCGCGCGGGCCGCAAGCGCATCCTCGGCTACCACATCTGCGACTGGCTGGTGCCCACCCGCGACCTGCTCAACGACCGCGGCATGATGGGCGACGGCGTGATCGACCTGCCGCGCATCCGCGGCTCGATCGAGGCGGCGGGCTACGCCGGCATGCATGAGGTGGAGATCTTCTCGGAGCGCGACTGGTGGCGGCGCGATGCGGACGAGGTTCTGCGCATCTGCCGCGAGCGCTTCGCGAGCGTCACCTGACGGAGGGCAAGAGGGGCGGGGCCGAAGCACTTCTTCGGCGCGCGGATTGACAATTCATGTCATGAATGATTATCATCCAAGACGTGAAGCTCGTGCCGCGCCTCGCCGGTGCCGCCCTCGCCGAACGGCTGCGCGTCATGCCCGCGGTCGTGGTTACCGGCGCTCGGCAGACGGGCAAGAGCACGCTCGCCGAGCGCTTGGTACCGCAGGCGCGGCGCTACCGCTCGCTCGACGACCTGGATGCTCTCGATGCGGCGCGCCGCGACCCCGAGCTGCTCGTCGGCGGGCGCGCGCCGGTGACCCTCGACGAAGTGCAGCGCGCGCCGGACCTCCTGAGGGCTGTGAAGCGCGCGATCGATCAAGAGCGCGTGCCGGGGCGGTTTCTGATCACTGGGTCAGCAAACCTGCTCCTCATGCGCCAGGTATCCGAGTCGCTCGCCGGCCGCGCGAGCTACCTCACCCTCTGGCCGATGACGCGGGGCGAGCAGCGCGGAGAAGGCCGGGCCGGCTTCTGGGACGCGCTGCTCGCCGCCGACGATGGCGACTGGCTCGACCTTCTGGCCGCGCGACACGCCGGAGCGGAAGACTGGCGCGAGCTGGCCAGGCGGGGCGGTTATCCGACTCCCGCCCTGGCGCTGCGCACGCTCGCCGAGCGCGCGGTATGGTTCGACGGCTATGTGCGCACCTACCTCGAGCGCGACCTTCAGGACCTCGCCGCGATCGCCGCACTTCCCGACTTCCGCCGGCTGATGCGCGCTGCCTGCCTGCGGCTCGGCCAGCTCCTCAACCAGACCGAACTCGCCCGCGACGCCGGTCTGCCCCAGCCCACAGTGCATCGCTGGCTCAATCTGCTTGAGACATCGTATCTGCTCGTGCGCCTGCCGGCCTACGCCGTGAACCGCACCAAGCGCCTCATCAAGTCGCCCAAGCTGTATTGGAACGACACCGGAGTCGCGCTGCACCTCGCCGGTGACGACGCGCCGGGCGGCGCGCATTTCGAGAACCTCGTGCTCTGCGACCTGCTTGCCTGGCGCGACGCGCGGCTTGAGCGCGCCGAGCTCGCTTATTGGCGCACCGCGATCGGCGAAGAAGTGGACTTCGTGATCGAGGCGGGCGGCAAGCTCCTGCCCGTCGAATTGAAGGCCACGGCCCGCCCCCGTCTCGCCGATTGCGTCCACCTGCGCACCTTTCGCAAGGAATACGGCCGCAAGGCACGCACGGGCCTCCTCCTCCACACGGGGACCACGCTCGAATGGATTGCCCCCGATGTCGTCGCCGCGCCGTGGTGGCGGTTGCTGTGATGCCCACGTGCGATCTGCGCAACGGCGCCGCAGCCGAGCGATCGCCCCTCAGGCGGACCCGGCCGGGTAGTCCGCGGCCCGGCGCGTGATGCCTTCCCGGTGCAGGCTTTGTTCCCGGCGCGTCAGCCACCAGCCGTACTGGCGCGGCCAGGCCGCGAATTCCGGGTCGGCGCCGAGTTCGAGCGCCGCGTGCAACGGCCAGTTCGGATCGAAAAGCGCCTCGCGGCCGACCGCGATGAGGTCGGCGCGGCCGGCTTGCAGCGCCTCCTCGGCCTGGCGGCCTGTCAGGATCAGGCCGACGGCCATCGTCTTCAACCCCGTTTCGCGCCGCACGCGCTCGGCGAAGGGGAGCTGGAACCCCGGCACGCGCCGCAGCAGCGTCTTCGTCGCCGCGGTGGCGGAGCCGGAAATTCCCCCCGACGAGCAGTCGACCACGTCCACGCCGGCTTTTGCCAGCTCGCGAGCGAGGCGCACGGTGTCCTCGATGCTCCAGCCGCCCTCGACGTCGTCGACCGAGGAGCAGCGCGTGAAGAGCGGTTTCTCGGCCGGCCAGGCCGCGCGCACCGCGTGGACCACTTCGAGCGGAAAGCGCATCCGGTTCTCGAGGCTGCCGCCGTAGCGGTCGGCGCGCCCGTTCGATATCGGCGAAAGGAAGCTGTGCAGCAGGTAGCCGTGCGCCGCGTGCAGCTCGATGATGTCGAAGCCCGCGCGTTCCGCGCGGCGCGCGGCGGCGGCGAAGGCATCGAGGATGATCTTCAGGTCCGCGTCCGTCGCGGGCGCCGGCGCCTGCCAGCCTTCGGCGACCGGCGCGCTGCTCGGGCCCACGGTCGCCCAGCATGCGTCCCCGCGCGCGGCGTCATCGCTCGTGAGCGGGCCGTTGCCGTACCAGGGGCGCGCCATGCTCGCCTTGCGGCCCGCGTGCGCGAGCTGGAGCGCGGGCACCGCGCCCTGCGCGCGCAGGAAATCGGCGATGCGCGCGAGACCCGGGATCTGCGCGTCCGACCACAGGCCGACGTCGCCGTGCGTGATGCGGCCGCGCGCTTCCACCGCGGTCGCCTCGACGAAGACGACGCCCGCGCCGCCCTGGGCGAACTTGCCCAGGTGCACCAGGTGCCAGTCGTTCACCATGCCCTCGGCCGCGCTGTACTGGCACATCGGCGAGACCACGACGCGGTTCCTGGGGCGGACGCCGCGCAGCTCGAGCGGCTGGAAAAGGGCGGGCGGGGGCATGCGGGGGCTCTCCGGCGGAAGATCGATGCGGCAATCGTCGGGCAGCCGGGCTCGCTGCGTCAATGCTTGATGCGAATCAGGACCGGCGGGACTCCCGCCGGCGCGCGCGCGCTCAGCGCTCGAGGACGTAGGTCCCGGGAGCGTCGGCGAGCTTCGGGTGGGCGTCGTTCGCGATCGCGGGCGGTTCGCCGGGCTCGCCGCAGCGCTCGGCGAGCCATGCGCACCAGTCCTCCCACCAGCTGCCCTGGCGCAGTTCCGCCTTCGCGTGCCACGCGGCCGCAGTCTGGCCGCGATACGCCGGGCCGATCCGGTAGTGGCGCCGCGGCGGCGACACCGGCGGGTTGACGATGCCGAGGATATGCCCGGAGCTGGACAGCACGAAGCGCTTCGCGCCGGTGACCTGGCTGTTGATGCGGAAGGTCTGCCGCCACGGCGCGATGTGGTCGTCCTCGGCGCCGACCTGGTAGAGCGGGGTGTGCACCAGCGTGAGGTCGATCGGCTCGCCGGCGATGGTGAGCGCGCCCGGCCGCACGAGGTTGTTCTTCAGGTACATCTCGGTGAGGTAGTACTCGTGCATGCGGTACGGCATGCGCGTGGTGTCCATGTTCCAGTAGAGGACATCGTGCGAGGGCGGGCGCTCGCCGTAGAGCCAGCCGTGCACCACGTAGTGCCAGATGAGCGGGTTGGCGCGCAGCAGTCGGAAGGTGAGCGCCATTTCGGCGCCGTCCAGGTAGCCGCGCGCGCGCATCGAGTCGGCGAGCCAGCGCACGCTGCACTCGTCGATGAACACCTCGATGTCGCCCGGGGAATGGAAATCGGTCAGCGTCGCGAGCAGCGTCCAGTGCGCCACCGGCACGTCCGCGCGCGCGTGGCGCCGGTATAGCCACGCCATGTACACCGCGAGCAGCGTGCCGCCGATGCAGTAGCCCACCGCGTGCACCTTGTCGGCGCGGCTGATGTCCCGCGCCGCGCGCACGGCCGCGTCGACGCCCTCGGTAACGTAGTCGTCGAAGCTGGTGTCGCGCATTTCCGCGCCGGGGTTCTTCCAGCTCGTGATGTAGACGTCGAAGCCCTGCGCGAGCAGGTGACGCACCAGGCTCTTCTTCGGCTCGAGGTCGAGGACGTAATACTTGTTGATCCACGGGGTGACGATGACGATCGGCGTCGGCCGCACGCGGGCGGCGATGGGCGCGTAGTGGATCAGTTCGAGCAGCCGCGTGCGCAGCACCACCGCCCCGGGCGTGGTGGCGAGGGTCGCGCCGACCTGGAAGTCTCCCGGCTCGGTCATGCGCACGGTGCGCGCCTGCAGGTCGTCGAGGAAGACCTTCCAGCCGCGGCGCAGGCTCTCGCCGCGCGTCTCCATCGCCTTCTTCTGCGCCACGGGATTGGTGGCGAGGAAGTTGGTGGGCGCCATCGCGTTCAGCCAGTTGCGCCACCAGAACGCGGCGCGCCGGCGCTCCTTGGGCGCGAGGCCCGGCGTCTCGAAGAGCGCGTCCTGCACGTGCCGCGTGTGGAACAGGTACCACTGCTTGACCAGGCTCCAGCCCGGCTCGCGGGTCCAGACCGGGTCGCTGAAGCGCAGGTCGTCCGGCTGCGGTTGCACCACGTCGGCCACGTCGCGGGCGGCGAGCTTCGCCGCGCTGTGCACGAGCAGCGCCGCGTAGTCGCTCGCGCACCGCAGCCACAGCGCGCCAAGTTCCTGCGGGTGCATCAGCCAGGCGGCGTGGGCATGCGCGATGGGAGCGACGATGCCGAGCGGATCGAGCAGGCCTTCCATCATCCGGCGCGCCTCGTTCACGCGCTCGGTGCCGAGCAGGAACTGGCTGCCGATGCCTTCGCCCTCCCGGCCGGGTGCGGGCGGAAATGTGGGCCGATCCACCGGAAAAGTCTCCCCGCCGGGACCGCCGCCCGCTTTGACGCAGGTCAAAGCCCGGCCGGCACCGGCGTCATCCCGCCGTCGACTCAGTCATCGGCGTGCTCCGCGGGCCGGTGCGCGGCGGCGAGCTTCTGCTGCAGCACGGGCGGCGCGGGATCGTAATGGCTGAATTCGAGCGTGTAGGAGCCGTGGCCGGCGGTGAGCGATTTGAGCCGCGCGGGGAACTGCTCCAGCTCCGAGAGCGGCGCCTGGGCGAGGATCTGCACCGTGCCCGGGCGCGGCGAGTCCGAGCCCTTGATGTGGCCGCGGTGGCCGGAGATCTCGCCCGCGATGTCGCCCATTTTCTGCTCGGGCGCCAGCACGTCGACGTTGACGATCGGCTCGAGCACGATCGGCCGCGCCTTGCCAAGCGCATCGAGGAAGGCCTTGCGGCCCGCCGAGACGAAGGCGACCTCCTTGGAATCGACCGGGTGATGCTTGCCGTCGTAGACCGTCACGCGCAGGTCCTGGATCGGGTAGCCGGCGACGAAGCCCGCCTGCAGCACGCCGCGCACGCCTTTCTCCACCGCGGGGATGAACTGGTTGGGGATCACGCCGCCCTTCACCTTGTCGACGAACTCGAAGCCGGTGCCGCGCGGCAGCGGCTCGACCCTGAGGAAGACTTCGCCGAACTGCCCGGCGCCGCCGGTCTGCTTCTTGTGGCGGTTGTGCCCCTCGGCGCGCGCGGCGATGGTCTCGCGGTACGGGATCGAGGGCGGGCGCGTATCCAGCTCGACCTTGTACTGCGTCGCCATCTTTTCCAGCATTGCCTTGAGGTGCATCTCGCCCAGTCCGCGCATCACGGTCTCGTTCGCCTGCGCGTTGTGCTCGAGTCGAAAGCACGGGTCCTCGGCCATCAGCTTGTGCAGCACGTCGGAGACCTTCTGCTCGTCGCCGCGCTTCTTGGGCTGCACCGCGAGCCCGAACACGGCCAGCGGCAGCTCCAGCGGCCGCGCGTGAATGTGCGAATCGCCCGGCGAGTCGTGCAGGATGTGATCGAAGTGGATGTCGTCGATCTTGGCGATGGCGCAGATGTCGCCGGGCACCGCCTCGTCGACTTCGACCTGCGCCTTGCCCCGGAGCACGTAGAGATGGCCCGCCTTGACCGGCTTCCTGCCCGCGCCGATGTAGAGCTGGGTGCCCGGCGTGATCCTGCCCTGGTGAATGCGAAACACCGCCAGCCTGCCGACGTAGGGATCGATCTCGATCTTGAACACGTGCGCGAGGGCGTGCAGCCCGGGGTCGGGCAAGGCGGCGATCTCGGTGGTCCCGGCCCCGCCCGCCTGCTCGTTGAGGTACACGGGCGGGTTGCCTTCGGCCGGGTTGGGCAGGAGCTTGACGATGACGTCGAGCAATTCGGCGATGCCGGCCCCGGTGCGGGCCGAGGTGAACACCACCGGGATGAGATGACCCTCGCGCATCGCGCGCTCGAGCGGCTCGTGCAGCTCCTCGGGCGCGACCTCGCCCTTCTCCAGGTAGACCTCCATCAGCTTCTCGTCCACCTCGACCACCTGCTCGACCAGCCGCTTGTGCGCTTCCGCCACCGACGAGAAATCGGCCTCGCCCGCGGGCGCGAAGAAGCAGTCCGAGACCCGGCTCGCGCCGGCCGCCGGCAGGTTGAGCGGCAGGCATTCCTTGCCGAATGCCTGCTGGATCCTGTCCAGCAACCCCGGCAGGTCGACGTTCTCGATGTCGATGCGGTTGACGATGATCAGCCGGTCGAGCCCTCGCTTCGCCGCCCACTGCAGGAAGCGGCCGGTCATCATCTCGATGCCGTTCTGCGCGTTGATCACGATCGCCGCGGTCTCGACCGCGGCGAGCGCCGGCAGCGCGTGGCCGACGAAATCGGGGATGCCCGGCGTGTCCAGGAGGTGCACCCGGTGCTCCGCCTCGCCCGATTTCACCTCGAAACTCGCGACCGCGAGCTTGAGCGAATGCTTGTAGCTCTTTTCGAGCGCGGTGTAGTCGCAGACAGTCGTGCCGCGCTCGACGCTGCCCGCGGCAGGGATCGCCCCGGCGCGCGCGAGCAGGGCCTCGGCCAAGGTGGTCTTGCCCGCGCCGGCCTGGCCGACCAGCGCAAGGGTGCGGATTCGCTTGATGGGGTGCTTGGACAAGACGCGCTCCTCCCGGATTGGCTCGCGCCTTGCTTATATCAGCATCTGCCGGGGCGGGAAAAGCCCGTCCGTCAAGATGCCTGCACGGGCGCTATTTCTTCTTTTCTTCCTTCTTCGTGAGCAGTTCCGCCCGCGCCTTGAGGATGTCCTCGAGCTTCGACTTGGGGATCAGCACCACGTACTGCGCGAGCGCCTTCTCGCGCGGCAGGCGCTCGCCGAGCTTCCTGCCCCTTTCCCCCGCGTCCTTGCCTTCCGGCTTCGGCTCGCCCGCGATCGCGAGCTTCGCGTAATAGTTGTCCCCGGCGAGCTTGCCCAGCCGGAGCGTGTAGGTCAGGCCGTCGAACGTGGTGGCGGCAACGACGGTCGGCTTGTCGAGCCCCGCGTCCTCCGCCTTCAGGTCCCCGGGCGCGACATCGGCGAGCTCGAGCCGGCCGAAGGTATAGGCCGCCGCGTTCGCCTTGCTGACCTCGAGCGTCTCGCCGGCGCGCGCGCCGGCGAGCTTCCAGTCGGCGTTGTCGCCCGAGCGCTCGATGCGCCAGGACGACCCGTCCGCCGCGCGCAACTCCAGCGTCCGGACCTTCTCCACTTCGAACGCGGTCTTGCGGATCCAGTCGGCGGACTTCGCGGAGGCCTGCGCGAGCGGGTCGGCGACCACGATGACGCGCCCTTCCTGGCCGGGCAGCGCCACGTAACGCCCGTCGCCCGTCGCCCGCTCGGGGTTCTCCGGCTCCAACTTGAAATATTTCCTGCCCGCGGTCATCGCCGCGAGCGGCTTGCCGGCGGCGCCGCGGAACTCGATCCGCGTGCCGCTCGCGTCCAGCTGCAACCGAGAGCGGTCCTTTTCGCCGATCGGTTCGGACTGGCCCACTTTGAGCGCGATGGCCTTGAGGACGAAATCGCGCAGCTTGTCGTAGTCGGCCGGAAAGCCCTCGCGCTCCGCGATCACCCAGCGGCCGTCCCGGTTCTCGATGGTGAGGGCGCCGGAGGGCTGGCGGATGGCGACCGCGGTCACGGCGGCGGCCTGCAGTCCCGGGAACAGCGGCTGGCCGAGGCCGGCGGCGCCGGCGGGTTTCTGCGATTCGGCCTGCTGCCGGACGAGCAGCGCGCCCCCGCCCAGCGCGGCCAGCAGCACGAGCAGAACCGCGGCGACGCGGGCGTTCACGCCGGGCTCTTTCTTCGCCGCAGCAGGAAAACCGCGAGACCGGCCAGCACGACCAGCAACGGCATCAGCGCGATGTTGAGCACCTTGGTCCAGAACACCAGCGCCTCGGCGTCCTGGCGCAGGTTCCTGCGCAGCTCCTTCAGCTCCTTGCGCGTCTCGACGACGCGCAGCTTGAACTTGTCGATCTCGGCCTGCTGCTCCGGAGTCATGATGAGCGCGCCCTTGGCCGCGCCGCCGCCCGCCTTCTGCAGCTCCTGCAGCTTCGCCGTGGTCTTCTGCAATTCGTCTTCGAGCGACTTGAGCCGCCCCATATACTGCTCCTGGGCGCGCGCCTGCATCTCGCGCACTACCGTGAGCGGCCGGAACGCGTCGGCGCGGCTGCGCAGCGAGACGAGCGCGTCGCCGGAGGCGAACTGCTCGACCAGACTCTGCGCGAACGACAGGTTGCCGTTGGAGGGCACCACGATCCGCCGGCCGAATATTTCCTGCACATCGACCGCCGCCCCGTCGTTGAGCATGTCGGTGTCGGCGACCAGCGCCACCGAGTTTTCGCCCGCGGATTCCGTGCGCGCGGGTTCCTCCTTGGCGGGCGCGCCCTTCTTGTCGTCCCCCTTCGGCCTGCCGTCGGGGAACGCGGTCTTGAACTTGCCGGTGAGGCGCAGCGCCAGCGGCCAGGACTTGTTGCCGGGAACGAATCCCTTGGTGGCCGCATCGCCCGAGGTCGTGGCGACCGTGTTATCCACCAGCATTGAATTGGGCGAGCTGCGCAGAAGCTCCGTCACCTTCAGGCCTTCGGCCGGCTTCACCGCGAAGGCGCCGCCGAAGGCGTACAGCAGCGTCTCGATCTGGCTGGTGGCCACGTCGTCGCGATTGAACGCGGTGCGGTTGAGCGTGAGCACGGTCGGCGTGTAGCGCTGGCCCGCGCCGGAGGCGAACACCACGTCGGCCAGCACCTTGCCCGGATTCATGTCCACGCCCCAGGCCTTGAATAGGCGCGGCAGGGAGGAACTCGTGCCGCCGCCGCCCATCCCCATCGGGCCCTGCTGCTGGTCGAAGAAGGCGAGCGGGTCGACGAAGGCGATGAGCTTGCCGCCGCGCAGCACGAACTGATCGAGCGCGAACTCGGTCGACTCGGGCAGGTCGCGCGGGTGGATGACCAGCAGGACCTTGATGTCCGCATCGATGGACTGCGCCAGCAGCGGCACGGCCTTGACGTTGAAGTCGCGCTTGAGCTCGGTGGCGAGCACCCAGGGTTCGGAACTCTGGCGCGTCATCGGGTTGAAGCGCTCGCCCAGCACGGGCAGCGCGCTCATCAGGCCGATCGTCGGGCGCTCGGCGGTGCCGGCGCGCGCGATCGCGCGCGCGATGTCGTACTCGAGCAGCCGCTCGCGCTGCGGCGAAAGCGCCGGGATCGCCTGCTTGCGATCGAGCTGTCCCACCGAGAGGCCCAGGTAGAACTGCTCGCCCGAAAAGAGCTGCTGCGGCTCGATGCCGTCCAGCTGCGCCTGGTCCTCGTACTCGCCGTCGGGCCTGGGGTCGAACTTCTCCACGATCAGCTTGCCGCCGGCGACGCTCTTGAATTCGGCGACCAGGTCCTCGACCCGTTGCGCGAAGCTGCGCAGCTGCACCGGCATGCCTTCGCCCCCGCGCGAGACGTAGAGCCGCAGCGTAACCGGCGCATCCAGCCCGCGCAGGATCCGCCGCGTGCCCTCGGAGAGCGTCTGCACGCTGCCCTCGGTGAGATCCAGTCGCAGCGGCTGGCGCGCGAGCAGGTAGTTCGCAGCGACCAGCAGCAGGAACAGCGCGACGAGCCCGACCCCGGAGTAGATTCGCGTTTCGTGTTTGTGCAGGAACCCGCGCGCAGGTTGGATGAACGCCTTCATCGGTCGCGCAGCACGACGTTGGTGGCGAACAGCGCGAAGCCGATCACCGACAGGAAGAAGGCAAGGTCGCGCAGGTCGATCACGCCCTTCTGGAAGCCATCGAAATGCGTGACCGCAGAGAAGGCGGCCACCGTGTCGATCAGCGCCGGGCTCGCCCAGCGCGCCATCAGGTCGGTGACCGGGCTGAAGCCCGCGAGGATCAGGAACAGGCAGGCCACCACCGAGAGGATGAACGCCACCACCTGGTTGCGCGTCATCGCCGAGGTCAGGCAGGTGATGGCGAGGTAGGCGCCGGCAAGGAGCAGGCTGCCCAGGTAGCCGGCGAGGATCATGCCGTTGTCCGGGCTGCCGAGGATGTTGACCGTCAGCGCCACGGGGAAGGTGAGCGCGAGCGCGATGGCGAGGAAGATCCAGGAGGCGAGGAACTTGCCGGCGATCGCCTGCCAGGCCGTGACCGGCATCGTCATCAGCAGCTCGAGCGTGCCGGCGCGCCGCTCCTCGGCCCACAGGCGCATGCCCGCGGCGGGCACCAGCACCAGGTACAGCCAGGGGTGCCAGCCGAAGAACGCGCCCAGCGCCGCCTCGCCGCGCTCGAAGAACTGGCCGGCGGTGAAGGTGAAGAAGCCCGTGAGCAGCAGGAAGATGACCAGGAAGATGTAGGCGATCGGCGAGGTGAAGTAGCTGCCGAGTTCGCGCTTGGCGATGACCCAGGCGCTTCTCATGAGCGCGCACCCCCGGCGGGCGTGTCGGGTCCGCCGAAAAACGTGTCGGTACTTGTGATGCGGCGGAACACCTCGTCGAGCGGCCGGCCGAGCTCGTCGGGCGTGCCCTGCGCCACCACGCGGCCGCGGTCGATGATGATCGCGCGCGTGCAGGCCGCGTCGACCTCCTCGAGGATGTGCGTGGAGAACACCACCGCTTTCGACTTGCCGAGCTCGCGGATGAGGTTGCGCACCTCGTGCTTCTGGTTCGGGTCGAGGCCGTCGGTGGGCTCATCGAGGACCAGCACCTCCGGGTCGTGGATCAGCGCCTGCGCGAGGCAGGTGCGGTGCCGGTAACCCTTCGAGAGGGTGTCGATCGACTGGTGCAGCACCGAGGAAAGGAAGCAGCGCTCGACCACGCGGGCGATCGCGCGCTTCTTCGCCTCGCCGGCGAGGCCGCGCAGCGCCGCGGCGAAGGCGAGAAAGCCGTGCACGGTCATGTCGGCGTAGGCGGCGGCGTTCTCCGGCAAGTAGCCGATCAGGCGCTTGGCGGCGAGCGGTGACTCGACCACGTCGTGGCCGCCGACGCTGATCCTGCCGTCGGACGGCGCGTAGTAGCCGGTAATCATGCGCATGGTGGTGGATTTACCCGAGCCGTTGGGCCCGAGAAAGCCGACCACCTCGCCGCGCTCGACTGAGAAGGAAATGCCGTCCACGGCGCGCTTCGCGCCGAAGGTCTTCACCACGTTGTCGATTCGGATCATCCGGGGGCCCAGCTTGCGGGGGCGCATTATCACCCAAATCCGGCCCGGTTTAGAATGGCTGGAACGGGGGAAGTTCCATGAAGCGACTTGCCGCATTGCTGTGCTGCCTGCTCGTCCTGCCGGCGCTCGCCCAGCCGAGCCTGAAAATGATGATCCCGGCCAACCCCGGCGGCGGCTGGGACCAGACCGGGCGCAACCTCGCCGCGGCGATGCAGAGCGCGAAGCTCGTGTCCTCGGTCCAGTTCGAGAACAAGGGCGGCGCGGCGGGGATCATCGGCCTCGCGCAGTTCGTGGCCTCGGCGAAAGGCGATCC
This sequence comes from Burkholderiales bacterium, assembly GCA_020845995.1. GTDB lineage: Bacteria > Pseudomonadota > Gammaproteobacteria > Burkholderiales > SG8-39 > RBG-16-66-20. The sequence goes on along the minus strand of JADLES010000257.1, from coordinate 8,142 downwards.
GCACGCGGTGATGATCGGCGGCATGGTGATGGTCGGCGGCATCATCCTCGGCAAGTCGGCGGTGAACCTGTCGCAGGTGACGCCGGTCGCGCGCCTGACCAGCGAATGGGAGGTGGTCGTGGTGCCGGCGGCTTCGCCCATCAAGTCCATGGCGGACCTGGTGAAGATGCTCAAGGAGAACCCAGGCAAGGTGTCCTGGGGCGGCGGCTCGGCGGGCGGCACCGACCATATCCTCGCGGGGCTGATCGCGAAGGCGGTCGGCGTGGATGCGGCCAAAGTCAACTATGTCGCGTACAAGGGCGGCGGCGAGGCGGTCGCCGCCATCCTCGGCGGCCATGTGACCGTGGGCGTGTCGGGAGTCGGCGAATTCGCCGAGCACGTGAAGGCGGGCAAGATGCGGGCGCTCGCGCAGTCCTCGCCCGCCAGGCTGGATGGCATTCCCTCGCTCAAGGAGCAGGGCATCGACGTCGAGCTCGGCAACTGGCGCGGCATCTTCGGCGCGCCGGGCATCACGCCGCAGCAGCGCGATGCGCTGGTGAAGCTGGTCAGGGAGGCGACCGAGACGCCAGCCTGGAAGGCGACGCTGGCCAAGCTTGGCTGGGCCCCGGTGTTCCTTGGCGGAGACGACTACAGAAAGTTCATCGACGAGGACATCCGGCGCGTCGGCGCCATCATCGAGTCGCTCGGGCTGAAGAAGTAACCCCGCGATGCGCCGCAGCGCGGCCGAGATCGCCCTCTCCACGGGCGTGCTTGGGCTCGGACTCGCGGTCGCTGGCGTGGCGATGACGCTGCCCTCCGAGGGCGGCTACGCCGGCATCGGCCCGAACTTCTTTCCCGGCGTGGTCGGGGCGGGGATCATCGTCCTCGGCATCTGGCTCTCGTTCGAGGCGCTCACCGGCGGCTGGCGCGGGGCGCCGCCGGACAATGCGCGCGAGCGCGGCGAGCACGCCTTCCACGCCGCCGGGTTCGGCTGGGTCACGGCCGGCCTCGTCCTGCACATGGCGCTGATCGGCTGGGCGGGATTCGTGATCGCGGGGACCGCGCTCTTCGCCTGCGTCGCGCGCGCGTTTGGCAGTCGCCGAATCGCAAGGGATGTTTCGATCGGTTTGCTGCTTTCGGTTGCCGTGTTCTTCTTCTTTGTCAGGCTTCTCGACGTGAACCTGCCGGCAGGGTGGCTGCAGTCGATCCTGGGCAGCGCCGGGATCTGAGCGTGGATGCGTTCGATGCGCTGATGGCGGGTTTCGGCGTGGCGATGAAGCCGATCAACCTGATGTGGGGCTTCGTCGGCGTCACGCTCGGCACCTTCATCGGCGTGCTGCCGGGGGTGGGGCCGGCGCTGACGGTGGCGATGCTGCTGCCGCTGACGGTGAAGCTCGACCCGACCGGCGCGCTGATCATGTTCGCGGGCATCTACTACGGCGCCATGTTCGGCGGCTCGACCACCACCATCCTGCTCAATACGCCGGGCGAATCGGCCTCGATCGCGACGGCGCTGGAGGGCAACCGCATGGCGAAGGCGGGGCGCGCCGGCCCGGCGCTCGCCACCTCGGCGATCGGTTCCTTCGTCGCCGGCACGATCGCCACGGTGCTGCTCACGCTGCTCGCGCCCGTGGTGGTGGAATTCGCGCTCAGGTTCGGCCCCGCCGAGTATTTCTCGCTGATGGTGTTCGCCTTCATCACCGTTTCCGCGGTGCTTGGCGCGTCCACCGTGCGCGGGCTGACCAGCCTGTTCCTCGGCCTCTTTCTCGGCCTGGTCGGCATCGACGGCCAGACCGCCCAGCCGCGCTTTGCCTTCGGGGTCGCCGAGCTTCTGGACGGCGTGGACGTGGTGGTGCTCGCGGTGGGCCTGTTTGCCGTCGGCGAGGCCCTCTACGTGGCGGCCTACCAGAGCCGCCTCGCCGGGACCGTCGAGCATCTGCAGGGTCCGGTGCTGATGTCCGCCGAGGACTGGCGCCGCTCCTGGCCGGCGTGGTTGCGTGCCACGGCGATCGGCTTTCCGTTCGGCACCATCCCGGCGGGCGGCGCCGAGATCCCGACCTTCCTTTCCTACACCGTGGAGAAGAAACTCTCCCGGCATCCCGAGGATTTCGGCAGGGGCGCGATCGAAGGCGTCGCCGGCCCCGAGGCCGCGAACAACGCCTCCGCGACCGGGGTGCTGGTGCCGTTGCTGACGCTGGGCATCCCGACCTCGGCGACGGCGGCGATCCTGCTGGGCGCGTTCCAGAACTACGGGCTGCAACCGGGCCCGCAATTGTTCCAGGCGCAGTCGGACCTCGTTTGGGGCCTGATCGCGAGCCTGTACGTCGGCAACGTGATCCTGCTGGTGCTCAACCTGCCGCTCATCGGCATCTGGGTCAGGGTGCTGTCGATCCCGAAGGATCTCCTGTACGCCGGCATCCTTGTCTTCGCCACGCTGGGCGCGTACAGCCTGCACCAGTCCTGGGTGGACCTGCTGACGCTGTACCTGTTCGGCCTGCTCGGGTTCGCGATGCGGCGCTGGGACATCCCGGTCGGGCCGGCGGTGATCGGCTTGATCCTGGGGCCCCTGGCGGAGACGCAGTTCCGGCGCGCGCTCGCCATCAGCCAGGGCGACGCGAGCGTGTTCTTCACGCAGCCGATCTCGGCGACGTTCCTCGCGGTGACCGCGGCGCTGGCGCTCGGGCCCTGGGCGCTGCGGCGCTGGCGCCGGCGCTGAGGCGCCGGAGTCAGTCGAGCGCGGCGATCAGCAGGGCGAGCAGGGCGCCGGCCCCGGCCGGGACGCCCCAGCGCTCGAGCCGCGACACCGAGTCGCCGGCGATCAGCTCCACCGGCACGCTGGTGCGCTCGAGCACCTTGTTGGTGGTGGAATCCTGCAGCATGCGGGTCAGGGAGTTCTTGCGCGCCGTGCTCATCACGATGTGGTGGCAGCGCAGGCGGCGCGCCTCGTCGGAGATGGCCTGCGCGCGCTCGCCCAGCCTGTAGCTGCTCGCATGAGGCACGCGGTGCTGCTCGAGCAGGCGGCGCGCGGGCGCGAGCGCCTTTTCGGCCTGGTCGCGGTGCCAGTCGTCGCGGTTGCGCCGGCTGACGAACTGCGCCACGTGTCGCGACAGCGGCGGCTGCACGTTGAGCAGGTGGATTTCCTTGTCCGAGTCCTTCATGAACTCGGCGATGACGTGCCGGACCGCGAATTCGGCGTTGCGCGAACCGTCGACGGGGATCAGGATGCGTTGCATGGCATGGACTCCTGCGTTGGAAGACTCGAAGGAAACGGGGGCGCCGCGCCGCATCTCGGCGAGGCGCGCGGTGATGCGGGAATCGAGGCGGCGATGGTTGGCCACGAACCCGGCCCAGAGCACGCCGCCGATGACGGCCAGGTAGGCGAGCGGCGCGAGGGCGCCGTTGCCGTTGACGCTGTCCTTCACGAGCGGCTCGCCGAGCATCATCTTCGCCGCCGTCCAGGCGAGCACGCCGGCGCCCACGTAGACGATCGCCGGGAAGCGCTCGGCCCACTTGAGGATCAGCGTCGAGCCCCAGATCACGATCGGGATGCTGATCAGCAGCCCCAGCACCACCAGCAGGTAGCTGCCGTGCGCCGCGCCCGCCACCGCCAGCACGTTGTCCAGGCCCATCACCGCGTCGGCGATGACGATCGTTTTCATCGCGCCCCAGAATGTGGTGGCCGCGGGCCCGTGCTCCTCGCCGCCGCCCTCGGGGGGCGCGAGCAGCCGGTACGCGATCCAGACGAGCAGCACCCCGCCCACCAGCATCAGGCCCGGGATCTTCAGCAGCCAGACGACCACCATGGTCATGGCGCTGCGCACCACGATGGCCCCGGCGGTGCCCCAGACGATGGCCCGCTTCTGCAGGCGGCGCGGCAGGCTCCGCGCCGCGAGCGCGATGACGATCGCGTTGTCGCCCGCGAGGACGAGGTCGATCACGATGATCGCGGCGAGGGCGGAGAGGAATTCGGCCGAGAGGAGTGCCATGGCGGCTCGGTGGCGTTGGGTGGCGCATTGTTGAACCGGCGCCCGGCGCGAGTAAAGTCGCTTTTGAGGATGCTTTGCATCGCGAAGCGCGATGGTGGCGGGTTGCGCGGGCGGGCCCGGCATGGTGTAATTGGCGTCGCCAGCAAAGCGGGAGTAGCTCCGGGCCGTCTTGGCCCCCGCCGCGAAGCCGTCATTCCGGGCACATACGTACGTCCCCGGCCTCGCGGGCCTGCCGCCGGATCCCCCGGAGGGCAGACGAGCCAGACCTTTGCCTTCACAGGTAAAGGGCCCGCCATGCCGACTTCCGCCGTCCGGCGCTTCCTGCGCCATGGAATGCTCCCGCAGCTCGCCGTCTTTGAGGCCGTTTCGCGCCATAGCAGCTTCACGCGCGCGGCCGAGGAACTGCATCTCGCGCAACCGACGGTATCGACGCAGATCCGCAAGCTCTCGGACACGCTCGGCCTGCCGTTGTTCGAGCAGATCGGCAAGAGGGTGTACCTCACGGCCGCCGGCGCGGCGCTGCGGGCCGGCTGCGGGGACCTGTTCTCCGCTTTCGGGCGCATCGAGGATTCGCTGGCGGGCCTGCGCGGGCTGGAAGGGGGGCGGTTGCGCCTCGCGGTCAGCACCACCGGCAAATACTTCGCGCCGCGCCTGCTCGCCGCGTTCGTCGGCCGCCACCCGAAGGTCGAGGTCTGCCTGCAGATCCACAACCGCGAGGGACTGATCGATCGCCTTGCGCACAACGCGGACGACCTCTACATCTTCGCGAATCCGCCCATCGAACAGGAGGTGGTTTGCCAGCCGATCCTGCCCAATCCCATGGTCCTGTTCGCGCGCACCGACCATCCCCTGGCGAAGCGGCGCCGGATCCCGTTCGCCGAGCTGGCGAGCGAGCCCTATCTCATGCGCGAACCCGGTTCGGGAACCCGGATGGTCGCCTGCGAGCAGTTCGACCGCCACGGCATCGCGCCGCGCGTGCGCATGGAGCTGTCGACCAACGAGGCGATCACGCAGGCGATCCTCGCCGGCCTGGGCGTGTCGCTCCTGTCGCGCTACACGCTGGGGCTCGAACCCGAGCAGCGCGCGCTCGCGGTGCTGGACATCGAGGGCTTGCCGGTCGAGCGGCAATGGCAGTTCGTCTATCCGGTGGGCAAGCAGGTGGCGCCCGTCGCGCGCGCCTTCATGGATTTCGTGCGCGCCGAAGCGAAGCGGCTGGTGCGGGACGACCTCGGCCACGCGGCCGCTCCGGAACCCGACGCCGCCATTGTCGGGGCGCAGGCGCGGGCGCGGCTGGCGCCGCGGGAGGTTGCGTCGCGCTAGAATTCGGCCTCGGCAATCCCCCCATCATCCAAGGCATCGAGACAGCGCATGGACAAGGCATTGCTATCCAAGACCGCGGCGGCGATGGTCGCCCGGGGCCGGGGCGTCCTGGCCGCCGATGAATCGAGCGGGACCTGCGAAACGCGATTCAAGACCATCGACACACCCTGCACCGAGGAGAACCGCCGCGCCTACCGCGGGCTGCTCTTCACCACCTCCGGCATCGAGAAGTTCATCTCGGGCGTGATCCTGTTCGACGAGACCACGCGCCAGAAGACCGAGGACGGCGTGCTGTTCCCGGACTACCTGGCGAGGAAGGGCATCCTGCCGGGAATCAAGGTGGACACCGGCGCGAAAAGCCTCGCGCTCTGCCCGGGCGAGAAGGTCACCGAGGGCCTGGACGGGCTGCGCGAGCGGCTCGCCGGTTACTTCAAGGCGGGCTGCCGCTTCGCCAAGTGGCGCGCGGTGATCACCATCGGCGAGGGCATTCCCAGCCACGCCTGCCTCTACGCCAACGCACACGCGCTCGCGCGCTACGCGGCGCTCTGCCAGGAGGCGTCCATCGTGCCGATGATCGAGCCCGAGGTGTTGCTCGACGGCGGCCACAGCATCGAGCGCTGCGAGGAGGTCACCGAGGCGACGCTGCGCGCGACCTACGCGGCGCTCGCGGCGCACCATGTCACGGCCGAGCATGTGATCCTGAAGACCAGCATGGTGGTTTCCGGCAAGGTGAATGCCCGCCAGGCCGGGGTCGACGAGGTCGCCGAGCGCACGCTGCGGGTGCTCCGGCGCACGGTGCCGGCGGCGCAGCCGGGCATCGTGTTCCTCTCGGGCGGCCAATCCGACGTCTCCGCGACCGCGCACCTCAGCGCGATGGCGGGGACGAAGGGACTGCCCTGGCCGCTCACGTTCTCGTACTCGCGCGCACTGCAGAATCCCGCCCTCAACACCTGGAAGGGCCAGGCGGCGAACGTCGCGGCCGCCCAGCGCGCGTTCCACCACCGCGCGCACATGAACGGGCTCGCGGCCGAGGGCAAGTGGAAGCCGGAGCTCGAGAAGGCCGCCGCCTGATGCCGCGCGACGGATCGAACGCGCTTTTCGAATCCAACCTTCGCAGTCTCCGGCGCATCGGCAACGGCAAGGTGCGCGACATCTATGCGCTGAACGGCGACAAGATGATGATCCTCGTCACCGACCGACTCTCGGCTTTCGACGTGGTGCTGCCCGATCCGATTCCCGACAAGGGACGCGTGCTGACGGAACTCGCTAATTTCTGGTTCGCGAGGCTCCGCCATGTCGTGCCCAACCACCTCACCGGCATCGACCCGGAGAGCGTGGTGAGGGGAGAGGACGAGAAGGCGCAGGTGCGCGGCCGCGCGATCGTGGTGAAAAAGCTCAAGCCGCTGCCGGTGGAGGCGGTGGTGCGCGGCTATCTCATCGGCTCGGGCTGGAAGGACTACCAGGCGAGCGGCAAGGTCTGCGGCATCGATCTGCCCGGGGGCCTCGCGCAGGCGCAGAGGCTGCCCGAGCCGATCTTCACTCCTGCCACCAAGGCCGCGAGCGGCCACGACGAGAACATCTCCTTCGAGCGCATGTGCGAGATCGTCGGCAAGGACGTGGCGCAGAAAGTCAGGGACATCAGTATCCGCCTGTACAAGGAAGCATCGGAGTTCGCCGCGACCCGGGGCATTATCATCGCCGACACCAAGTTCGAGTTCGGGCTGGACGAGAAGAACCAGATCGTCCTGATTGACGAGATCCTGACGGCGGACTCGTCGCGCTTCTGGCCCGCCGACCAGTACCAGGTGGGCATTTCGCCGCCTTCTTACGACAAGCAGTTCGTGCGCGATTACCTGGAGACGCTCGACTGGGACAAGACTCCGCCCGCGCCCAGGCTGCCGGCCGAGGTCATCGCGCGCACCTCCGCCAAATACCGCGAGGCGCTGGAACGAATCGCCGGGAAGAAGCTCTCATGAAGCCGTTGGTTGGCATCGTGATGGGCTCGGCTTCGGACTGGGAGACGATGAAGCCGGCCGCCAGGATCCTCGAGGAATTCGGCGTCCCGTACGAGGCGAAGGCCATGTCGGCGCACCGCACGCCGAAGGCGGTCGCGGCCTGGGCCGAGGGCGCGGCCGGCAACGGCATGAAAGCGATCATCGCCGCCGCCGGCGGCGCCGCGCACCTCGCAGGCGTCGCCGCCGCGCACACCACGCTGCCCGTGCTCGGCGTGCCGATGCCGTCGACACATCTTGGCGGCCTCGATTCGCTGCTCTCCACCGTGCAGATGCCCAAGGGCATCCCCGTGGCGACGCTGGCGATCGGCGAGGCGGGCGCGGCCAATGCGGCATTATTTGCCGTCGCCATCCTTGCTTTGTCCGACGCCGCGCTGGACAGGAAATTGCAGGAATTCCGGTCGAAGCAGAGTGAAGCGGTTCTCAAAGCCCCGCCACTGAAATAGCGTTGCTGCGATTGCGCCGCCGGGCGCGTTTCCGCGCGCCTGAATGAACGTAGCGCCACGCGCGCCGCACCCGCGGCGAAGAGCGCATCCCGCTCACGTATCTCCCGCAGAAATGGGACCTGACGAATTCCCGCCCCGCGGGAGCATTCGCCGCAGCGTGTCGTCTTGCATGACGTAGTGGTGAACGAGCGATGCCAGGGCATGCAGGCCGATGAGGAGGTATCCGAGAGTTCCGATGAACTCGTGCACGTCCTCGAGTCTCCCGCCGAGCGCCCGGTCGGGCGCGATCAATGCCGGCAACTGCAGCCCGAAGAAGGGAATCGCCCTGCCCTTGGCGCTCAGGGCAAGCCAGCCCAGCAGCGGCATCACGATCAGGAACGCGTAGAGCGCGACGTGCGT
>JADLES010000256.1 GCA_020845995.1 Burkholderiales bacterium | reverse complement strand
TCGCCCGCCGGCAGCGTCAGGTACCACACCAGCGTGACGAGCCCGAAGGCGGTGCCAATCGCCCCGTACCAGAGCATTGCCTGGTCCCGGTCGGCAAGCCACAGAAACAGCGACAGCAGGCCGATCATGCCGAAGCCCAGGCAGAAGATCATGATGACCTCGACCTGCGCCAGCCGCCAGAGATGCGCCCGCGCCCGGATCTCGCCCTGGGGACCCAGGTAGATACGGGACATGCCCTGCAGCGCTTCCTGTGTCGCCACGACGCGAACATGAAGAACGTTCGCCCCGGCTTTCAGCCGCTCGGCGGGCACGCGCAGTTCCAGGGAAGTGAGGGGCTGGCCCGGTGTACCAAAGTCGGTGTGCGCGGCAAACGGCCTGCCGTTGAGGTGAAAGTCCATGGTATAGGCGACCACCCTGCGCAGGAACAGCCTCTGCGGCGCGCGCGGCTGCTCGGCAAGCTCGAACGGAATCCGGTACCAGACCGTGCGGACGCCTTGCGGCAGGTGGCGAAACCAGGCGTGCGGCAGCGCGACCGGCTGCCACGATGCTCCGTCCGGCGGCGGCGTGAACGCGGTCGATTCGACCATGTCCGCTTTCTCCAGGATGAGCGTCCCGCCGGTTTCCTGGCCCAGCGCGGCGCCGGCAAGGCAGCACCAGAGCATCGCCGCCGCAAGCCTCAGAGCAGCCCCCGCTTGTCCGCCTCGAACACCGCCTCGGTCTTGGAGTGCACCGCGAGCTTGCGGTAGATGTGCTTCAGGTGCGTATGCACGGTCTGCACCGAGATCGACAGCAGCTTCGCGGTCTCGGCATAGGAAAAGCCGCGCGCGATGGCGTTGAGGATCTCGCTTTCGCGCGCCGTCAGCAGCGATTCCTCCGCGTTCTGCGCGGCGGGTCTGGCAGCACGTGCGTGCAGGCGCTTGAGCACCTGCCGCGCGATCACCGGCGACAGCGGCGAGCCGCCGTGGCGCAGCTCGCGGATGTCCTCGGCAATGTCGCGCGAGGCGGCCCCTTTCAGCAGGTAGCCGCGCGCGCCGGCCTCCAGCGCGGCGAGCACGGTCTGCTCGTCGCCGAAGACCGTGACCACGAGGATGTCGCAGGAGGGATGCCGCGCGGCCGTGGCGCGCACCACCTCCAGCCCGGACATGTCGGGCAGGCCGATGTCCACGAGCAGCACGTCGGGCGCCTCGTTGGCGAGGTGCGCGAGCGCCTCCGCGCCCGTGCGCCAGTCTCCGGCAAGGCGCATCGTCGGCTCGGCGCAGATGGAAGCGACCAGCCGCGCCCGCGCGCCGTCGTCGTCCTCCACGAGCGCAACCGAAACCGGCCTGCTTTCGCCTTCCGCCACGGGCCCTCCGGCGCGGGGAACAGGCAAGCAGCATAGTCCAACGACCGCGGCGCCGGATACCCGGAACTGGGGAGCCCTCGGTTAGTATCGCGGCCATGAACCGCGCCGCCCTGATCCTGTCCCTCTTCTTGGCCCTTCCCGTCTCGGCGCAGGAACTCGCGCCCGACGCGCTGGTGCGCAAGGTCACCGAGGAAGTGCTCGCCGCTATAAAGTCCGACAAGGACCTGCAGGCGGGCGACCGCAAGAAGGCGCTCGCGCTGGCCGAGGAGAAGATCCTGCCGCACGTGGATTTCCGCGAGGCCACGCAGATCGCGATGGGCCGCTCCTGGCGCGAGGCGACGCCCGCGCAGCAGAAGCAGCTGGTGGACGAATTCCGCGCGCTGCTGGTGCGGATCTACTCCAGCGCGATTGACGTTTACCGCGGCCAGACCATGAAGGTGCTGCCGCTGCGCGCCGGGCGCGACGACACCGACGTCAAGGTGCGCAACCAGTACATCAGCGAGGGCCGGCCTCCGGTGGCGGTGGACTACTCGATGATGAAGACGCCCAGCGGCTGGAAAATCTACGACATCTCGGTCGAGGGCATCAGCCTCGTGCTGACCTACCGCTCGGAATTCGAGAGCATCGTGCGCGCCTCCGGCATCGAGGGCCTGATCAAAAGGCTGCAGGAAAAGAACGCATAAGCTGCTGTTTTCAGGAGTTTATTATCAGCCGTCCTGCGAGTATCCTCTAGTATAGTCTTTTGACGGATACTACAGTATCCTACAAAAATAATCCTTAGAGGATACTGCATGGCACGGCTCTACGAAGCCCATAGCCTGGCGCTGTCCGCCGCCTACGGCGACCTGGAGAACTTCGCGCGCAGCCAGGACCTGGCGCTCACGGGCACGCCGGGCAGCGTCGGCGAACGCGAGAATGCACGCGGCTTCCGGTTCTACGCCCACCAGTCCTACGACGCGAACGGCAGGAAGACCGAGCGATACCTGGCCGGGCCGGTGGGCGATCCCGGCGCGGACGCGAAGGCGCGCGAGCTGCGGGCGAAGATCGCCGCGCTCAACGAGGCGATCCGCAGCCTGCGCCTGCTCGGGCGCGAGGGCTTCAGCCTCGCCGATGCCAAGACCTTCGCGACCGTCGCCAGCCTGCACAACCGCGGGCTTTTCGCGTCGGGCGCGATGCTCGTCGGCGCGCACGCCTACGGCGCCCTGCTCAACCAGCTCGGCGCCCGCGCCGCGCGCTATGCGACCCGCGACGTCGACATCGCGCGCGGCGCCGGGCTCGCGCTCGCCGAGCCGCTCGACAGGAGCTTCCTCGAGATCCTGCGCGAATCCGGCATCCCGTTCGTCGCGGTCCCGCAATTGGACAGGAAGAAGCCGTCCTCGTCCTTCAAGGAGCGCGGCCGTTCGTTCTTCCAGGTGGACCTGCTGACGCCAGCCGACACGGACGCGATCGAGCTCAAGGTCGTGCCGGAGCTGCAGGCGCACGCCACCGCCTTGCCCTTCCTCGCCTACCTGCTCGGCAAGTCGCAGGATTCCGTCCTGCTCGCGCGCGTTGGCTGCTGCGCGATCCGCGTGCCGACGCCGGAACGGTTCGCACTGCACAAGCTCATCGTGTCGCGACTGCGTCGAAATACCGCGAAGTCGCGCAACGACCTGTCGCAGGCCTGCGTCCTCGTCGCCGTGCTCGCGGAGCACCACCCGCTCGCCCTCGAAGACGCCGCAGCCGCCCTGCCCGCCTCCGCCCGGCGGCATCTCGACGCAGCCTCCGCCCTGGCGCTGCCCCAGCTCGATTCGCATCCCCGCGCCGTCGAAGCTCTGCGCGCCATTCTGTCAGCGAGCTAGCTCTGGCTTGCGGTCCACAGCCTCGGCCGCGCGAGCGTGGCGGCGGCGAAGGCGCGCGCGGACGAGGGCGCGCTCAACGGTCCGGCCACACCGCCGGGTGCGAGCCCAGCGGCGCCGGCGGCCGCTCCCATCGGGGCGGCGTTTCGGCCAGACCCAGCGCGGGCTGGAGATGTCGAATCCGGCCCGCCGGGCTTTGCACTTCACCCAGAAGATTCCCCAGTTCCCGGTCGGGCAGTTCCGGCGGCACGGACGCAAATCCATCGATGATGCCCCGGTCCACGATCCACTTGCCCGTGCGCGCGAGCGAGACGCGCACCAGCCAGCTGCCGCCCTCGGTGGCGCGCCGGTAGAGCGCCGCCAGCGCGCCGAAGGCCATCAGGTAGCCGCCGACATAGTCGTTCGCCGACACCGGCATCAGCCGCGGCTTGGACGGTTCCGCTCCCCCGCCCGCCTGCCGGTAGGCCTGGCCGCTCACGGTCTGCACGATGCTGTCGAAGCCGCGGCGGTCTTTCCAGGGGCCGGTGGTGCCCCAGGCGCTCAGCGTTACGTAGACGATGCCGGGGCGCAGCTTCGCCGCTTCCTCGGGCGAGAAGCCGCGCGCGGCGAGCGTGCCGGGCCGGTAGGACTGTGAGAAAACGTCCGCTTGCGCCAACAGGTTCCTGAGCGTTTCAACCCCGGACGGCTCGCGCAGGTCGACGAACGCCTGCAGCTTGCCGATGCCGGTGTCGAACTCGACGGCGCCCGAGTCGGGCAGGTGCGGGCCGGAGATCTTCAGCACGTCGGCGCCGTGCTCGGCGAGCGTGCGCGCGCAGGTCGGCCCGGCGAGCACGCGCGTGAGGTCGAGCGCGCGCACTCCCGAGAGCGGGCGAGCGCCAGCCGGGAGAGGCTCGGGTCTGGATTCGGCGAGCTTGCGAATTTCAAGCAGGGGCTGGCCGGCAACCGCTGCCGCATGCGGATGCCTCGCCCACTCCGCCGCGGTGCGCGCGAGGCCGGCGCAGCCCCCGGCCGCGTGGATGGCGTCCTCGAGCGCCAGGCCGTCCCATTTCGCGCTTGCCGCCTCCGCCGCCGCGCGATCCGCAGGATTGCCCAGCACCCCGATCGCGGCGTTGCGGTGGTTGGGAAAATTGCAGTGGATGCTGATCCAGCGTCCGTCCTTCGCCGGGTAGTAGCCGCTGAACGGGTCCCACGGGTCCTTGGGGATCTGCCCGTCGACGCGCAGGTAGCGGGCGCTGCGCAGCGCCGCGGCCGCTGCGCGCACGCCGACCGACACCCGCTGAATCCTGTTTGATTTCAGGGCCCACAGGCGCGCCACGGCGGTGCCCACGGCCGCCAGTGCCGCGGCGCCCGCCTCGCCGACCCGGTACGGGGTCGGAAACACCGGATCGCTGCCTTGAATCTCCGTGGGGACCGGCTCCAGTCCGGCAAGGGAAAGGAGCTCGGCCAGACTGTTCATGCCGCCACTTTAGACCGACCCCCCGCGCAGCCGGAACGCCTCGGCCGCGCCCAGCATGCGGGCGTCATTCGTGTACACGGCCTTGAGCCCGTGCGCCTGCGCGCTGGCAAGATGGATCGCGTCCGCCGTGCGCAGGGCAAGCCTGGGTGCGAGGCGCCGGAAGGCCGCGGACGCCGCGTCGATCAGCTCGGCGGTCAGCGGCAACCAGGTCCAGAGCTCGTTCGCGCAGTCGGCATCGAACTGCTCGAACAGGGCCAGCGACTCGGCCCGGGTGGCCTGCCCCTCGCGCAGCTTGCGGTGAAACACCTGCGCGACCTCGACCCGGCCGAGCGCGCTGCAACACACCTGCCCTTCGGCTTCCGCGAGCGCGCGCACGCGCGCGCTGTCGGGCTCGGTCAGGTAGAACTTGGCGACATACGCCGAATCGAAGTAGATCACCGCCCGTCGCGATCCTCGGCGACGATGCGCGTGCTCTCGGCGCCCCGGCCCAGCTTGCCGGAGCGCTGCAGACGCGCGAACGCCGGCAGCAGGGCGCGCTCCCGGAAGGGGTTGGCGCGGCGCCGCGGCGCGAGCGGCTCCAGCCGCGCCACCGGCGTGCCGCGCTCGGTCACGATCAGCCCGCCCAGGCGCCGCGCCTCGCGCACCAGCAGGCCGGTCTTCTCGTGCAGCTCGCGGATCGAGATGGTCTTCATGTGTCCCATTGTGACACACCCGGCGCAAGCGCGCACGGGAGGGTATCATCGGCCCATGCGTGAATCGCAGCCGAAGGAAATCCGCCTCCAGGACTACGCCCCGCCGCCCTTTCTCGTAGAACGGGTCGAGCTCGACATCGACATCCGCGCCGACGACGCCATCGTCAGAGCGACGCTGGCAGTGCGGCGCAACGGCGCGCATGCGCAACCGCTGGTGCTGGACGGGGACGAACTGGAATTGCTTTCTGTCGTTCTTGACGGAAAGGCCGTCGAATACAAAGTCACACCCGAAACGCTTGCTATTTCCGGCGTGCCCGACGCGTTCATGCTGGAGACGGTCGCGCGCATCGTGCCGCAGAAGAACACCAAGCTGGAGGGCCTGTACGCCACCAAGAGCGGCTTCGTCACCCAGTGCGAGGCGCAGGGCTTCCGGCGCATCACCTGGTTCGTCGACCGGCCGGACAACCTCGCCGTGTACACGACCACCGTGCGCGCGGATCCCGGGAAGTATCCGGTCCTGCTCTCGAACGGCAATCGCGTCGCCTCCGGCAAGGGCTGGGCGAGATTCGAGGACCCCTTCCCGAAACCAAGTTACCTGTTCGCTCTCGTTGCCGCCGACCTGGAGGTCATCGAGGAATCTTTGGTTTCCAGGTCCGGAAAAACGAAAAAGCTCTTTATCTATGTAGAACCAGGCAAGGCAGACCAGGCGGCCTGGTCGATGGACTGCCTGCAGCGCGCGATCCGCTGGGACGAGCGGCGCTTCGGGCTGGAGCTGGACCTGGACGAATACAAGATCGTCGCCGTCGGCGACTTCAACTCCGGCGCGATGGAGAACAAGGGTCTCAATATCTTCAACGCCAAGTACATCCTCGCCCGGCCCGACATCGCCACCGACACCGACTACCTGAACATCGACCGCGTGGTCGCGCACGAATACTTCCACAACTGGACCGGCGACCGCGTCACCTGCCGCGACTGGTTCCAGCTCTCGCTCAAGGAGGGGCTGACCGTGTTCCGCGACCAGGAGTACGGCGCCGACACCTATTCGCGCGCGGTGACGCGCATCCAGGAGGTGCGCGCCCTGCGCGCGGCGCAGTTCCCCGAGGACGCCGGCCCCATGGCGCACCCGGTACGGCCGCAGTCGTACCTGGAGATCCGCAACTTCTACACAATGACCGTGTACGAGAAGGGCGCGGAGGTCGTGCGCATGCAGCACACCCTGCTTGGCGAGGAGAAGTTCCAGAAGGGGATGCAGCTCTACTTTCAGCGCCACGACGGCCAAGCGGTCACCTGCGACGACTTCGTGCAGGCAATGGAGGATGCGAGCGGGACGGACGCCTCCTCGCGCATCGACCTCGCGCAGTTCAAACGCTGGTACGACGTCGCCGGGACACCGGTCCTGGACTGCGCCGGAAGCTTCGCGAACGGGGTCTTCGAATTGACCGTGAAGCAATCCATGAATCCCCCCTTCCATATCCCGCTGGCGGTGAAGATCGGGGAGCACGAGGAGGTCCTTTCGGTCAAGCGGACGGAAGAAAAGTTCTCATTCAAGTGCGAGAGCAAGCCCATCCCTTCCCTGCTGCGCGGCTTCTCGGCCCCGGTGATCCTCAATTACCCGTACAGCGAGGCCGACCTGCTGCACCTGCTCGCCCACGACGACGATCCGTTCAACCGCTGGGAGGCGGCGCAGCGGCTGGCGACGGAGATCATTCTCACGCGCAAGGGCCAGCCGTCGGCTGCTTTTCTGAATTCGATTGAATTTCTGTTAAAGGAGAAGGATCCGGCTTTCATCGCCGAGGCGCTTTCCCTGCCCTCGGAGACGTTCCTCGCCGAGCAGATGGCAGTCGTGGATCCCGATGCGCTGCATGCTTCCCGCAACGCGCTGCGGCTGGCGCTGGCGACCCGCTTCAAGGATGAGTTCCTGAATCTTTATCGAAAAAACGAGATCCAGACCTCCTACTCTCCGGATGCCGCCTCCGCCGGCAAGCGCGCGCTGCGCAACCTCGCGCTCTCCTACCTGATGGAGCTGGAGACGACGGACGTCGTCGCGCTCTGCTACGAGCAGTTCGGCCAGCAGGACGAGAAGCTCGCCAACATGACCGACCGGTTCGCCGCGCTCGCCTGCCTCGCCAACAGCAACGCCAGGCAGCGCGCCATCGCGCTCGAATCCTTCTACGGCCGCTGGAAGGACGAGCCCCTCATCGTCGACAAGTGGCTGGCGGTGCAGGCGGGCTCGCGCCTGCCGGACACGCCCGCGCGGGTGCGCGAGCTGCTCACGCATCCTGCCTTCGACCTCAAAGTGCCGAACAAGGTGTACGCGCTCGTGCGCACCTTCGCCGCCAACCACGTGCGCTTTCACGCCGCCACGGGCGAGGGCTACTCGATCCTTGCCGACCAGGTGCTCGCGCTCGATGCCCTCAACCCGCAGGTCGCCGCGCGCATGGCGCGCGGCTTCGACCGCTGGCAGCGGTTCGACGATTCGAGAAAGGAGAAGGCAGGAGCGCAGCTGGAACGCATCCGCGATCGCCCGGGCCTGTCGAAGGACGTGGCCGAGATCGTGACCAAGGCGCTCGCCTGAGCATGGACCCCTACATCCTGTACGCGGCAACGATCGCCTTCCTCGCCACGCACTTCATCTCCAGCACGCCGCTGCGCCCGCTGCTGGCGCAGGCCATCGGCGAGCGGGGCTACATCGTCGCCTACTCGCTGCTGGCGTTCGCCACCCTGGGCTGGATGATCTGGGCCTTCAAGCGCGCGCCGGTGGAGCCGCTCTGGCCGGGCCTGCGACTCGCGCCCGCGGTCCTGATGCCCTTCTCCTTCATCCTCTTCGCCTGCGGCCTCTTCTCGCGCAACCCGACCGCCGTCGGCCAGGCGAAGGCGATGGCCTCGGCCGAGCCCGCGCGCGGCATCATCCGCGTCACGCGCCACCCGATGATGTGGAGCTTCATGCTCTGGGCGCTCGCGCATGTCCTCGCGCGCGGCGAGCTGAAGGCGACGGTGTTCTTCGGCGCCTTCCTGCTGCTCGCGGCGCTGGGCGCCGTGCTCATCGACCGGCGCAAGGAAAAGACGCTCGGCGAGGACTGGAAGCGATTCGCGGCGGCGACCTCCTACTTCCCGTTCCTCGCCATCGCGCAGGGCCGCAACCGGCTGGACCTGAAGGAAATCGGCTGGCGCAACCCCCTGATCGGCCTGCTGCTCTATGGCCTGGTGCTCTGGTTCCACGCCGCGCTGTTCGGGCTGCGGCCGTACTGATTTCGCTTCACAACTCCCGGATCGACGGCGCGAGGGCGCCGAAAGTGCCCAGTGCGAAGAGCAGCACGGTGACGGCGTCGGCGAGGAGCCCGGCGATCGGCATGGCCCTTCGCACGGTGTCCTCGTCCGCTGCGTAGCGCCGGAGGAGCGCGCGCGCGACGATCAGCAGCGCCTGCAATGCCAGGCCGGTCAGGACCAGGCCCTGCGACGAGGCGAATCCGCCCAACGCCCGCGGCGCTTCGGCCGGCGCCAGGCCCGACTGCAGGAAGCCGAGCCCCAACACTCCGTAGCCGACGATCGCCGCGCGGACGGCGGCATAGGTACGCTCCGCCCGGTGCGGATCCCTTCGCGCCTGCGACGATTCCGGACGCTGCATCATCCGGGAAGCTTCAGGACTTCAGATAGGTGTAGAGATCCGGCGTGGTCACGGTCCGCTCGAGGTAGCCGAAGGTCCCCTGCTCCTTCACCTCGGTAGCAGCCACGACCATGCTCGCCATCGCCGCGCGGTAGAGAGAGGTGGCGAGGCTGATGCGGCGCACGCCCGCCGCCTCCAGCTCGGCGACGCTGAACGACTTGCCGCGGATGCCGGCCATGAAGTTGAAGGGCTTGCGCAGCGCCGAGCAAACCTTCTTCACCGATGCAAGGTCGGGAAGTCCCGGGGAAAAGAGCACGTCCGCGCCCGCCTTTTCGAACGCCTGCAGCCGCCGGATGGTGTCGTCGAGGTCCGGGTTGCCGCGCAGGAAGTTCTCGCTGCGCGCGGTCAGCGTGAAGGGAAAGGGGTGCCGGCGCGCGGCCTCCACCGCGGCGCCGACGCGCTCGAGCGCGAGGTTGAAGTCGAAGAGCGGCCGGTCCTTGTCGCCGGTGGCGTCCTCGATCGAGCCGCCGACGAGCCCGGCGCCGGCCGCAAGGCGGATCGTCTCCGCCGCGTCCTTCGGCGCGTCGCCGAAGCCCTTTTCGAGATCGGCCGCCACCGGCAGGTCGACCGAAGCGCAGATCAGCTGCGCGTGCGCGAGCGCCTCGTCGCGCGTCACCCTGCCGTCGCGCCGCCCGAAGGTGCCCGCGCAGGCGCCGCTGGAAGTGGCGAGCGCCTGGAATCCCAGCCCTTCGAGGATGCGCGCCGAGCCGCCGTCCCATGGGTTCGGGATCACGAAGGCGCGCGGCCCCTGGTGGAGCGCCCGGAAGCGTTCGCCTTTCTCCTTTTGATTCATCGGCACAGTTCTCCGGCCGGCGCGACTTTCGCGAACAGGCCGTTCAGCCCGGCCATGTAGGAAACCTGAACCTGCTCGGCCGGCACCTTCACGCCGCCGAACGCGAGCTCGCGCGTCGCGCAGGCGTCGTGCGCGAGCGAGCAGGCGAAGCCCAGGTCGGCGGCCGCGCGCGTGGTGGTATCCACGCACATGTGCGTCATCATGCCGGCGATCGCGAGCGAATCGATCCCCGCGCCGCGCAGGTGCTCGAGCAGCCCGGTCTCGCGAAAGCAGTTCGGAAAATGCTTCTGCGTCACCGTTTCCCCCGGCAGCGGGCGCACCGAGGCGTGGATCTCGACGCCGGGAGTGTTCGGCAGGAAGAAGGTTGCGCCGGGCCGGGTGGAGACGTGCTGCATGTGGATCACCGGGCGGCCCTTCTGCCGGAACGCGGCGATGAGCTTCGCGGCATTGGCCGCCGCCGCCTCGGGCTCGTGCAGCGCCATCGCGCCGCCGGGAAAGTAGTCGTTCTGGATGTCGATGATCAGCAGCGCGGCGTTCATGGTTCTTCCTGGAAGCGGTTGGCACGATACGGTTCCGGGTCGATGAACGGCGCCTCGCCCGCGACCATCTCGGCGATCAGGCGCCCGGTCACCGGCCCCAGCGTGAAGCCGTGGTGCGCATGCCCGAAGGCGAACCAGAGGTTCGGGTGCCGGGGCGCGGGGCCGATGATCGGCATCATGTCGGGCGTGCAGGGGCGTGCGCCCATCCAGGGCTCGGTGTCCAGGCGCTCGGCGAGCGGGAACAGGTCGCGCGCGACGGGCTCGGCGCGGCCGAGCTGCACCGGCGTGCGAATGGCGTCGCGCAGCGCGAACTCCGCGCCGGTGGTGAGGCGGATGCCGCGGCGCATCGGCGCGAGCATGTAGCCGCGTTCGGTGTCCAGCACCGGGTGATTGAGGATCGCCGCGCCGGCGGCACGGTAGTGCATGTGATAGCCGCGCTTCACCGCCAGCGGCAGTTCGTAGCCCAGGGCGCGGGTGACGACATCCGCCCAGGGCCCGAGCGCGATGACGACATCCCTGGCCTGGAGCCTTCCCTCGACGGTTTGCACGGACCACCCCTGTTCCAGCGAGGCGGCATTTCCCTGCAAAAACCGGCCGCCCTTGCTCTCGAAGAGCTTCAGGTACGCGAGCGCGAGGCCCTGCGGATCGACCACGCTCACCGGGTCGGTCCAGTGCAGCGCGCCCACCAGCACCGGGGTCAGGTGAGGTTCTTTTTCCAGCAATTGTCTTGAATTCAATTTTTCAAACGAAATTCCAAATTCCGAGTTCCAGCCTTCCGCCTCGGCGAAGCGCAGGTCGCGCTCGCGCTCGGTGCGGAAGACCCGCATCCAGCCCTCGCGGCGCAGCAGCGCCTCGGCGCCGGCCCCGGCCGCGAGCGCTTCGTGCTCCGAAACGCAGTGCTCGATCAGCCTTGAGTACAGGCGCGCGATCTGCGCGTGCCGCTGGCGCCGCGAATGCCGCCAGTACTTCCAGAGGAACGGCGCGAGCTGCGGCAGCGCCGAGGGATGGTAGTAGGCGTCGATGGTGCGGTTCACGCCGTAGCGCAGCAGCGCGCCGAAGTCGTGCGGGAAGCCGTACGGATAGACGCCCTCGCGCTGGATCAGGCCCGCGTTGCCGAACGAGGTCTCCTCCGCGGCGCCGCGCCGGTCGACCAGCACGGTCGCACGGCCGCGCGCCTGCAGGTGCACCGCGACACTGATGCCGACCATGCCGGCGCCCAGAACGATGGCGTCAAATTTCATTCGCCGCCGTGGTGTCCGCCGCCCGCGCGGGCCGCGGTGCGCCCTGCACCTGGGATGTGGTCCGCGTGCCCGCTCAGGCCGGGTCGCAGGTTCGCCGGAAGATCCATCGCTCCCGGCGAAGTGTATCCGACTCAGCGCTTCGGCGTGCCCGCCCTGGTGGCGTAGGGATTCGGGTCGCCCGCGCGCGTGGCATACGGATTTGGCGCGCCGGCTTTGGTGGCGTAGCGGTTCGGGTCGCCCGCGCGCGTCGCGTACGGATTCGGATCGCCCGCGCGCGTGACATGCGATTTCGGCGGGCAGTCCTTCGGCGCGCGCGCCCGCTCGCCGCGGCCGGAAACGCGGTCGTTCCAGCGCTCGCGGTCGCGCGGGGCCTGGCAGTCGGGGGGTCGCGCCTTGACCGCGGGCGGCTGCGCCAGCGCCGGCATGCAGGCGGCGACGAAAACCGCAACGAGCATTCGCTTCACGCCTCGATTCTAGTGAATTCCGTCCGCGATCAAGGTCCCGTTACACTCTGTTACCCATGCCGACCCATGTGGTGATTCTGGGCTGCGGTTTTGGCGGACTTTTTGCCGCCCGCGCACTCGCGGGCGCGCCGGTTCGCGTAACGGTGGTGGATCGCACCAATCACCACCTGTTCCAGCCCCTGCTCTACCAGGTGGCGACCGCCAGCCTCTCGGCGCCCGCGGTGGCGGCGCCCATCCGGCACATCCTCGCGGGCCAGGGGAACGCCACCGTCATTTACGGCGAAGCCGCGCGCATCGACACGGCGCGTCGCGCGGTGGTTCTCGACGGCGGGGACGAGATTGCCTACGACCGCCTCATCGTCGCCACGGGCGCCGCCAACAACTATTTCGGCAACGACGCCTGGGCGGCGCACGCACCCAGCCTGAAGACGCTGGAGGACGCGTACGAGATCCGCAGCCGGGTGCTGCTCGCCTTCGAGCAGGCCGAGCGCGAGGCCGACGCCGGCGGGCGCGCCGCGCTGCTCACGTTCGTGGTGATCGGCGCGGGCGCGACCGGGGTGGAGCTGGCGGGCGCCTTCGCCGAGATCGCGCGCCACACGCTGCACGGCGAATTCCGCCGCATCGATCCGCGCAACGCGCGCGTGGTGCTGGTAGAGGGCGGCGAACGCGTGCTGCCGACCTACCCGCCGGATCTCTCCGAGCGCGCGCGCCGGCAGCTGGAGCGCCTGGGCGTGACCGTGTGGCTGGGCCGGCGCGTCACCGGCATCGACGCCGAGGGCGTGCAGATGGGTTCCGACCGGCTTGCCGCCAAAACCGTGGTCTGGGCGGCCGGCATCGCCGCCTCGCCGCTGGGCGCCGCGCTCGGCGTGCCGCTGGATGCCTCAGGGCGCGTGCTGGTGGGCGAAGACCTCTCGCTGCCCGGCCATCCGGAAGTCATGGTGATCGGCGACCTTGCGGCGCTGCCCTGGCATTCCCCGCCCGTGCCCGGCACCGCGCCGGCAGCCAAGCAGATGGGGCGCCTTGCCGCCCTGAATATCCTGAACGATCTAATCGAGGGAGAACGAAAAGCGTTCAAGTACAAGGATGTCGGCATGCTCGCCACCATCGGCCACAACTCCGCGGTGGCGGTGCTCGGCCGGCTGCACCTCTCGGGCTACCCGGCCTGGCTGCTCTGGCTGCTCGCGCACATCTTCTTCCTGATCGGGTTTCGCAACCGCATCATGGTGCTGATCGACTGGGCCTGGGCCTACTGGACCTTTCAGCGCAACGCGCGCATCGTCCTGCAGAGCCGCCGCGGCATTTGAGCCGGCGCAGGATTTCGCGCCCGTCGCCGCGGCGGCGCGGACCTCAGCGTCCCCAGAGCCAGGCCGCGCCGCGCACGCCGCTCGAGTCGCCGTGCGCCGGCCGGGCGAGCCGGGTGCGCACTTCGTCCGAGAACACGTGCGGCCGCCACAGCGCCGGCACATTCGTATACAGGGACCCGAGGTTGGATATCCCCCCGCCCAGCACGATGACCTCCGGGTCGAGGATGTTGATCACCCCTGCCAGCGCCCGCGCCAGCCGCTCCTCATACCTTTCAAGGTTGTTCCCGTCCCTCGCCAGCGCCGGCCCCGACAGGTACGCCTCGACGCAGCCCTTGCGCCCGCAGTAGCAGTCGGGCAGGGGCAGGTCTTCCTTACCGGGCAGGGGCAGCGGGTTGTGGCCCCACTCGCCGGCGATGCCGTTCGGCCCCGTGAGCACCGCGCCGCGCACCACGATCCCGGCACCGACCCCGGTGCCGAGGATCACGCCGAACACCACCTCGGCGCCCTGCCCGGCGCCGTCCACCGCCTCGGAGAGCGCGAAGCAGTTGGCGTCGTTGGCAAGGCGTATTTCGCGTTCCAGCCGCCGCTCGAGGTCCCCCTTCAGGTCGCGGCCGATCAAGCAGGTCGAGTTGGCGTTCTTCACCAGCCCGGTCGCGCGCGACAGCGCGCCGGGCATGCCGATTCCTACGCTTGCCCTTGCCTCGAGTTCCTTTTCCACATCTTCCACAAGCGAAACCACGGCATGCAGCGTGGCCTCGTAGTCGCCCTGGGGCGTCGGCACGCGTTTGCGGAAAACCTCCCGCCCGGATTCCTCGAGCGCCAGCAGCTCGATCTTGGTGCCGCCGAGATCGACACCGATCCTGATTCCCATGCCCTCACTCTAGCCCACCTCGAAATGGAGCAGGTCGGGCTGACCCGGCTCCGGCCTGCGGCCGAAGGAGATCGCGCCGCTGCCGCTGAGGACCTGGTTGTCGTGGCGGACGAAGTGCTCCTTGCCGGCGGCGTCGGTCACCCAGGAGCCGTTGGTGCTCTGGTCGGTGAAGATGAAGCGGCGGTTGCGGTAGTCGATGCGCGCGTGCAGCCGCGAGATCATGTCGCCCCTGAGGACGAACTCGTTCTGCTCGGCCCGCCCCACCGTGGCGGAGGGGTGGGTTTCGCTCACCTCGATTTCCTGCCCGCCGAGCCGCAGCCGCATGCGGCCCTGCGGGCCCGTCTTCGGCAGCGCCCAGGCCTTGCCGGTCATGCGGGTAACCTCCGCCTCCTGCCAGATCAGCTCGTAGACGTCGATCTCCTCCTTCTTGCCGCGCACCGCGGCGCGGTCGGTCTGGCGGGAGGCCTTGTGCCACTTCTGCGACAGCGCCGCCATGGTCTGGCCGGTGGTAAGCACCTGGTCGCGCTTGGACAGGTTGACCATGCGCGAGGCGAGGTTGACGGCGTCGCCGAAGACGTCATTCTCCTCGACCACCACCGGGCCATAGTGAAAGCCGACGTGGATGGCGAGGTTGAAGCCGCCCTCGGAGATGGACGCCTTGGCGATCTGCTCCTGCATGTCGAGGGCGGCGCCCGCCGCCTGATCGGCGCTCGGAAACCGGCACATGACCTCGTCACCGATGGTCTTGATGAGGCTGCCGCCGTATTTCTCCGTGCTCTCGGTCATCAGCTGGATGCAGCGGGAGACGAGCTGGCGCGCCCTCGCATCGCCGAGGGTCTCGTACAGCTTCGTGCTGCCCGAGACGTCGGCGAAGAGGATCGCCAGCTGTTCCTGCCCATGCAGCGGCGCGGGCGCGCCGGTGACCGTGGTGGTCGTGTCATCGGTGTTCTGGTTCATCTAACGCGCCTCCAGCGCCTGCAACTCGACGTCCGCGGCCCGCAGCCGCCGGGAAATCGCATGCGCGATCTGCTCGAAGACGCGCCCGCCCATCGCCGGGTTGCGGCGCACCAGCTCGTCGAAGCGCCGGCGCGTCAAGACGTACAGGTCGGTCGGCACCGCCGCCACGACGTCGGCCGAGCGCGGCTCGCGGTCGAGGAAGGTCATGTCGCCGAAATAGTCCCCCTGGCAGAGCGTGACCAGGTGGTGCACCTTGCCGCCCTCCAGCGGCAGCAACACGTGCACGCGCCCGCGCTGGATGAGGAACAGCTCGTCGCCGGTCTCGCCGCGGGCGCACACCTTCTCTCCCGCGGGCACCGAGCGGTGCACCACCGCGGTCGCCAGTTCGCGCAGCGAGTCGGCATCCAGGTCCGCGAAAAGCTCGATGCCGCCCAGGTCGAGCAGGACCTCGTCCCCGGGCGGCCGCCAGCCCGCGGCGGCGAGCAGCCGTTCCTCCATCCACTCGATGGCGCTGTCGCGCGTCTCGAACACGCGCACACCGTCGCTGCGCACCACGCCCAGCTCGGCCAGGTAGCCCTCGATGTCGGGGCGCGACGGCAGGTGCGAGGGCATGCCGGAAAAGAGCAGCTCGCCGCCGCGCTCGCGCAGGCGCTCGCGCATCTGCTCGAGCAGGTGCCCGCCGGTGTAGTCCATCGAGTGCACGCGGCGCAGGTCGATGAGCAGGTAGCGCAGCCTGCCCAGATCCTTCTCCAGCTCCGAGAACAGCTGGTCCGCGGTGCCGAAAAAGAGATTGCCTCGCAGCTCGACCACCGCGGCGAGACGCCCGTCGCGCGAGAGGATTTCGCTCTCGGCGATCAGGCGCTTTCGCTTGGAGCGCGTGGTGTCGAGGTGCACGAAGCTCGCGATCACCGGGCTGCGGATCTGGTCGCGGATGAACAGCAGGATGGCGATGGCGACGCCAACCATGGAGGCGAGGATCAGGCCGAACTGCGCCACCACCGCGACCGTGACGATGACCAGGAAATCCACGCGCGTGCCGCGGCGCAGCGCCAGCTTGAACATGTCGCGGTCGAACATGCGCCAGGCGACCATGAGGAGCAGCCCGGCGAGCGCGCCGATCGGCACCCAGGCGATCAGCCCGCCCAGCAGCAGGAAGGCGAGCAGCGCGAGCGCCCCTTCGATCGCCCCCGACCACGGGGTGCGGCCGCCGCTGGAGACGTTGACCAGCGTGGCGCCCATGGTGCCCGCGCCCGGCATCCCGCCTGCGAAGAACGCGGCCAGGTTGGCCGTGCCCTGCGCAAGCAGCTCGCGGTCGGAATCATGGCGCCGGCGCGTCATCGCATCCAGCACCACGCCCGTCTTCAGGGTGTCGATCGACAGCAGGAGCGCGAGCGTCAGCGCCGGGCCGAACACCAGGGCGACGTCGGGCGGCCGGATGCCCGCGAGGGAGGACGCGCGCCCCGCGGCCGCCTCGAGCAGCGAGCCCGAGACTTGGATCGGCCCGATGAGCAGCGCGTTGCCCTCGAGCGCGAGCAGCGCCGGCTGGAACGCCGCGATCGCGAAGTAGGCGGCGATGCCGGCGAGCAGGCCGAGGATGGCCGCGGGCACCGCTTCGGTGATCCGGGGCGCGAACGCCATCGCGGCGATGGTCGCGGTGCCCACCGCGATGCCGGTCCAGTTCCACAGTTCCGGCGCGAGCAGCCCGCGCGCGATCCCCGCGCCCTCCGGCAGCCCGAGCAGCTTCGGCAGCTGGCCGATCGCGATCACCAGCGCTACTCCCGAGAGGTATCCGCTCACCACCTGGTAGGGAATGAACTTGATCAGGCGGCCGGCGCGCAACACGCCGAACGCCGCCTGGAGGAGCGCCGCGACGAGCGCGGTGAGCGCGAGCAGCGCGAGCGCGCGGTCCGCGGAACTCCCGGGCTCGGCGATGAATCCCGCCGCCATGGCGGCAAGCACTGCCGCGGCGGGTGCGCAGGGCGCGGTGATGAAGCCGCCGTTGCGCCCGACCAGCGGCGCGACGATGCCCAGCACCGCGGCGCCGACGATGCCCGCGAGCGCGCCCTCGCCCGCCCGCTCCGGTCCGATCGCCGAGTACACCAGCACGCCGAACGCGATCGAAGAAGGCAACGCGACCAGCATCGCCGCGAGCCCACCCCAGAAATCGCCGGCGCGCGCCGGCGGTTCAGCCGCCATCGTTTCCGCCGCCATGCGCTCTCGATCCGCCCACGCGAATCATTGTCGGCCGCGCCGCGCGCCCGGACTTGATTCATGTCAACGCAGGTTCCGAACGTAAAAAGGGGATCGGAGTCAATTTTCTACGCTGCGCCGTTCTCGCGGATCGCTGCCGCGCCGGGGTTCGCGGAAATTGACTCCGACCCCTTTTCCAGTAGAATGCGCCCCGCAGTTTCGTTTCGCGTCATCCGGTTAGCGTTCCTCAAGTAACTTCAATTGCCTGAACCGGTTGGAGGTCGATCCTCCCAGGCCGATTGTTCAGGAGTCATCGTACTTATGTCGTTCGATTCGCTCGGGCTCACGCCCGGACTGCTGCGCGCCGTCGCGGAGCAGGGCTACACCACACCCACCCCCATCCAGGCGCAGGCCATCCCGGTCGTGCTCGCCGGCAAGGACCTGCTTGCCGCCGCGCAAACGGGGACCGGCAAGACGGCGGGTTTCGTCCTGCCGCTGCTGCAAATTCTTTCGAAAGCGAAGGCAGCGAAGACAGTTCGCTGCCTGATCCTTGTCCCGACCCGCGAACTCGCCGCACAAGTGCAGGACAGCGTGCGCGTGTACGGCAAGTACAAGCCGCTGCGCTCGACCACGATCTTCGGCGGCGTCAACATCAACCCGCAGATCCAGGAGCTCCGGCGCGGCGTCGACATCGTGGTGGCGACGCCGGGCCGGCTGCTCGATCACGTGCAGCAGAAGACCATCGACCTGCGCCACGTCGAGATCCTGGTGCTGGACGAGGCCGATCGCATGCTCGACATGGGTTTCATCCACGACATCCGGCGCATCATCAAGCTGCTCCCGCAGCATCGCCAGAACCTCATGTTTTCGGCGACCTTCCCCGAGGAGATCCGCAAACTGGCGGCGAGCTTCATGCAGCACCCGGTAACCGTGGAAGTAGCGCGGCGCAATACGCCGGCGGAGCTGGTCGCGCAGGTGCAGCACCCGGTGGCGCAGGACCGCAAGCGCGAGCTGCTCGCGCACCTCGTAAGCTCGAACGACTGGCACCAGGTGCTCGTGTTCACGCGCACCAAGCATGGCGCGAACCGCCTCGCCAAGCAGCTCAACGCCGGCGGCATCGAGGCCGACGCCATCCACGGCAACAAGAGCCAGCCGC
>JADLES010000255.1 GCA_020845995.1 Burkholderiales bacterium | reverse complement strand
TCGGCGAGGCGCGTCAGGTTGCTGCGCGAGAACACCGCCCAGCGCGCGATTTCGGCCATGCGCAGGCGCCCCGCACGCGAGCTCTCCAGCACCCAGAGCACGTCGTACCAGTCGAGCGAGGGCAGGCCCGCCGCGGCGAGCGCCGCTTCGATGCGCTCGGTGACCAGGGCGTGCGCGACCACGAAGCGCGCGTAGGCGCGGTGGCGCGGATCGGCGGCAGGCATCCGGGCACTGTACCGTAAGTTAGTTGCATTTGCAACGACATAGGCAACTCGTTGCATTTGAAACGAACCAACCTGGGAGCCTTCTCATGATCAAGACCTTGAATCGAAACGAGCTTCAGGCACGCCTGGCGGCCAACCCGCAGCTGGTGCTGCTCGAAGCGCTGCCCGCGAAGTATTACGACGACTGGCACCTGCCGGGCGCGCGGCATTTCCCGCACGACCGCGCGCGCGTGCTGGCGTCGGCGGTCGTCCCGGACAAGGCCGCGGAGATCGTCGTCTACTGCGCGAGCCGGACCTGCCGGAACTCCCACATCGCCGCCGGCGTGCTGGGCCAGCTCGGCTATGCGAACGTCGCCGTCTACGCGGGCGGCAAGGAAGACTGGCGGGAGGCGGTGCCGGCCTGACCCCGGCCCGGGCGCGGCAGCGCGCCGAGCGTACGCTCGACGCGCGCCAGCCAGGCGCCGTCCGGATGGCGACGCAGCGCGAAGTCGAAATGCCGCGCAAGGCCGAGCATCGCCGTGTTGCCGTGGAGCACGTCGCCCTGGATGCGGCGGACGCTCGCATCATCCGCGTATCGCAGGAGGCGTTCGAAGAGCAGGCGGCCGATGCCCTGGCAGTTCTGCAGCAGCTCCGCGTCCTTCGCCGTGGTCGGGCGGACCAGCAGCGGCCGGCCGCCCGGCAGCATGCGGAGCTCGACCGACTCCGCCGGGTAGCGACCTCCGGGCCGCGCGAGGACGGCAAGCTCAGTCATGGCGCGGAAACAGGGGCACGATGCGCGCATCGCCATCCAGCGCCGTGACGATCGCCTGCGGCCGGTCGAACACGAATTCATCTCCCGCGCCGAGCACCACGTCGCGCGGGTCGCTGTCCTGGGTGACCCAGACGTGTCCCTCCAGTACGCTGATGCGGCGGCCGGGGGCGTTGTCCAGCCGCAGCGGGCGCCCGTGGCGGAGGGCGATGCTGCCTGCAATCGAGCTAAGGTCCATATCGGTCTCCTTGACACATGTTTTGAGTGCATCTATGGTGCCGGCCATGTTCGAGAGGGACAAACGGAAGTTCTTCATGACATGGATGCGCAGCAGGAATGAATAGCCGGCACTGGCAGCTGCCGCCGCTGGAGCTGCTGCTCGCCTTCGAGGCCGCCGCGCGGCATCTCTCGTTCACCAAGGCGGCGGGGGAACTTTTCCTTACGCAATCGGCGGTGAGCCGCCAGATCCAGGGGCTGGAGGCGAGCCTGGGCGCGAAGCTTTTCGAGCGCCGCACGCGCGCGCTGCTGCTCACCGAAAGCGGCCAGCAGCTGTACAAGGTCGCGCAGGAGGTGCTCCAGCACCTGCACTCCGCCACGCAGAAGCTGCGCGGCGCGGCGGCGGTGCGCACGGTGACCGTGACCACCACGCCGGGCTTCGCCTCGCTGTGGCTGATCCCGCGGCTGAACGACTACCTGCAGGCGCACCCCGGCGTGGACGTGCGCATTTCGGCCTCCTACGAGGAGGTCAACCTCGAGCGCGACGGGGTGGATCTCGCCATCCGCTACGCGAAAGACGCGCAGATGCACGGCGAGCGGCCGGTGTTCGAGGAGAGCGTCATCCCGGTGTGCAGCCCGGCGCTCGCCCACGACCCGGCGCGGCCGCTGCGCGAACCGGCCGACCTGCGCGCGCACGTGCTGCTGCACCTGGACGACGCGAAGTTCTCCTGGATGGAGTGGAATCTCTGGCTGCACGCACACGGGCTGCGCGACTTCAAGCCCGCGGGCATGCTGCAGTTCAACCAGTACGACCAGCTGGTGCAGGCCGCAGTGAACGGCCAGGGCGTGGCGCTCGGCCGCCTGCCGCTGCTCGAGCGCCTGCTCAGGCAGAAGCAGCTAGCGACGCCGTTCGAAAAGTCGGTGGTGTCCTCGCGCGGCTACTACCTGCTGCGCTCACGCCGCGCCGCCGGCAAGGCCGAGGTCGCGCAGTTCGAGGCCTGGCTGCTGGCAGAAGCGAAGAATGAGCGCGCGTAGCCTGCCCTGGATCCGCGGCTTCGCCTGGGACGCGCTGTGGCTGCAATCGGCGCTGTGGCTCGCGCCGCTCGCCCTGCTGCTCGCGCACGGCCACGACGATCCCGCCGACGGCCCGCTCGATCTCCTGGTCTTCGGCCTGACGGCGCTCTTCTGGCTCGCGCATCGCTTCAGTTCGGCCTGGCTCGCCTATGCGACCACGGCCTACCGGCCGCTGCTGCGCGCCGACCCGGCGCGCTTCGTCCTTGCCCCGGTGGCGATCGCTGCCGCCTGCTTCGCGCTGCTGCTGCCGGGCGACGACGCGCTGCCCTTCACTCGCGCCGAGCGCGTGCTGGCGCTCGCCGCCGTGGATTTCGTGTTCGTCACCTGGCATTTCGCCGCGCAGCACTTCGGCGTGCTGAGACTGTACCGCATTCACGCCGGCGGCGCGGCCGATGCGCGGCTGCGGCGCATGGACCGGATCTTCGCGCTCGGCGTGGGCGGCGCGCTGGTGGTGGTGGTCGAGGCGGTCGCGCAGACCACGCTGTTCGAGGAGGCGTCGCTCGACTGGCTCGACCGGGAGCGGCTCGCGGCGGCGGCCGGGCCCTTGCGCGCCGTGGCGACGGCGCTCGTGCTCCTGCTCACCGCGGCGCTGCTCGCCGCGGAAGCGCGCGCCGCGCGCATCTCGCTGCCGCGCATTCTCTACACGCTCGGCGTGGCCGCGATGGTGGTGGGCGGTCTGCATACCGAGCGGCCGCTGCTCTTCGTCGCCATCTGGAGCGCGCAGCACTGGCTGGTCGCCACCGCGCTCGCCACGCGGGTGGCCTGCGCGGAGCCCGCGCCGCCGCCCGGCGCGCGCCTGCGGCTCGCGCTGCACGCCGTCAATCGCAGGCCCTGGGCGCTGCTCGCGCTGCTCTGCGCGATCTCGATCCTGCTGCTGCCCGCCATGGAGGTGGAGGCGGTCAAGGTCGACGGCACCTACTACGGCGAGCGCATTTTCGGCGATCTCGCCGTGGCCCTGCGCACCTCGGTCTGGGTTCCGGCGCTGCTCGCCCTGGGCTTCGCCAGCGGCTACCTGCACTACTGGCTCGACCGCGCCGTCTACCGCTTCTCGGATCCGTCGGTGCGCAGCGCTGCGCGCGGACTGCTTGCGTAACGTGGAATCGATGAGCGCTGCATCGCAACCGTGGCTGCGCTATTACGGGAAGGTGCCGGCGCGGCTCGACTATCCCGAGACCACGCTCTACGAGGCGGTGGCGGCCAC
>JADLES010000254.1 GCA_020845995.1 Burkholderiales bacterium | reverse complement strand
GGAAAGTCGCGCAGGATGCCGCGCTTCACCTGCCTGCCCTCGACCTGGATATCGATGGCCTCGAGCACGGTGAGCGCGCCCCTGGGCGAGACCTGGATCTGGCTCTGGAAGGAAAGGATCCTCTCTTCGGCGAGAACGGCCGCGGAGAACAGCAGGAGGACCCAGGCAAGCCGCTTCACAGCTGCACCTTCGGCGGCTCGCGTTCGTCGGTCTCGAAGAAGGGCAACTCGCGAAAGCCGAAGGCGCGCGCGACCAGCACGTGCGGAAAAGATTCGAGCCGGTCGCGGTACTGCTTGACCGCGCCGTTGTAGAAGCGGCGCGCGTACTGCAGGTGGTCTTCCACGTCGACCATCTTCGCCGCGAGGTCGCGGAAATTGGCGTCGGCCTTCAGCTGCGGGTACGCCTCCTGTAGCAGGAGCAGCTGCTTCAGGCGCGCGCCGAGCTGCCGCTCCTGGTCGAAGCGACCGGCATCGATGCCGGGCCTGGCGGCGACCACCGCCGAGCGCAGCTCGGCCACGGCGATGAGCAGCGCCTTCTCGTGCGCGGCGTAACCCCGCACGGCCTCCACCAGTTGCGGGATCAGGTCGGCGCGGCGCTTCAACTGCACGTCGATGTCGGCGAAGCCCTGCAGGCCGAGGTTGCGGTCGGCCACCAGCCGGTTGTAGATCCACGCGAGCGCGGCGAGGACCGCTCCCGCAACCACCGCTGCCCCCCAGACGTGCGCGCTCATGGCGCGGCCATTATCGGCTAACGCGGTTGCGCCCCGCTCGCTTGGCGCGGTAGAGCGCCTCGTCGGCCGCCTTCAGGACCTGGGCGGGGGTCATGCCGTGCGCGGGCGCCGCGCCGCCGAGGGATATGGTGACCGAGAGGACTTTCTCCGGGGGCTGGGAGTCCGGCCCTTCCCCGCCGCGGCGCTTTTCGCCTTCTTCCTGCTGCTTCGGCCGGTCTTCGCCCCGCACCGTCATGCGGTAGTGCTCGACCGAGGCGCGCACCGCCTCCAGATGCGGCAGCGCCTCCTCCAGCGACAGCTCGGGAAACAACACCGTGAATTCCTCGCCGCCGTAGCGGAACGCGCGGCCGCCGCCCTGCACCTGCGCCAGGCGCGCCGCCACCAGCTTGAGCACCTGGTCGCCGACATCGTGGCCATGCGTGTCGTTGAAGGACTTGAAGTGATCCACGTCGGCCATGGCGAGCGCGTAGCGCGGCCCGAGGCCCGCCATCGCCTCCAGCAGCGCGCGCCGGCCGGGCAGCCCGGTCAGTTCGTCGTTAAAGGCGAGCCGGTGCGATTCCTGCAGCATCGCCACCACCAGGATCGCGCCGGCAGCCGCGGTGAGCACGCCGAACACCGCAGGATTGGCCGGCCATTCGCAGGCGAGGAAGAACGCGAGCAGCGCGCCGGCGAGGCCGGCGGCGAGCGGCGACACCGGGCCGCCCTTTTCGGAGTAATGCGGCGCCCAGGCGATCCAGGCCGCGACCGCGATCGCCGCGCCAAATAGCAGGCGCCCCAGCAGGGGCGCGGGCGGCGAGCGCAGCAGCCAGTGGCCGAGGATCTCCTGCCAGGCCGCGCCCGAGAGCTCGCTGCGGCCCGAGGAGGCGATCCAGGCGACCAGCACGATCTCGCCCGCGGCGATAAAGAGCCAGCGGTAGTCGCCATGGTAGGACACGCCGCGCTCAGGCAGGCGCAGCGCCACCAGCACGTTGAGCGGCACCAGCACCGCGGCGGCGGTGTAGGCCGTCTTCGCCGCGAAGCTCTCCGCGCCGAAATCGAGCGAGTACTGATAGCCCGCGTAGGCGAGCAGCAGCGACACCGTGGCGACAAAGGCGCGCCCGCGGTTGAACCACAGGCTCATGCCCGCGCCCGCAAGGAGCACGAAATACGCCCCCGCCTCCTTCAGCCCCGCGAGCGAGGGGGGCAGCCCGGGCCCAATCCAGAGCAGCAGCGCCGCGGCGAGGAGGATTACCAGGGGCGCGATCAGCGGGCGGGCTGCCGGCGCAAGCGCCCATTTCACGACCGACCCTCCTCCTGCAGCAAGCTTTCCAGGTGACCGATCAGGACCGGGAGTTTTTCGCGCGCGTTCCGGTAGAGCAGGGCGTGGTCCACCTTCGCATAGCGGTGGGCGAGGACGACGCGCTGGCCGACGATCGCGGTCCACTCGATGGCGTCGAGGCTCCGCCTGCCCGATTCGCTGACGCGGCCGGCGGCCTCGCCGAGGATTTCGACCGTGCGCTCGAGTGCGCGCCGGCGCATCTGGTCGCCGAGATAGTGCCGTTCCGGCACCGGCGAGACATAGGACAAGGCCTCGCGCGCCACTTCCAGCATGTCCCAGAAATGCGCGACGTCGCTCTTATCGGGCGGCATAGAGCGTCCGCAAGTCCTTCTCGATCGTCCGGCGCCGATATGGATTGCGGAGAATCTCCGGGCTGGTCGTCTCCACCTTGCGGTTGCCGAAAATGGGCGACAGCTCCTCCTGCATGCGTACCAGGTCGAACAGCGTGGACGTGCTGGTCGGCTTGAACTCGACCATCAGGTCGACGTCGCTGTCGGGCCGCAGCTCGTCGCGCGCCGCCGAACCGAACAGCGACAGCTTCTTCACGCCGTACTTGCGGCAGATGCGCGCCAGCGCCTGCTTGTCGATCTCGGGCAGGCGCCCGGAGGGCTCGACGGTGTACTCGGCGGCATGCTCGTGCAGCGTGGGCGGGGTGCCGGCGGTCTTGTCGAGCACCGAGGAGAGCTCGTGGAACACGGGCGAGCGCTCGTTGGCGCCGTAGAGCAGCTGGTTGCCGCTTTTCGCGGCGACCACCAGCCCCGCCCCGGCGAGCTGGCGAAGCTCCCGGTGCAGCGATCCGGCAGGGACGCCCGTCAGGCGCGCGATCATGCGCACGTGGAAGCGGTCGCCCGGGCGCAGGAACAGCAGCGTGAGGACGCGGTGCCGGTAGGCGCCAAAGAGCAGGTTGGCGAGAGCCTCGGGCGGGGCGGTTTCCGTTCTCGCCATTGCTACGATTGTAGCATATATGAGAACGACGTGCCCGGGTTAACTCCCCAGCCTGTCCGGGCGGAAACCGACGTCGCACACGCGTCCGCGCTGCGCGCGCTTGCCCTCGAATTCCTTGAGCATCTTCGCGTCCAGCGTCTCGGCGGCGCGGTTCTTGCGCTTCACGCCCGAGACCACGAGGGACTTGCCGTCGGTGACCGCGACGGCGGCAAGCGAGACCTTGTCCGGCAGCGAGAGGATCTGCACCCCCACCCCGCCATTGGGCCGCGTCGGCAGTTCTTCCAGGGAGAAGACCAGAAGGCGCGCATCCGAGGAGAGCGCGGCCAACACGCTCAGTCCCTTCTGCACGAACACGGGCGCGAGCGCCCTGGCGCCCTCGGGAACGGTCATGAAGTCCTTGCCCTGGCGGGTCTTGGTGGCGAGGTCGCCGAGCTTGCACAGGAACCCGTTGCCCGCCGTGCTGGCCACCAGCAGCGGCTGCGCCGCGTCGCCGAGGCCCACCCAGACGATCTCGTCCGGGCCGGAGTTGACCAGGGTGTTCATCGGCGCGCCGTCGCCGCGCCCGGACGGCAGCGCCGCCGCATCCACGCTGAAGGCCTTGCCGCCGGAGGCGAGCACCGTCAGCGTATCGGTGGTCTTGCACTCCAGCTCCAGGTAGCGCTCGTCGCCGTCCTTGAAGCCCACCGAACCCATGTCGATGCCGTGGCCGCTCCTTGCGCGCACCCAGCCCTTCCTCGACAGGATCACGGTGATCGGCTCCTCGAGCACCGTGCGCTCGATCTGCGCGCGCTCCTCGGTCTTGATGAGCGTGCGCCGCTCGTCGCCGAACGCCTTCGCATCCTGCTCCAGTTCCCGGACGACCAGCTTCTTCAGGACCTTTTCGTCGCCAAGGATTTCCTTCAACCCCGTCCTCTCCGCCTCCAGCGCCTTTCTCTCCTCGTTCAATTTCACGCCGTCCAGCCGCGTGAGCTGCCCCAGGCGCAGATTGACGATGTCCTCCGCCTGCCGCTCCGTGAACCTGTACTTCTCCCGCAGCCTGTGCTTCGCTTCCGGCTGATCCTCGCAGGACCGGATCAGCTTGATGATGTCCTCGATCTTGACGTAGGCGAGCAGCCGCCCCATCACGATCTCGTGCCGATCGTTGACCCGCGCCAGGCGATGCTCCGTGCGCCGGCGAACCGTCTGGACGCGGAATTCGCCCCACTCGCGCAGGATCGTGACGATGTCCTTCGTGTCCGGCAACCCGTCCAGTCCCAGCCAGGTGAAATTGACCGGGTAGCGCGTTTCCAGCGAGGTGTGCACCATGAGCATCGCCATCAGCTCCTCGGGCTCCTGGCGCGAGGAGCGCGGCTCGATCACCAGGCGCAGCTTCGACCTGCGGTCCGATTCGTCGCGCACCGTTTCGACCTGGTCGAGCACGAACTGCTTGAAGCGCTTCTGCTCCTGCGATACCTCCTTCCTGTTTCCCGAGGGCCTGGGGTTGGCGATGGCCTCGATCTCCTCCATCACCTGCCGCACCGAGATGCCGTGCGGCAGCTCGGTGACCACGACGCGCCACTGGCCGCGCGCGAGCGGCTCCTTCTCCCACCGGGCGCGCAGCACCAGCGACCCGCGCCCCGTTTCGTAGGCTTCCCGGATCTCGGCCTTGGGCGAGATGACCTGGCCGCCGCCGGGGAAGTCGGGCCCCGGCAGGATTTCGAGGATCTCCGCGACCTTGGCGCGCGGGTGCCGGATGACGTGCGCCGCGGCTGCCGCGACCTCCTTCAGGTTGTGCGCGGGGATGCGCGTGGAAAAGCCGACCGGGATACCGAACGAGCCGTTCAAGAGGCCGAAGGGCAGCCGCGCGGGCAGCAGCACCGGCTCCTCGAACTTGCCGTCGTAGTTCTTCGCGAAGTCGACTGTCCCCTCGCCGATCTCGCCCAGGAGCAATTGCGCGAACCTGGAAAGGCGCGCTTCGGTATACCGGTAGGCCGCGGCCGAGTCGCCGTCGCGGCTGCCGAAGTTGCCCTGCCCGTCGATGAGCGGGTAGCGCATCGAGAACGGCTGCGCCAGGTGCACCATCGCCTCGTAGGTCGAGCCGTCGCCGTGCGGGTGGTACTTGCCGAGCACCTCGCCCACATAGCGGGCGCACTTGACGAAGCCGGGAGCGTTGGCATCGCCCATTGCGTACAGGATTCTTCTCTGCACGGGCTTGAGGCCGTCGGCGACCTCGGGCAGCGCCCGCGCCTTGACGGTGGAGACCGCGTAGCCGAGGTAGGCCTGCGAGGCGTGCCGTTCGATCGGCGCCGCGTCGTCGCCGTTCTCGTTGATGAAAAGATCACCGGTCCTGTCGTCCATGGTCTATTGTCCGAAGAGGTCCATCTGCCTGCCGGCCATCGCCGCCGCTTCCTCCACGGCGCGCCTGGCCTTCGCCAGGTCATCGGCAGTGCCGCCGCGCCCGAAAGCCTCCCAGCTGTACTTGTGCGCCCCGCTTTTCTGCCGCGTCACCTTGCCGAGCTTGGCCTTGCCGAGCCAGTACACGTGCCCGTTGTAGCCGGGCTCCCAGACGGGCTTCTTTGCCTTCCTAGACATCCGCTTCGACGGTCTTCCAGTGCTCGCGCATCCAGTTGCGCCGGCCCTCGGCCTCGCCCGAGTCCATGAGCAGCTCGAAGGATTCGCGCACTTTTTTCAGGTTCTTCAGATCAAAAGACATTCGCACCAGGCGCCGGGTGTCTGGATTCATGGTGGTCTCCCAGAGCTGTTCCGGGCTCATCTCGCCCAGGCCCTTGAAGCGCGAGATCTCCCAGCCGCCCTCCTTCACCTTCTCCTTCTTCAGCTTGCCGATCTCCTCGTCGAGTTCCTCCTCGTCGAGGCAATAGATCCGGCGCGCGGGCCGGCCCTTGCCCTGCGCGGGCACCTCCAGCTTGTAGAGCGGCGGCTGCGCCACGTACACGCGGCCGGCCTCGACCAGCCTGGGTGCGTGCATGAAGAAGAAGGTGAGCAGCAGCGCCTGGATGTGGCCGCCGTCGACGTCGGCGTCGGTCATGATGATCACCTTGCCGTAGCGCAGGCCCGCGAGGTCGGGCGCGTCGTCGGGCCCGTGCGGATCCACGCCGATCGCGGTGGCGATCGCCTGCAGCTCCTTGTTCGCGAGCACGGTGCGCGAATCCTTGGACATGGTGTTGAGCACCTTGCCGCGCAGCGGCAGCACCGCCTGCGTCTCCTTGTTGCGCGCCTCCTTCGCCGAGCCGCCGGCGGAATCCCCCTCGACCATGAACAGCTCGTTGCGCGAGGTGTCGTCGGCGGCGCAGTCGACGAGCTTGCCGGGCAGCGTGGCGACGCCGCTCGACTTCTTGCGCTCGAACTTCTTGCCCCTCGAGAGGCGCGCCATCGCCTGCTCGATGGCGAGCTCGGCGATCTTCTTGCCCTCGTCCGGGTGCTGGTTGAGCCAGAGCTCGAAGGCGTCCTTGA
The DNA here is from genome assembly GCA_020845995.1 of Burkholderiales bacterium. GTDB lineage: Bacteria > Pseudomonadota > Gammaproteobacteria > Burkholderiales > SG8-39 > RBG-16-66-20. The sequence goes on along the minus strand of JADLES010000254.1, from coordinate 1,964 downwards.
CGCACAGCTCGAGCAGCCGGGAAGCGTGCCGCGTGGTGAGCTTCTCCTTGGTCTGGCCGTGGAACTGCGTGCGCACGATCCTCGCCGAAAGCGTGAAGCAGGCGCGCTGCCAGAGGTCGTCGGCGATGAGCTTAACTCCCTTGGGATGGAGCGACCGCGTGTCCATGAAGGCCGAGAGCGCGTCGAAAATGCCGTTGCGGAACCCCGCCTCATGCGTGCCGCCCGACCGGGTCGGGATCAAGTTGACGTGGCTGTCGGCGAACACCTCGCCCTCGGCCACCCAGCCAATGGCCCAGGCCGCCCCTTCGCCTTTCTCGATTTCGCTGCTGTCGGGATTTTCGAAGTATCGTTCTCCCGAAAACAGGGGAGCGACCATCTCCCGTCCCTCGAGCATGAAGTCGAAGTACTGCGCCATGCCCTTCTCGTAGCGCCACGACTGTTCAGGTTTTCCCTCTATATGCAATTTCGTTGTTAAACCCGGCAATAGATAGGCCTTCGAGCGAACGAGATGCTCGAGCTCGCCGAGCGGCACGTTGGGAGAATCGAAGTACTTCGGGTCGGGCCAGATGCGCACGACCGTTCCCGTCTTCTTCTCCTTTGTCTTCTCGCTCTTGAGCTTGTTCTTGAGTTCTCCTCCCTCGAACACGATCGAGTGGCGGGAACCGTCCCTGTATACGGTGACCTCGCAGCGCTTCGACAGCGCATTGGACACGGCGACGCCGACGCCGTGCAGGCCGCCGGAGATGTGGTAAACGCCCTCGCCCGACTTCGCGAACTTGCCGCCCGCGTGCAGCATGGTGAAGGCGACCTCGACCGCGGGCCGTCCTTCCCCTTTGTGCAGGTCCACCGGCACCCCGCGACCCTCGTCGGCGACCTCGACCGAGCCGTCCTTGAACACCGACACAGTCATCTTCCTGCCGAAGCCGGCGAGCGCCTCGTCCACCGCGTTGTCGATCGCCTCCTGCACGATGTGCAGCGGATGGATCGTGTGCGTGTACATGCCCGGCATGCGCCGGACCGGCTCTAGGCCCTTCAGCGCCTGGATTGCGGATGCGTCGTAAACCTGTTTCGCCATGGATCTAGTGTGTTATCAATCCCTTACCACTACCTATTGTATCTCTGCCGGCGCTGTGCTGCGCCAGAGCGGCCGGGAGACTGCAACGGCACGCCCTCGGCATCGGCTGCGTCGGCCAGGTCCCGGTCCAGCGTGATCAGCCCGAAGTTCTGCCGCAGGGCCAGCTCCAGGTAAGCCGCGTCGTAGGTACTCAGTCCGTGCCGTTCGGCGAGTGTGCTGACCGCGCGCATGTCCGGGAGCTGTGCTTCGACGCGGATGCTCAGCCGCACTGCGCGATCGAGCACGCCGAGCCGCGTGGCGCGGTCGATGCGCCGCTTCTTTTCCGCGGCAAGGAGCGCGTTCGGAAACTCCAGGCACCAGATCGCCGGCGTCCAGTACTCGCCGGTCTCGAGCGCGGCGAAAACCGACTCGGTGAAGGCCGAGCGCTCATCCTCGAGAAACCAGGGCAAGGTGACCGAGGCGTCGACCACGAAGGCCATCAATACTTGCGCCCCGCCCGGATCAACTCGCGGATCGTGCTGCCCGGCCTGGCGCCACGGTCCTTGCCGACGCGCCAGCGCCTGATCTCTTCAATCAGCGCGCGCCGCTCGGCCTGCGCATCTACAGACTTCGGGCGCACCAGCTCGGCCACCGCCTTGCCGCGGCGCGTGATGGTGACGGTCTCGCCCGCCTCGACCTTGTCAAGCAGCTCGGCGAGCTTGGTCTTGGCTTCGAATGAACCGACGACAATGCCCATGAGCCTATCCAACTAGACAACCAGTTGTAAGGATAGCGCAGACAGGCCGCGCGGTAAAGCCGCTCAGCGGCCCTTGAAGTCGGCCTTCCTCTTTTCGTTGAAGGCGCGCACGCCCTCGCGCCGGTCGTCGGTGTCTACCAGCCGGTTGTAGGC
>JADLES010000253.1 GCA_020845995.1 Burkholderiales bacterium | reverse complement strand
CGCTGGTCTTCGCGCCCTGCTACATCGCGCTCGACTGGGCGAGCTACATCGACCCGGTCGGGCCGTTCAACATCACGCCGTGGAATCCGCAGCACGGGCTCGCCATCGTGTGGCTGATGCTCGGCGGCCTGCATCACGCGCCCGCGGTGCTCGCCACGATCGTCCTCGCCGACGCGATCGTGCGCGGCATGCCCGGCGGCACTCTGATCGTCGCGCTCACCTCGGTGACGCTCGCCGGCGGGTTCGCCGCGATGGCCTTCATCCTGCGCGAGCTCCTGCCCGACCGCGCGCTCCGATCGACGCGCCACCTCACGCTCCTGACCGCGGTCGTGGTCGCCGGCACCGCCATCACCGGCACGGCCTTCGTCGGCTTGTTGCGCGGCGCGAACCTGCTCGGCGCGACGCCGACTCCGGATGCGCTCCTGCGCTTCTGGGTCGGCGACGCAGTCGGAATCCTGATCACCGCGCCGCTGCTCCTCGCGGCCGCGGACCCCGTACGCCGCGCCGACCTGCTCGCGCTGGTGCGCCGCCCCGAGTCGCTCGCGCAGGCCATCATCCTCGTCGCCACCATGTGGCTCATCTTCCGCGGCCCGGACGGCGATCCCGCGCGGCTCTTCTACCTGCTGTTCGTGCCGCTCATCTGGATTGCCGCGCGCGGCGGCATGAACGGCGCGGTGGTGGCCACCGCGATCGTGCAGATCGGCGTGGTGGTGGGCGTCCACCGCGAGGCGGGCCCTGCGCTGCCGGTGCTCGAGCTCCAGGCGCTGGTGGCCACCTTCACGCTCACCGGCCTCTACCTCGGCATGATGGTCGACGAGCGGGAGCGGGCGGCCGCGAGCCTGCGCCATTCGCTGCGCCTCGCCGCCGCCGGGGAGATGGCCGGCGCGATCGCCCACGAGGTGAACCAGCCGCTCACCGCGCTATCGAACTACGGTGAATCGGCGATCATGCTGCTCGCGAAACGGGGCGCTGCGGACACCGCGCTGCCGGAGGTCATCGGCAAGATGCTCCTCGAGTCGCGGCGCGCGGCCGAGGTGGTGCGGCGCCTGCGCGACTTCTTCCGCAGCGGTACCACGCGCCTCGAGTCGCTGCCGGCCGAGGAGCTCCTCGTCACGGTGCGGCGCATCGGCCAGCAGGTGCTCGGGGTGGAGACGCGCGTCCTGAGCGTGCGCGAGGAAGACGATCTGCCTGCGCTCTACGTCGATCGCCTGCAGATCGAGGTCGTGATCCGGAACCTGATCGCCAACGCCCAGGACGCGATCCGCAGCGGTGGAGCGGCGGCCCGGAGCATCGACGTGCAGGTGCGCCGGCACGATGCCGAGCACCTCTGCCTGGTGTTCGCCGACAGCGGTCCGGGTCTCTCGGGGAAGATGCGCGAGCGCGTGTTCGAGCCCTTCGTCACCGGCAAGGCGACCGGCATGGGCCTCGGGCTCGCCATCAGCCGCGCGATCGCCGAGGCGCACGGCGGCTCGCTCGAGGCGCGTCCCGCGGCGCACGGCGAATTCCGCCTGGTCCTGCCATGCCGCCACAGCCCCTGACCATCTACATCGTCGACGACGACGCCGCGGTGCGCGACTCGCTCGCGCTGATGCTCGGGCTTGCGGGCTTCAGCACCGCCTTCTTCGCCGACGCCGAGGCCTTTCTCGCCGCCTGGCGCGAGGACTGGTCCGGATGCGTCGTCGCCGACCTGAGGCTGCCTGGCCTGACCGGCCTCGAGCTGCAGGCCGAACTCGGCCGGCGCGGCAGCCGGCTGCCGTTCATCATCATCACCGCCCACGGCGACGTGCCGGCGGCGCGCGCCGCGTTCCGCGCCGACGCGGTCGATTTCCTGGAGAAGCCGTTCGACCACGCCCAGCTGCGCGCCGCGATCCAGAACGCGTTCTCGAAGGAGCACCTGCGCCTCGCCCGCTCCGCGGACGCCGGCCGACTCGCGCGCCTCACCGGGCGCGAGCGCGAAGTGCTGGCCGCCGCCGCGCAGGGGCTGCACGCCAAGGAGATCGGCCGCCAGCTCGGAATCAGCCCGCGCACCGTGGAGGTCCACAAGACGCGCATCATGGCGAAGCTCGGGGCGCGCAACGTCGCCGAGCTGGTGCGCCTCGCGCTCGCCGCCGAGCCGCCGCCGGACGCGGGCTAGGCGCCCCGAAGCCAGGCGATTTCGTGAGCCGGATCAAACCGGCGGCGCAGCGTGTGCACCAGATTCCTCCCGGCGCTAGACTTCCGCGCACCCCGCGGTCCGGTCGGTCCGCCACGACAATCACGCCCCGAAGGAGGAGCCCATGTCCGAGTCGGTCAAGTACGTCCTCGACGAGTCGCGCATCCCCAAGCACTGGTACAACATCCAGGCCGATCTGCCGAAGCCGCTGCCGCCGGTGCTGCATCCGGGCACGCTCAAGCCGCTCGGGCCCGACGACCTCGCCCCGCTCTTCCCGATGGAGCTGATCATCCAGGAGGTGACGCAGGAACGCGAGGTCCCGATCCCCGAGCCGGTGCGCGAGGTCTACCGCCAGTGGCGGCCCTCGCCGCTCTTCCGCGCGCGGCGGCTCGAGAAGGCGCTGCAGACCCCGGCGCGCATCTACTACAAGTACGAGGGCGTCTCCCCGGCGGGCAGCCACAAGCCGAACACCGCGGTCGCGCAGGCGTTCTACAACAAGCAGGCCGGCATCTCG
>JADLES010000252.1 GCA_020845995.1 Burkholderiales bacterium | reverse complement strand
TGCGGCAACCGGCGCGGGCTTTGGCGCAGGCGCGAGGATGGGCGCGGCAGTCGGCGGCACAGGCGCGGGAGGCGGCGCAGGCACAGCAACAGGAGGTGCCGCCGGCGGCGCTGGCGCGGGGATCGGGATCGCGACGGGCTCGGGCGGGGGTGCCACGGGTTTGGCGACTGGCGGCGGCGCTGGCTCCACGGCGGGAACCGGCGCGGCAATCGGCGCCAGCGCCGGTGCGGGGGCGGGTACCGCAACTGCAGGCGGCGGCGCGGGCGCGCGTTCGGGAGCGGCAACCGCGGGCGGTGGCGTGGGCGCCGGAGCCGGCGTAGGCGTAGGCGCCGCCACCGGCGGGGGCGATGGCGGTGCGGAAACAGCGGCCGGCGCGGGTGTCGGCGGCGGCGCGGGAGTTGCGACTGGCGGAGGCGGTGCCGGCGCGGGAACTGCAACCGGTGCAGACGGCTGCTCCGGCGCCGGCGCGGGTTTTGCTTCCGGCACGGCGGTTCCTGGCAAAGGAGGTGGCGCGGGCGGCGCGCCCAAGGGCGGCGTGGGCGGCCCGTAGATGATCAGGCGCGGCGTTTCCTCGCCGCTGCCTGCCGTGCCGACCTTGCCGCCGGTTTCGGTGTCCGGAATCGGCTCGGTGCGCGACGGCATACGGCGCCGCTGCGCCTCGGCCGAATTCGCGGCAGCGAGCAGGGCCACCAGGGCCAGGCCCAGCACGGCGCGCCGTAAGGTGCTGCGTTGCTCCATCGCGGAGCAACGATACCACCGCTGGCGCGGCCTCAGTTCTGCGAGAGCACCCAGCCGATCAGCGTGGCGAGCTCGGCGTCCGAGATCGCGGGCGCCGGCGGCATCGGCACCGAGCCCCAGGCGCCTTGCCCGCCATTGCGGATTTTCGCCGCGAGGCGCGCCGCGGCGCCCGTGTCGCCCGCGTAGCGCTGCCCGACCTCGCGGAACGACGGCCCTACCACGCGCTTGTCCAGGCTGTGGCAACCGCTGCAGGCGTGCGCGTTGAGAAGCTTCGCCACCGGATCCGCGCCGCCGCCGGCGAGCGTGTCAGGCGCCGGCGCAGGCGCGGGCTGCTCGCGGTTGTAATAGGTGGCGAGGTACTCGAGGATGACCGCCATCTCGGCCTCGTCCATGGGCGTGCCGCGCTCCTTCATGTTGCGCAGGTTGTCGGCCCATTCGCCGCGCGACAGCGGCTGGCGCCGGATGTGCTGCAGCTCGTGGCAGATCTTGCACTTGTTCTCCGTGAGCGTCGCGCCCGGGCCGGAGATCAGCTTGTCGGGCGTTTGCGCTGAGGCGAGCGCGCAGGCGAGGCCGAGCGCGGGTGCAAGCAACATCCAGGGCTCAAGCCTCAATCACGACTCCCACGCGGTGCACTCCGTTCCAGAAGTAGCCGAGCGGGTTCCAGCCCGGGACCAGCGGTTGCGCGTTGCCACGATCGTCCCAGGCGCGCGCGAGGAATGTCTGGTAGCCAAAGCGCTGCGGCTGGAATTCGAACGCGAACCTGCGCCAGGCGTACTTGTCGCCGCGCGGGCCGAGGCTCGCGCGCTGCCAGGTCAGGCCTTCGTCCGTGGAAATTTCCACGCGGTCGATCGCGCCCTCGCCGACCCAGGCGCTGCCCCGCACCGTGAGCCGCTCCGAGCCCTTGAGGCGCGCGTTGGGCGCGGGAAAGGTGATCATCGACTTGACCGGCCAGGCCTCGGTCGACACCGTATCGGCCGGCATCTTCTGTCCCGGCTCGACCGGGAACTTCGGCGTCACGTAGCTGTTGGTCATGAACGTGCCCTTGAACGGCGCATCGAGAACGGTGAGCGTGTGGACCCACTTGGTCGATGCCGATCCTACCCATCCCGGGACCACGAGCCGCAGCGGGAAGCCGTGCACCTTTGGCAGCGGCGCGCCGTTCATGTCCCAGGCGATGAGCGTGTTCTCCTCGAGCGCCTTGGCGAGCGGCACCGAGCGGATCACGGGCGCGGCGGTCGCGATCATGCCGGGGTCGCCGCCCTGCCCGGCGACGTGCGCCGCGGCCGGCCGGAGGCCGGCGGCCCCGAGCACGTCGGCCACGCGCACGCCGGTCCACTTCGGGCAGCCCATGCCGCCGGTCGGGTCCCAGGGGGTGCCGCTTGCCCGAGGCTGGTAGTTCGAGCGGCCCGAACCCGCGCATTCGACCATGCCTTGCAGCGTGACCACCGGAAAGCCCTTCTTCAGGTCTTCCAGCGACAGGCTGAGTTCCTTGTCCACCAGACCCTTCACCGAGAGCCGGTGCCGCGCGGCATCGAGGTCGGGCGTGAGCAGGTTGTTGCGCACGAACATGCGATCGGTGGGCGTCACGTCGAAATCGTGCTGGTGCGCGGGCACCGAGCCCGTGAGCGGCCGTTCGGAGTGGTACTGCATCGAGGAAACCTTCCCGGACTTGACCGCCTCGTTGCCGATCGTGCCGCCTGGCTGCGCCGGCGCGGCGGCGGGCTTGTCCTGCGCGCGGGCCTCGCCCAGCAAGGCGAGCGCGCCGGCGCCGGCGACGCCACCCAGAAACGTGCGACGTGATTCATCCATGGGCATCTCCTCGGTGAGGGCAGCTA
>JADLES010000251.1 GCA_020845995.1 Burkholderiales bacterium | reverse complement strand
CTAACGCTGTCGCAGGAGGATGATGAACAACGAGAAGATCACAGTCCGGCAAACCGAAACCGGCAGGACGATGGAGGTCGTCGTCTTCAGCAAGCGCGAGCAGGCCATCGAGGTGGTGGTCGGCGAGGGCATGCACAGCATGAAGTGCGTGCTGACCCCCACGCGCAACGGCCTCGCCTACGCGGGCAGCATCATGGGGCGCGAGATCGTCTACGAGCGCAGCCGCGAGCAGGTGAAGGCGGACGTGGAGAAGCTCAACCCGCGCGTGCGCGGGCCCCGCGCCCGCTAGCCCGGGCGGTAAGGCGAGAAGACCGCTTCCCAGAGCCGGCGCACTGCGGCCGACCGCTCCGCAACCTGCTCCGGCGGCACGCGCGCGTACTGCGCGCCGTTCAGGCGCAGCGCGTGCTGCAGGCGGCGGAACTCCCGATAGGCGTTGCGGCACTCCTCCGCGGGCTCTGCGCTGATCAGTCCCAGGTCGGCGGCGATCTTCAGCAGCGCGATGTTGCCGAGGTTGCCGGTCAGCTCCGGGTGCCGGTGCGCGTGCGCGAGCACGAGGAACTGGACCGTGAACTCGATGTCGATCATGCCGCCCGCGTCGTGCTTGAGGTCGAACAGGCCGGAGCGGTTGGGGTGGGCGCGGTGTAGTTTCTCGCGCATGTCCAGCACTTCGCGCGCGAGTGCGGCGGGATCTCGTTGTCGCCGAAGGATTTTGTTCCTGATGGCTTCGAATGCAGAACCGATCCGGGCGTCCCCCGCGCAGAAGCGCGCCCGTGTCAGGGCCTGATGCTCCCAGGCCCAGGCGGAGTGTTCCTGGTACTCCTCGAAGGCGGCGAGCGAGGAGACGAGCAGCCCGCTGTTGCCCGATGGCCGCAGTTGCAGGTCGGTCTCGAAGAGGGGGCCGGCAGAAGTGCGCGCCGCGAGCCAGTTGTTGTAGCGGGTCGCGAGGCGCGCGTAGTTCTCGGCGGCGCGCTCATCGGCGTCGTCGAAGAGGAAGATGATGTCAAGGTCCGAGGCGTAGCCCAGCTCCTTGCCGCCCAGCTTGCCGTAGCCGATGACGGCAAATCGAGGTTGCTCGCGGTGCTTGCCCGGGATCCGGTTCCAGCACACGGTCAGAGCGCAATCCAGCACGATATCGGCGAGCAGCGACAGGTGGTCGGCGAGGACTTCGACGCTGAGCAGCCCGGCGAGGTCCTGCGCGAGCAGGCGGAATTGCTGCGACTGGTGCTGCTCGCGCACCAGGTTCATCTCGCGCTCCGGGTCGCCGCCCGCGCCGCCGAGCACGGCGCGCAGCCCGGCCGCGAACTCCGGCCAGTCGGGCGGCGCGTAGAGCAGCCGGTCATCGAGCAGCTCATCGAGCAGCAGCGGGTGCAGGGTGATGAATTCCGCCGCCCAGCTCGAAGCGCCGATCATGCGCGTCACCCGCTCCAGCGCCTCCGGCCGCTCGGCGAGCAGCGCGAGGTAAGCGGCGCGGCGCGCGATCGCCTCGACCAGGCCGACGCCGCGCGCGAGCGTCGTTTCCGGGTCCGGCGTCGCGGCCGCGGCGCGCGCGAGCACCGGGACGAGCGCGTCCAGCCGGCGCCGGGAATCTTCCGGCAGCTGCAGGTAGCGCTGGCTCGCGCGCAGCGCCTCCAGGCGCGGATGATCGGGCCAGGCATCGGCGTCCGCGTCGCTGCGCTCGGTGAACACCTCCTGAAATGCCCGCGACACCGCCTGCCGGTGCGCGTCCAATGCGGCCGCGAATCCGCTCCATGATGCAAAGCCCATCATCCGCGCGACGCGCGAGCGGTCCTCCTCGCTTTCCGGCAGCTCGTGGGTCTGCGCATCGTCGAGGTACTGCAGCCGGTGCTCGACGTTGCGCAGGAAGACGTATGCATCGGAAAGTTCGATTTTCGTTTTTTCCGGAAGAAGCCTTTTCTTCAGGAGAAGATCGAGAACCAGCAGCGTCGGCCGCGCGGTGAGCTCCGGGTCGCGTCCGCCGCGCACCAGCTGCAGCGCCTGGACGATGAACTCGATTTCGCGGATGCCGCCGGGCCCGAGCTTGACGTGCTCGGCGAGCTCGCGCCGGGCGACGTCGCGGCGCACTTCGGCGTGCAGGCGGCGCATGGCGTCGAGCGTGCCGTAGTCGAGATACTTGCGGTAGACGAACGGCCGAATGATCGCGGCCAGCTCTTCGTGGCGCGAGCCCGCAACGCCCGCGGGCGTTCCTGAAATCGGGCGCGCCTTGATCCACGCGTAGCGCTCCCATTCGCGCCCCTGCGCGACGAAATACGCCTCCAGCGCATCGAAGCCGCTCACCAGCGCGCCCGAGCTGCCGTAGGGGCGCAGGCGCATGTCGACGCGGAACACGAACCCGTCCTCGGTGACGTCGTTCAGGAGCGCGATCAGGCGGCGCGCGATCCGCTCGAGCCTGCCCAGGCCGGCGGCGTCCCCGTCCGCCCCCGGATGCACGAACACCAGGTCGATATCGGAGGACACGTTCAGCTCCCCGCCCCCGAGCTTGCCCATGCCGACCACGATCAACTGGTCCTCGCCCAGCCAGCGCAGCGCGGCGCCGATCGCGAACTCCGCGAGCAGGGTCATGGTCGAACAGACCTCGGCCAGCCGCGCCGCGGGCGCGCCGTCGCCGTCGAGATCGCGCGCCATGGTTCGCAGCAGCACGCGCCGGCGCAGTCGGCGCAGGCCGCGCTTGAAGGCGGCTTCGTCGCCGGCTTGCGCCTCCTCCAGCGCGCCGTGCATTTCCGCGGCGCTGAAGGCCGCGGCGGCCGCGCACTCGGAGGCGAGCGCGGGTTGCGCGGCGAGCCACTGCGCGGCGACCCGCGAAAGGGCGATTTTCCGAATGGGATCCGGCATTTACGGATAGAATACAGGAGCTCGATCAAAGCGCGATGAGAACCGCTCTACCCCTCCCGCTGCGGAAGCTGCTGCGCGCGCTCGAAATCCTCGGCTGGATCTCGTTCTTCGCCTTCGCGGCGGTGTTCCTGGGCCTGCGCTACTGGCTGCTGCCGAATATCGAGAGCTACCGCGGCGACATCGTCGCCAAGGTTTCGCGCGCGATCGGGCTGCCGGTCAAGGTCGGCGCCATCACCACCGACTGGCAGGGGCTGCGGCCGCGCCTGTCGACCGCGGACGTGCGCATTTACGACGCCAGCGGGCGCGAGGCGCTGGTGCTGCCGGCGGTCGAAAACGTGATCGGCTGGCGCTCGCTGTTCGTCGGCGAGCTGCGCTCGCATTCCTTCGTCATCGACCGGCCCAGGCTCGCGGTGCGCCGCGACGCCAACGGCGAGATCTACGTGGCCGGGATCCGCCTCTCGGGCGACAAGGGCGAGGGCAGGGTGACCGACTGGATCCTCTCGCAGAGCGAGATCGTGATCCGCGACGCCGAGATCGAATGGGTGGACGAGCGGCGCAAGGCGCCGCCGCTCAGGCTCTCGGCGCTCAATTTCCGCCTGCGCAACGACGGCGACGAGCACGCGGCCGGCCTGACCGCGCGCCCGCCGCGCGAGCTCGGCTCGGGCCTGGACCTGCGCGCGCGGCTGCAGGGCGAAGACGTGCGCGAATTCGCCAAGTGGAGCGGGCGCATCTTCGCCGAGGTCGGCTACACCGACCTGGCGGGCTGGCGCCCCTGGGTCGACTACCCGGTCGACGTGCGCCGCGGCGAGGGCGCGCTGCGCCTCTGGGCGACGCTGGAGAAGGGCAAGCTCTCGCAAGCCACCGCCGATGTCGCGCTCTCGGGCGTGTCGGCGCGCCTCGCGCGCGACTTGCCGGTGCTCGAAGTCGCGGATGTGCGCGGGCGCGTGTTCGGCGGCGAGTCGGTGCGCGGCTACGAGTTCGGCATGCGCGGCCTGGCGCTGGCGCGCCCCGGCGCGCAGCCGATGAGCAGCACCAGCTTCAAGGCGAGCTACCAGCCGGCGAGCGGCACCACGCTGGTGGCGCGCGGCTCGCTCACCGCCAACCTGATCGAGCTGGGGCCGCTCGTGCAGCTGGCCGAGTTCCTGCCGTTCCCCGCGGACCTGCGCGCGCTGCTCGCCGAGCTTGCGCCGCAGGGCAACCTGCTGGACGCGAAGCTCGACTGGACGGGCGAGCTGCCGGACCGCGCGAGCTTCACGGCGCGCTCGCGCTTCTCGGGCCTGACCATGAACGCCTGGCGTAGCGTTCCCGGCTTCGCCAACCTCTCGGGCAGCGTGACGGCGAGCGAAGCGCGTGGCGCCGTCACCTTCGCCTCGCGCAAGAGCGAGATCGACCTGCCGAGGCTGTTCCCGGAGCCGCGCATCGCGCTGGAGGCGCTGAGCGGCGAGGTCGCCTGGGAGCGCCTCGCGGCCGCGGGGCCGGACAAGCCGCCCGGTGTCGGCGTGCGCCTGTCGAACCTCAGCTTCACCAACGATGATCTTGCCGGGACGGTGCAGGGCAGCTACCAGTGGAGCGACGAGGGGCCGGGACGCGCCGACCTGACGGCGCAGATCCTGCGCGCCGACGGCGCGACGACGGCGAAGTACCTGCCGCTCGCGGGGATCATGGGCGCGAACACGCGCGAATGGGGCGCCGGCGCGATCCAGTCGGGGCAGCTCAGCGATGCGCGCGTGCGTCTGCGGGGAGATCTGCGCGATTTCCCGTTCCAGGACGCGGGCGCCGGGCAATTCGAGGTGTTCGCGAAGCTCACCGGGGCGGTTTTCGACTACGCGCGGGGCTGGCCGCGTCTCGAGGGCCTGGAGGCGACGCTGATGGTCGACCGCGACAAGGTCGACCTGGTGGGCCAGCGCGGCAGCATCCTCGGCGCGAAAGTCGAGAACATGCGCATTTCCATTCCCAACGTTCTCGATGACGCGCCGCGGCTCATCGTGGAAGGCAGCGTGGAGGGGCCGACCGCGGCGTTTCTCGAATACGTGCGCGAGAGCCCGGCGCAGCGCCTGACCGGCGGGGTCACCGAAGCGATGAACTCGAGCGGCCGCGGCCGGTTGCGGCTGCGGCTGGATCTGATGCTGGCCGACATGGCGAAGAGCAGGGTCGCGGGAGAGTTCCAGTTCGCCGGCAACTCGCTGCTGCTCGATCCGAAGTTCGCGCCGATCGAGCGCGCGAGCGGCCGCATCGCCTTCACGGAGAATTCGCTGACGATCCCGGAGATCCGCGGGCAGATGTTCGGCGACCAGGTGCGCATCGCGGGCGGCTCGCGGCCCGACGGCAGCGTGCAGATCTCCGCCGAGGGACGCGCGACTGTCGAAGGCATGCAGCCGATCTTCGATCATCCCTGGCGGCGGCGCCTCTCGGGCGGCGCGCGCTACAGCGCGCTGCTCGCGGTCAGGGACGGACGCGCGCAGTTCACCATGGACTCGACGCTGGAGGGGGTGGCGAGCGCCCTGCCGCCGCCGCTCGCGAAGAGCGCGGCCGAACCCATGCCGCTGCACCTGGAAATATTCCCGGGCGACGGGCGCGACCGGCTCTCGCTCGCGCTCGGGCCGCCGGGCGGACGGATCGTCAGCGCGGAATACCTGCGCGCGGCGCCAAAGGGCGGCGGCGCCCTGCAGGTGCAGCGCGCGCTCGTCACGCTCAACCCCGCGGCCGGCGAGACCGCCAGGTTTCCGGAGCGCCGCGGCATGACGATCCGCGGCTCGCTGCCGGCGCTCGACCTGGATCGCTGGCTGCCGCTGCTCAGCGAGGCGCCGGCAGGCGCGCCCGACGAACCGGTGAGCTACGATGTCCGGGTCGGGATGCTGGACGCGCTCGGCAAGCGCATGCGCGGCGTGTCGATGCAGGGCGCCTCCGACGCGGCGGGCTGGTCGGCGACCATGAGCACGGCCGAGTTCGCCGGCGACCTCGTCTACCGTCACGAGGGCGACGGCCGGCTGGTCGCGCGCTTCACGCGTCTCATCCTGCCGGAGGATTCGCCCGGGGTGCGGCCGGGCGAGAGCCTGAAGGACCTGCCCGCCGTCGACATCGTCGCCGACGAATTCTCGCACCGCGGCCGCAAGCTCGGCCGCTTCGAGGTGCTGGCGCGCCACGAGGGGACGGTGGACGAGCGCAACTGGCGGATCGAGCGGCTGGCGATGACCAATCCGGACGCGGCGCTCTCGGGCAGCGGACTGTGGCGACAGGGAATGGCCCCCGATACCACGCTCGCCTTCAAGCTGGACGTGACCGATGTCGGCCAGCTTCTCGAGCGCCTCGGCTTTCCGAACCACGTGAAGGGCGGCAAGGCCAACCTGGAGGGCTCGCTCAAGTGGAACGGCGATCCCCTCACGCTGGACTACCCGACCCTGAACGGTCAGCTGAAGCTGCACGCGGAGGACGGCCAGTTCCTCGAGATCGAGCCCGGCGTCGGCAAGCTGGTGTCGCTGATGAGCCTGCAGATGCTGCCGCGGCGCCTGTCGCTCGATTTCCGGGATGTGTTTTCCAAGGGATTCTTTTTCGATCGCATCAACAGCAACATGGGGGTCGAGCGCGGCGTGATGGCGGTCAAGAAGTTCACCATGCACGGGCCGGCGGCCGACATCAGCATGACCGGCCTGGTGGATCTTTCCCTGGAGACGCAGTCGCTCGCGGTGCGGGTCACCCCGCAGCTCGGCGACGTGGCCTCGACCGTCGTCGGCCTGATCAACCCGATCGCGGGACTCGCGACGCTGGTGGCCGGACGAATGATCAAGAACCCGCTGGGCAAGATGTTCGCCTACGACTACAACATCAGCGGCACCTGGTCCGATCCGAAGATCGAGAAACTGCAGGCCGAGCCGGCGCCGCAGACGATCGAGCCGGGAACGCCGCTGCGCTAGACAGGACCGAAAGGAATCCCGAGACGATGGACGCGAACTCCCTGCTGGCCACCGCCGACGCCTGCCTGCTCGCGCCGTTCGACCTGGAGAGCCGCAGGCTCGAGGCGGTCTACGGCGCGCTGGGCGCGCGCCGCCTGGATTACGCCGACCTCTATTTCCAGTACTCGCGCTCCGAGGGCTGGAGCCTGGAGGAGGGCAAGGTGAAGTCGGGCAGTTTCGCGATCGAGCAGGGCGTGGGCGTGCGCGCCATCTCGGGAGAAAAGACGGCCTTCGCGTACTCCGACGAAATCAGCTTCGCCGCCTTGCGGGATGCCGCGCGCGCGACGCGCGCCATCGCGCGGGCGGGCGGATCGCGCAAGGGGCGGGTCGCCCGCAGGGGCGCCGCGCCCATTCGTTACGAGCCGCTCGACCCGCTCGCGTCGCTGGACGCGGAGCACAAAATCGGGCTGCTCGAGCGGCTGGAGGCGCTGTGCCGCGGGGCGGACGCGCGCGTCACACAGGTGCTCGCGCATCTCGGGGGCGAATACGAGGTGGTGCTGGTCTCTCGCGCCGACGGCGTGATTGCCGCCGACGTGCGTCCCCTGGTGCGGCTCTCGCTGCAGGTGATCGCCGAATCGGGCGGCCGGCGCGAGACGGGGTTCTCGGGCGGCGGCGGCCGCACCGACTACGCGCATTTCTCCGACGAAGTGCTGAAGGAGTACGCGCAGCAGGCCGTCCGCCAGGCGCTGGTGAACCTGGAATCCCGGCCCGCGCCCGCGGGCAGCATGACCGTGGTGCTCGGGCCGGGCTGGCCCGGCATCCTGCTGCATGAGGCGGTCGGCCACGGCCTGGAGGGCGACTTCAACCGCAAGGGCAGCTCCGCATTCTCCGGCCGCATCGGCGAGCGGGTCGCCGCGCGCGGCGTCACGGTCGTGGACGACGGCACCCTGCCGGGCCGGCGCGGCTCGCTCAGCATCGACGACGAGGGCAATCCCACCCGGCGCACCGTGCTTATCGAGGATGGCATCCTGCGCGGCTACCTGCAGGACAGCCTGAACGCGCGCCTCATGAAGATGCCGCTGACGGGCAACGGGCGGCGCGAATCGTTCGCGCACCTCACCCTGCCGAGGATGACCAACACCTGCATGCTGGCGGGCGCGCACGACCCGCGGGAAATCCTCGGCAGCGTGGACAAGGGGTTGTACGCGGTGAATTTCGGCGGCGGACAGGTCGATATCACCACCGGCAAGTTCGTCTTTTCGGCGACCGAGGCCTACATGCTGGAGAAGGGCAGGATCACGCATCCGGTCAAGGGCGCGACGCTGATCGGCAACGGCCCGGACGTGCTCACCCGCGTGCGCATGATCGGCAACGACATGCGCCTGGACGGCGGGCAGGGGACCTGCGGCAAGGAAGGCCAGAGCGTGCCGGTGGGCGTCGGTCAGCCCACGCTCAGGATCGACGGCCTCACGGTGGGCGGCACCGCCTGAGCGGATCGCGGCCGCGCGCGCTCAGTTCCTGACGCCTCGCCGGGCGCGCCGAGGCCGCCGCGCGCCCGGCGCCGGCGCGGATGCGCCGCGGTGACGCCGGAGGATCTCCTCCATTTCCTTCGCCGGTTGCGGCCGGCAGAAGAGGTAGCCCTGGAAGGAATCGCAGCCGCGCACGCGCAGGAACGCGAGCTGGCCCTCGGTTTCCACGCCCTCGGCGAGCGCCTTCAGGCTCAACTGCCGGGCGAGCGTGATCACGGTGCTCACGATGGCGGCGTCGTCGCGGTCGCTGCGGATGTCGCGCACGAACGATTGGTCGACCTTCAGCGTATGGACCGGGAAGCGGTGCAGGTAGGCGAGCGACGAATAGCCCGTGCCGAAATCATCCAGCGAGATGCGCACGCCCAGTTCGTGCAGCGAGCGCAGGCTCGCGGTGGCCTCCTCGGTGCGGTGCATGACCGTGCTTTCGGTGATCTCCAGCTCGAGCAGGTCCGGCGGCAGCGCGGTCTCGGCGAGGATCGTGGCGACCATGCTCACCAGGTTCTTCTGGCGGAACTGGCGCGGCGACAGGTTGACCGCCATGGTGAGCGGCGCGAGGCCGGCGTCGAGCCAGGTCTTCGCCTGCCGGCAGGCCTCGCGCAGCGCCCACTCGCCGATGTCGACGATCAGGCCGGTATCCTCGGCGAGCGGGATGAACTGCATCGGCGGCACCTGCCCGCGCTCGGCGTCGTTCCAGCGCAGCAGGGCCTCGACGCCGGTGACGCGGCCGCTGCGCACGTCGACCTGCGGCTGGTAATGCAGCTGCAGCTCGCCCCGCGCGATCGCGCCGCGCAGGCGCCCGAGCAGGTCGACGCGCTTCTCGGTGCGCTCGCTCATCTCGCGCGAGAAGAACTGCACGTTGTTGCGGCCCTCCTGCTTGGCGTGGTACATCGCCAGGTCCGCGTTGCGCAGCAGGGTGTCGGCGTCGTGGTGATCGAGCGGGTACACCGTCACGCCGATGCTCGTGGACAGGTGCATCTCGTGCCCGGCGACATCGGCCCGCTCGGCGATGGCGCGCAGCAGCTTGTCGGCGATGCGCGCGATCTCCTCCACGCTGCGCACGTCCTCCAGCAGGATCGTGAATTCGTCGCCCCCCAGGCGCGCAACGGTGTCGGTCGCGCGCAGGCTGGCTTCCAGGCGCTGCGCGGTCTCCTTCAGCACCGCGTCGCCCACCGCATGCCCGAGGCTGTCGTTGATCTCCTTGAACTGGTCGAGGTCGAGGAACATCACCGCGAGCAGCGTCTGGCCGCGGTCGGCGCGCGACATGGCGCGCTTCAGGCGGCCCTGCAGCAGCGCGCGGTTGGGCAGCCCGGTGAGCGCGTCGTAATGCGCCATGCGCGCCAGCTCGTCCTCGGCCTGGACCTGCGCGGTGATGTCGCGGGCGACGCCGCGATAGCCGCGGAAAATGCCCTGCGCGTCGAAGATCGGCTTGCCGGCATGGCTGACGTAGGTGATCCTGCCCTCGCCGGTCCTGCGGGCGAGCACGAAGTCCCGGAATGGCAGGTGGCTTTCCAGCGTCACGCGGTGGCGCGCCATCTCCTCCTCGCCGCCGACGCGGTCGAATTCCCAGCGGCGCTTGCCGATCAGCGACTCGGGGGCGACGCCGCGCACCTTGCGGATGCCCTCGGAGACGTAGGTGAAGCGCAGCTCGGCGTCCATCTCCCAGTACCAGTCCGAGGAGAGCTCGGTCAGGCTGCGGAAGCGCTCGGCGATCTCGCGCAGGCTGCGCTTGGTGCGCTTTCGCAGCGTGATGTTGCGGCCGACGCCGCGGTAGCCGGTGAAGGCGCCCTGGGCGTCGAAGACCGGCTTGCCGCTCACCGCGATGACGATGCCGTCGCCTTTCGCGTCGCGGCTGCGCAGCTGCAGGTCGTGGAACGGCTCGTGGCGATCGAGCTGCGCCCGGTGCTCCGCCCAGTCGTCGTCGGTCATGTTGGTCCAGGGAAGGTCCCAGCGCCGCTTGCCGATGAAGCGTTCGGCGGGGAATCCCGTGGAGTGGACGCCCTGGGACATGTCGACGAAGCGGAACTCCGCGTCCTGCTCCCAGTACCAGTCCGCCGAGAGCTCGGTCAGGTCGCGAAAGCGCGCCTCGCTCTGCTCCAGCTTCCGGCGCGCGTCGATCATCGCGGTGACGTCGACGAACGAGCCGACCACGCCGCGGCCGCCGTAGGCCGGCGGCAACTCCACCAGCGTGGTGCTCACCGAGATCCAGGCGCGGCTGCCGTCGGGCCGCAGCACGCCCTTGACCACGCCGCGGTGCGCTTGTCCGGTGGCGAGCGTGTCGAGCGGCGGGTGCCGGTCCACCGGCCAGGCGACCGGGTCGAGCGGCGATGCGAAGCAGCCGCGGTCGGTCGGCCGGCTGCCCGCCAGGGCGGACAGGGGCTGGCCGAGTATCGTCTCGGCGGCGGGGTTGGCGGTGACGACGCGGCCTTCGCTGTCGTAAATGAGCACGCCCTCGGCGAGGTTGAGGATGATGGCGCGCAGCAGCTCGCCGGCCTCCAGGGTTTCGCGCGCGTTCATGTTCATGCCCGGCCAGAGTGTAAACCCGCGCCGCGGCGGGCCGTTTGTCCCGGAGTCCTGGTTCGCCGCTCGCGGGTCAGGCGTCCGGCGCGCTCCAGCGCAGCGAGCGGCGCACCGCGTCGCGCCAGCGCGCAAGCAGCGCGGCCGCATCGGCTGGCGCCATGCGCGGCTCGAACCGGCGCTCCATTTGCCACTGCGCCGCAATCTCGTCGCGCGAGGACCAGACGCCGGTGTGCAGGCCCGCCAGGTAGGCGGCCCCCAGCGCCGTCGTCTCCAGTACTTTCGGCCGCACCACCGGCACGCCGAGGATGTCGGCCTGGAACTGCATCAGCAGGTCGTTGGCCGCGGCGCCGCCGTCGACGCGCAGCTCGGCGAGCTTCTCGCCCGAATCCTTCTGCATCGCCTCCAGCAGGTCCGCGCTCTGGAACGCGATCGACTCCAGCGCGGCGCGCGCGAGATGGGCGCGCGACGAGCCGCGCGTCAGCCCGACGATCGCGCCGCGCGCGTGCGGGTCCCAGTGCGGCGCGCCCAGGCCGGCGAAGGCGGGGACGATGTAGACGCCGCCGTTGTCCAGCACCTGGGACGCGAGCTTTTCAATGTCCGAAGAAGCATCAAAGAATTTCAATTCATCCCGCAGCCATTGCACGACGGCGCCGCCGATGAAGACGCTTCCTTCCAGCGCATACTCCCTGTCCGCGTCGCGCGCGTCCACCGCGCGCCCGAGCTGCGCCGCCGCCGTCGCGACCAGGCCATGGGTGGAATGCACGACCTTCCCGCCCGTGTGCATGAGCATGAAGCAGCCGGTGCCGTAGGTGTTCTTCGCCATCCCGGGACGGTGGCAGCCCTGGCCGAAGAGCGCCGCCTGCTGGTCGCCGGCGATGCCGGTGACCGGCACCGGCGCGCCGAGGATCGAGGGCGCCACCATGCCGAAGGCGTGCGAGGAGGGCATCACCTCCGGCAGGATCGCGCGCGGCACGCGCAGGAGCTGGAGCAGCTCCGGGTCCCAGTCGCCCATGTGGATGTTGAACAGCAGCGTGCGCGAGGCGTTGCTCGGGTCCGTGACGTGCGTGCGGCTCTGCGACAGGTTCCAGACGAGCCAGGTATCCACCGTGCCGAAGGCGAGCTCGCCGAGCTCCGCGCGCCTGCGCGCTCCCGGGACGTTGTCGAGGATCCAGGCGAGCTTGGTGCCCGAGAAGTAGGGGTCGAGCACGAGGCCGGTGCGTTCCTTGACCAGGCTCTCGGCGCCGACCTCCTCCAGCTCCGCGCATTGCGCCGCGGTGCGCCGGTCCTGCCAGACGATCGCCCGGTGGATCGGCTGCCCGGTCTGCCGGTCCCAGACCAGCGTGGTTTCGCGCTGGTTGGCGATGCCGCAGGCGACCAGGTCCTCGGCCCGCAGGCCCGAGGCGCGCAGCGCCTCGCGCGCGACATCGCGCTGCGTGCGCCAGATCTCCTCCGGGTCGTGCTCGACCCAACCCGGCTGCGGGTAGTGCTGCTGGAATTCGCGCTGCGCGGACGCGACCGCCTTGCCGGTCTCGTCGAAGAGGATCGCGCGCGAACTGGTGGTGCCCTGGTCGAGCGCGAGGACGTGGCGCATCGGGAAATTCTAGCAAGACCCCGATGCTAGAATTCCGCGGCCATGAAGATCCACGAATACCAGGGCAAGGAAATCTTCAGGAAATTCGGCGTCGTCACGCCGCGCGGCTTCCCGGCCTTCAGCGTCGAGGAGGCGGTCGAGGCCGCGAGAAAGCTGGGCGGCGGCGTCTGGGTGGTGAAGGCGCAGATCCACGCCGGCGGCCGCGGCAAGGGCGGCGGGGTGAAGATCGCGAAGTCCTTGCCCGAGGTAAAGTCGCTCGCGGAAAAAATCCTCGGCATGCAGC
The DNA here is from genome assembly GCA_020845995.1 of Burkholderiales bacterium. Lineage (GTDB taxonomy): Bacteria > Pseudomonadota > Gammaproteobacteria > Burkholderiales > SG8-39 > RBG-16-66-20. Next base: position 2,752 of record JADLES010000251.1, on the reverse strand, counting down.
TCGTCACCCGCCAGACGGGGCCGGGCGGCCAGAAGGTTCGCCGGCTGCTGATCGAGGAGGGCGCCGACATCCGCAAGGAACTGTACGTCGGCATGGTGGTGGACCGCGGCACGCAGAAGGTCGTGCTGATGGCCTCCTCCGAGGGCGGCATGGACATCGAGGAAGTGGCGGCGAATACGCCGGAAAAGATCCACAAGGTATTCATCGAGCCGGGCGGGGGTTTGACGGACGCCGATGCCGAGGAGATCTCGAGGAAGATGGGGGTCCCGGCTCCGGCCCTCGCGCAGTCGAAAGACCTTCTGCAGGCGTTGTATCGGTGTTTCTGGGAGACCGACGCGTCGCTCGCCGAGATCAACCCGCTCATCCTCACCGGCGAGGGCCGGGTCGTGGCGCTCGATTCGAAGCTGAATGTCGACGACAACGCGCTCTTCCGCCATCCCGAGATCGTGGCGATGCGCGACCTCGACGAGGAGGATCCGCTCGAAGTCGAGGCCTCGAAGTACGATCTCAACTACATCTCGCTGGACGGCGCGATCGGCTGCATGGTCAACGGCGCGGGCCTCGCCATGGCGACCATGGACACCATCAAGCTGTTCGGCGGCGAGCCGGCGAACTTCCTCGACGTGGGCGGCGGCGCGAGCGCGGAGAAGGTGACCGCGGCGTTCAAGATCATGCTCTCGAACAAGAAGGTCAAGGCGATCCTCGTCAACATCTTCGGCGGCATTATGAAGTGCGACACCATCGCTGCGGGCGTGGTGGCCGCGGCGAGAGAAGTGAAGCTCGCGGTGCCGCTGGTGGTGCGCATGAAGGGCACCAACGAAGACCTGGGCAAGAGGATCCTCAAGGACTCGGGCCTGCCGATCATCTCGGCCGACAACATGGCGGATGCGGCAAAAAGCGTGGTTGCAGCCCTGAAGAAGACAAGGAAAAAGCCGAAAACCAGACCGAAGAAGGCTCGGGAGAAGAAAAAGTGAGCATTCTCGTCAACAGGAACACCCGGGTTGTCACCCAGGGCATCACCGGAAAAACCGGCCAGTTCCATACCCAGACCAGCCGCGCCTATGCCAACGGCAAGGATTGCTACGTGGCGGGCGTCAACCCGAAGAAGGCTGGGGAGGATTTCGAGGGCATTCCCATTTTTGCGAACGTTGCGGACGCGAAAGCGAAAACGGGAGCCAACACCTCCGTGATTTATGTCCCCCCGCCGTTCGCTGCGGCGGCGATCTGGGAAGCGGTGGAAGCCGATCTCGACCTCGTCATCTGCATCACCGAAGGCATCCCGGTGCGCGACATGATCGAGGTGCGCGACCGCATGCGCGTGCAGAAGCGCCGCACGCTGCTGGTCGGGCCCAACTGCCCGGGCGTGATCACGCCGGGAGAAATCAAGATCGGCATCATGCCCGGGCATATCCACAAGAAAGGCCGCGTCGGCGTGGTCTCGCGCTCGGGCACGCTGACCTACGAGGCGGTCGGCCAGCTCACCGAGCTGGGCATCGGCCAGTCCACCGCGGTCGGCATTGGCGGCGACCCGGTGAACGGCCTCAAGCACATCGACGTGCTCAAGCTCTTCAACGACGATCCGGGCACCGACGCGGTGGTGATGATTGGCGAGATTGGCGGCTCGGATGAGGAAAACGCCGCGCAGTGGGTGAAGGCGAACATGAAGAAGCCCGTCGTGGGCTTCATCGCCGGCGTCACCGCGCCGTCGGGCAAGCGCATGGGGCACGCCGGCGCGATCATCTCCGGCGGCAAGGGCACGGCGCAGGAAAAGCTCGCGGTCATGGATTCCTGCGGCATCAAGGTGACCAGGAATCCGTCCGAGATGGGCAAACTCCTCCAGTCCGTTCTCCCGTAGGTTGCTCCGACAGCTCTACCGGGATTTCGGGGCCGCCTACGCGGCCAGCGCGCTGGTCGGGTTCATCTTCGCCGCCACCGGCCCGGTGGCGATCGTGCTCGCGGTGGGTGCGCAGGGCGGGCTGTCGGAGGCGGACCTTTCCTCCTGGATTTTCGGCGCGTTCTTCGTGAACGGCCTGGTCAGCATCGCCTTCTGTCTCTGGTTCCGGCAGCCGCTCGTCTTCTTCTGGACCATTCCCGGCGCGGTGCTGGTCGGGCCGGCGCTGGGGCACCTCAGCTTCGCCGAGGTGATCGGCGCGTTCCTCGCCACCGGGCTGCTGATGGCCGCGCTCGGCCTCTCGGGCTGGGTGCGCCGCTGCACCGAAGCCGCGCCGATGCCGATCGTCATGGCGATGGTGGCCGGCGTGTTCCTGCGCTTCGGCATCGGGCTGGTGCACGCCGTGCGCGACGAGGTCTGGGTGGCGGCGCCGATGGTGGCGACGTTCGTGGTGCTCTCGGTTTTCCCCAGGCTGCAGGCGAGGATCCCGCCGCTGATCGGCGCGATGGTTGTCGGAATGTTCTTCATGTTCGCGTTCGACAAGTACCTTCCGGGCGCTACAGCCCTGCAGCTCGCGCCGCCCAACCTCTACCTGCCGGCGTTCTCGTGGCAGGCGATGGTCGAACTGGTGGTGCCGCTCGCGATCACCGTGCTGGTGGTGCAGAACGGGCAGGGCTTCGCCGTGCTCACGGCGGCCGGCCACAAGCCGCCGGTGGACGCCATCGCCGTCGCCTGCGGCGCCGGTTCGCTGGTGACGGCGTTCGTGGGATCCGTGTCGACCTGCCTGACCGGCCCGGTGAACGCGATCATCTCGTCCTCGGGGGAGCGCCACCGCCACTACACCGCGGGCGTCCTCGTCGG
>JADLES010000250.1 GCA_020845995.1 Burkholderiales bacterium | reverse complement strand
TCGGTCGCCAACATCAAGCAGAAGCAGGACGGCCTCAACACCGACCTGCACGCCAGCGCCGAGTACCGCGCGCACCTGGTCACCGTCATGGCCCGGCGCGCCGTGGAGGCCGCGCTAAAGTAGCGAATTCCGAGGGGGAAGAGGGAGTACAGCCCGCCTCCTCGGCGGGCTTTTTTTTTGCCACTATCTACATCGATATTCCGGCGCGCTCGGCCTCGGCTCGCAGCACTGCTCGCACGCGCTCTCGCTCGTCGTCGTCCTGGAATACAGTCTCGCGGAACCGGTAGACCAGTGTAGCGATCGAGAGCACCGATGCATCGAGTCCGGCACGGATCCAGTGCAGGTCCTTGCCCGCACCGCGCGCGAGCTTGGCCATCGCCGCGTCGTTCGGATCGACGAACTTGACCAGAGCTCCGCCTGGCAGCCGCCGTGGAACCAGGCGCTCACGCCAGCCGTCGGGCAGGGTCGGCAGCGCCGGCGAGACTGCGTCGAAATAGAACCCGTTCTCCTGTTCGAAGCGGCTTCCAAGTCCGAAGTCCTTCGCGATCTCGAAGGCGCGATCCGGGTCCGCCTCGGGCCACGCGTCGACTTCCATGGACAGCAGCATCTCTTCCGGAATCGGCCGTTCCTGCGCGCGCGTAAGCGCCGTCAGGCTTCCGATGACGACGAACTCGTTCACAAAATGCCGTGCCGTTACCGCTGCAAGCAGTCGATCGAGCTGGTCCAGCGTCAACCGCGAACCCGATCAGCCAGCAGAAATCCGAACGGCGTGTTCTGGAATAGCGCCATGCGCTCTTCGGGATCGACCGCACGCATCTTCTCGGCGACCGCCGCCGGCGTGCCAAGCAGCATCTGCGACCATTTCTGCACGTACCACGGACTGCAGGTGCGATCGCGCATCCATTTGTCAACCTGATTCCGCGCGCGTGAGAGTTCGTCGATTCCGTAGCTTGCATCGGCGAATGCCGCGGCGATCCGCGCGTGCTCCGACACCAGCAATTCGTCTCGCATCTGCTGCCGCATGCGCGCCTGCTGCCGAAGCGCGCGCTCGCGCTCCGCGCGGCCGGCCTCGGCCGCCAGTCCCGCACTTGAGGACGAATCGGATGCGCTCATCGGGCAATTGTATGCCGAGTCGCATCCCTTCTGCGACCGGGCAAACCTTTCCCGCCTGAACTCAACGAGCGGCGGGTTACACCTCCCCGAACCGACTCAGGCTGGCATTTTCGCCAGGATCTTGCTTCGCCGCCATCGCCTTTAATGCCTCGACGCGCTTGGGTGATTCCTTGACGCTCTTGATGCATTGATCGGTGAAACTGACCAGCGTGATGAACGTTGCCATGGCTTGCTTCTTGCAGAGGTACTGCGTCTACATGCCGCCGCTCTCCTTCATTCGATGACCCGGTCGGCGCGAAGAAGGACCGACTGCGGGATTGCGACGGCGAGCCCCTTGGCGGTTTTCAGGTTGACGATCGTGTCGAACCTGGCCGCGCGCTCGAACGGGATGTCGCCGGGCTTCTCACCCTTGAAGATCCGGTCGAGGAAATAGCCCGCGCGCCCGTACAGCGCCGGCCGGTTGGCGCCGTAGGCAAGCAGCCCGCCGGCGTCCGCGAAGCTCGCATAGCCGGCCGAGGGCAGGCGCATCAGCGCCGCGAGGCTGGCGATCGCGCCGGCGTGGGAATTGAGCAGCGGCTCGTTGTTGACGAGGAGCGCATCGCAGCGCTCCTTGCCCATCGCGTTGAACGCCTCGGGCAGATCCTCCGGGCCGCGCATCGCATAGTCCCTGACCTCCAGTTTCATCGACGCGGCGGCGGCGCGCAGCGCCTCGCGTTTTCGCGACAGGCTCACATCGAACGGGCTGGCGAGGAACGCGAGCGTCTTCACGCCCGGGATGATCTCCTTCAGCAGCTGCACGCGCTTGCCGACTTCTTCGAGCGTGAACGAAAACGAGCCCGTGACGTTGCCGCCCGGCCGTGCGAGGTTCGTGACGAGACCGGCGGCCACCGGGTCGGAGCCGTCGGCGGCGACGATCGGGATGGTCCTGGTCGCCCGCGTCGCCGCGAGCGCGCCCGCAGTCGCATGCGTGAGAATCGCATCGACCTTGAGCGCGGCGAATTCCGCCGCGTGCTGCTGCAGACGCTCGGGGCTGCCCTCCGCCCAGCGGTACTCGATGGCGATGTTGCGCCCCTCCACGTAGCCCAGCTTGCGCAGTCCATCGCGGATCCAGTCCAGCTCGCGCACATAGCCGGATGCCGAGGCAATGCCGAGAAAGCCGATCCGGTACAGCCTCGCGGGCGGCGGCTGCGCCACCGAAGCGAACGGCGCCGCCAGCAGCGCGCCCGACGCCAGCAGCATGGCGCGCCGCCTCATTCGATCTCCCGGCCGGAAATGCTAAAATTCTTACCGTGTAATACGCTGGCGGAGACCGACATGGACAGCTCGAGCGTGACCAGCAAGGGGCAGGTGACGATTCCCAAGGATATCCGGCGCGAACTCGGCATTCGCCAGGGCAGCCGCGTCGCCTTCCGGGTTCGCAAGGGCAAGGCCGAGCTGCGCGTCCTGCGTCGAGCGCCGCAACAGGCGGCATCGGGGTTCGGCATGCTGGCAGTCCGGCGCCGGCATCTGCCCGCGAATTTCGACGTGGCGACGCTCTTCGGACGCACGCGCAGAAGCGGCGCCTGATGCTGGCGCTCGACACCAATGTCCTTGCCCGATACTACGTGCGGGAGACGGACGCCAGCCGGGCGACGCTCGCGCAGGCCGAAGCGGCGCGCCGCGTGATCGAGGGAGGCGAAGCGCTCTTCGTCGCCAAGACGGTCCTGCTCGAGCTGGAATGGGTGCTGCGCGGTGTGTACGGGCTGGCGCGCAAGGACATCCTGCGCGTGTTCGAGCACCTGCTCGCCCGCGACGGCACCGACGTGGAGGATCGCGCCGGCGTCGAGAGCGCGCTCGCCAACCTGCGTGCCGGATTCGATTTCGCGGACGCCCTGCATCACGCATCGAGCCGCAGCTGCGCGACATTCCTCAGCTTCGATGCGCAGCACTTTGCAAAGAAGGCGCGGCGCATGGCGCTGACGCCACCCGTACGCATCCCCGGGTAAGCCGCGCGCCGCGCCGCAGCGCCTCATTCGATCACCCGGTCGGCACGCAGCAGCAGGGATTGCGGGATCGTCATGCCAATCGCCTTCGCCGTCTTCCGATTGATCACCAGTTCGAAGCGGGTCGGCTGGGCGACGGGTAGATCGCCCGGCTTTGCGCCGCGCAAAATACGGTCGACATAGCCGGCCGACGAGCGCAACAGCTCCCACTGGTCGGCTGAGTACGAAATCAGCACACCATCCGCCGCATAGGCGGCGCCAGGGGCGAGCGATGGAATGCGCAGCCGCGCGGCGAGCGCGGCGATCTCCCTCCTGAAGCCGAAGGTGCTGGGATCGAGCAACACCACGAGAGCGTCGCAATGCTCCCGCTTGCAGCGCGCCTCTAGCTCGGGCAGCTTTCCGGGACTGTCGGCCAGGGCCTCGATCAGCGTCATGCCGAAGCGCTCCGCACCGGCCCGCGAATCGGTCCGGATCTCGGCCTCGACTGCGCCCAGGCCGGAGGACAGCGCGACCACGCGCTTCGCCCGGGGCGCGACTTCACGCAGTAGCTCGAAATGCTTTGCGGTCAGGGCGTCACCCAGATTGGTGAGGCCGGTGACGTTGCCGCCGGGCCTGGCGAGGCTGGCGATCAGGCCGAGGCTCTGCGCCCCCGCCCCGCCTCCCATGACGATCGGTATCGTCTTCGACTCGCGGTTCAGGGCCTGCGCCGCGCGCACGGGCCAAGCCACGACCACCGCGGGCTTCAGCGCAAGCAACTCCCGCGCAAGCCCCGGCAGGCGATCGGCCCTGTTGTCGGCAAAGCGCATTTCGATCCGGCAGTTCTTGCCTTCTACATATCCCGCCTCGCGCAGCCCTGCGCGGAACGCCTCAATGCCGCGCTTTTGCGAGCTTTCGGTGCCATAAACAAAACCCCCGATGAGCGGCATCGGCGCCTGGGCGCGCAGCAGGCTCGGCGCCGTCGTCGCAACGATGGCCAACGCCAGTCCGACTGCGAAGCGTTTCTTCATTCGATCACCCGGTCGGCACGCACGAGCAGGGATTGCGGAATTTTGAGTCCAAGCGCATTCGCAGTCTTCAGGTTAACGGCAAGATCGAATCTTGACGCGCGCTCGACCGGGAGTGTAGCCGGGCTGTCGCCCTTGAGGATGCGGTCCACGAAGTACGCGGCCCGCCGCCAGAGTTCCGGGAAATTCACGCCGTAGGCCAGAAGTCCGC
>JADLES010000249.1 GCA_020845995.1 Burkholderiales bacterium | reverse complement strand
TCGCGATCAACGTCTCCAGCCAGACGCTGAAGGACGCTTCCTTCGCGAAAGCGGTCGCCGTGGAACTGGTGGGCGCGGGCGTGCCGGGCACCGCGGTGCTGTTCGAGATCAACGAGCCCGATACGCTCGCGAATATCGACGCCTGCGTGCGCTTCGCCACCGGCGTGCGCACCGTCGGCTGCGGCGTGTCGGTGTCCGGCTTCGGCCGCCGCTCGGCGAGCTTCACGGCGCTGAAGACGCTGCGCCCGGACTTCGTCAAGGTGGACGGCGTGATCGTGCGCAAGCTCCTGACCGCGCCGGCCGCCGAGGCGAAGCTGAAGGCGATCCTGCGAGTGGGCGAGGTGATGGGCTTCCACGTGATCGCCGAGATGGTCGAAGAGCAGGCCATCTTCGCGCGCCTGAAGGCGCTGGGCGTCATCTACGCGCAGGGCTTCGGCATCCGGCCGCCGCAGCCCATCGACCAGCTGGCGCGCTAACGCGCTGGCACGTTCCTCTCACGCGCTGGCGCCTTCCTACCGGTCAGCGCCAGCTGCCTCGAATCATGGCAAGACCGTGCGCGCCGGCACGGCGAGCTTCGTCTAGATCCTCCGGCGCGAGTCCGCCGATGGCGTAGACCGGGATCGAGGCGCCTTCGGCGATGCGCCGGAAGCCCTCCCAGCCGAGCGTGGGCGCGCCGGGATGCGAAGCGGTCGGCTTGACCGGGCCAAGAACGACGAAATCGAGACCGATGGCCATGGCATGGCCGAGTTCCTCGACCGTGTGGCAGGAAGCGGCCACGAGGGAGCTCAGCCCATCCTCGGGTCGCGCGCGCAGCGTCATCAGCTGATCGGCGGTGTAGTGGATGCCGTCGGCCGCCGGGCCGCTGTTGACCAGCACTCGCGCGCCGTATTGCCTTGCGATGCTGGTGATCACGTAAATCAGGCGCGAGCGCTCCCAGTTGCCCTTGTCGCGCACCTGCACCAGGCGCAGGCCCGCCTTCATGCGCGCTTCCACGCGCGCCAGTTGCTCGGCCGCCCCCAGGGCCTGCGCGTCGGTGATTGCGTACTCGAGCGGCAGCGAGAGCGCGGCGAGCACCGGCGCGTTCGCGGGCAGCATCGGCGAAGCCATGCGCTCGCCCAGGCGCTGCCACACGAACGCCTGGCTCTCGCGCGGGTGCGGCTCGCCGCGCCAGCGCGTCACGCGGAAGAAATGGAGCCGCACGGTGGCGTGCTCGTAGACGTGCATGCGCGTGATCCACGGGAAGGCGGTGAGCACGTCGATGCCGAGCTCCTCGTGCAGCTCGCGCGCAAGAGCATGCTCGGGAGCCTCGCCCTCCTCGACCTTGCCGCCCGGGAACTCCCACCAGCCGGCGTAGACCTTGCCGGCCGGGCGCTGCGCGAGGAGGAACGCGCCGTCGGCGCGCTCGATCACCGCCGCGGCGACCTCGACCACCCGCGCCACGCTACTTTTTCTTGGCGTGCTTGCCCGCCCAGTCCCTCGCGAACTGGTAGGCGACGCGCCCGCTGCGCGAGCCGCGCTGCAGCGACCACTGCAGCGCCTCCTCCCTTGACTGTTCAATCTCTCTTTTTGAACAGGAAAAGCAACTCAGCCAGTGCGCGACGATCTCGAGATACTCGTCCTGGTCGAAGGGGTAGAACGACACCCACAGGCCGAAGCGCTCGGAGAGCGAGATCTTCTCTTCCACCGTCTCGCCGGGATGGATCTCGTCGCCAACGTACTTGGTGTCCAGGTTCTCCTGCATGTACTCCGGCATCAGGTGGCGGCGGTTGGAGGTCGCGTAGATGAGCAGGTTTTCCGAGGTGGTCGAGATCGAGCCGTCCAGCGCGACCTTGAGCGCGATGTAGCCTTCTTCCGCGCCGTGGAAGGTCAGGTCGTCGCAGAAGAGCAGGAAGCGCTCGGGCCGGCTGGCGACGAGATCGGTGATCGCGGGCAGGTCGGCGAGGTCGCTTTTCTCCACCTCGATCAGGCGCAGCCCCCGGCCGTGGTACTTGTTGAGCAGGCCCTTGACGATCGAGCTCTTGCCGGTACCGCGCGCGCCGGTAAGCAGCACGTTGTTGGCCGGCCTGCCCTCGAGGAACTGGCGCGTGTTCTGCTCGACCCTGGCGATCTGCGCTGCGATGCCCCGCAGGTCCGACAGGCGCATGCGGTGCACGTGCCGCACCGGGCGCAGCCAGCCCTCGCCGCGTCCGCCGCGGCGCCAGCGGAAGGCGATGCTCGCGCCCCAGTCGGTCGGCGGCGGCGGCGGCGGCAGGATCTGCTCCAGCCGCTCCAGGATTCTCTCCAGCTCCTTGCTCATGTGCGGTATTCGGCGTTGATTTTCACGTAGTCGAACGACAGGTCGCAAGTCCATACCGCCGCCGCCGCCTTGCCGCGGTTGAGGACCACGCGAACGAGAAACTCGGGTTTTTTCATCGCTGCAATGGCCTGTTTTTCTTCGTATTGGGAGTCGCGTGAACCCGAACGAGCAACCCTCACCGTATCAATGAACAGGTCTACCTTGGATGTATCCAGGTCGACCCCGGAGTTCCCGACCGCGGCAAGGATACGGCCCAGGTTCGGGTCGGAGGCAAAGAACGCGGTCTTCACCAGCGGCGAATGCGCGATTGCGTAGGCAATCTTCCGGCACTCCGCCTCGCTGCGGCCGCGCTCGACCCTCACCGTGACGAACTTGGTCGCGCCCTCGCCGTCGCGGATGATCGCTTGCGCCAGTTGTTGCGCCACCTGGGTGACAGCCTCTGCCAGCTTTGCAAGGTCTTTGCCGGAGGAAGCGGAAGGTCCGACCCCGGTTGCAATCAGCAGGAACGAATCGTTGGTCGAGGTATCGCCGTCGACAGTCACGCAATTGAAAGACCGGTCCGCCGTTGCCTTCACCAGCTTTTTCAGTTGTACGCCCGGAACTTTCGCGTCGGTCGCGATGAACCCCAGCATCGTGGCCATGTCGGGCCGGATCATGCCCGCGCCCTTGGCGATGCCGGTGACGGTGGCTTCGCCGCCCGCGAGCCGCACCTTCCGCGAAGCCGCTTTGGGCACCGTGTCGGTGGTCATGATCGCCTCGGCCGCATCCAGCCAGGTTCCGGGCTTCAGGTCAGGAAGCGCGGCGGCGATCCGCTCGGCCGGCAGCGGCTCCATGATCACCCCCGTGGAGAACGGCAGGACCTGGGAAGCTTTGATTCCAAGCTTTTTTCCCACGGCCTCACATACGCAAAAGGCCCTCCTCATTCCGTCGCGGCCCGTTCCTGCATTGGCGTTGCCCGTGTTCACGACCAGCGCGCGCACGGCATTCCTGAGATGCTTTTTCGCAAGGATTACAGGTGCGGCGCAAAAGCGGTTGCGCGTGAACACGCCGGCGACCCTCGCGCCCTGCCCCAGGCGCATGACGAAGAGGTCCTTGCGGCCCGGCCTGCGGATCCCCGCCATCGCCACGCCCAGCTCGACCCCAGGCACGGGATGCAGATCGGCGGCAGTCGGCGGAAAGAGATTAACGGCCATCGGAGGCGCCCGGGCGTACGAGGGGCTTCATCCCCTGACCCCTACGCCAGCTTGCCGTGGCAATGCTTGTACTTCTTCCCCGACCCGCAGGGGCAAGGCTCATTGCGGCCGACCTTCTGCGCGGCGCGCACCGGCTGCGGCTTGCGCGCGGGCGCGGCCGGCGGCTCGCCGTCGGCCGCTGGTTCGGCGGGCGCGCCGTCGATCGCCTCCTCGTAGCTCGCGTGCTGCAGGCGCAGGTTCTCGACGTGCGGCTTGTCGTCGATCGGCGGCGCTTCCTGCATCGGCTTGATCTGCAGGAGCATCAGGTACTTGGTGACCTCGAGCTTGACCGACTCCAGCATGGCGCCGAACAGCTCGAACGCCTCGCGCTTGTACTCCTGCTTCGGGTTCTTCTGCGCGTAGCCGCGCAGGTGGATGCCCTGCCGCAGGTGGTCGAGCGCCGCCAGGTGCTCGCGGTAGTGCGAGTCGAGCACCTGCAGCATCAGGTAGCGCTCGTTCTGGCGAAGCCAGGAGCGAACCGCTTCGGGCAGCGCCTCGTTGCCGGCCTCCGCCGCCGGGATCTTCGCCTCGTAGGCCCGCGCCGCCAGCTCGAGGATGCGCCCGAGCAGTTCCGCGTCGTCGAGCTCCGGCTGCTTCTCGAGCCAGGACCGGGCCGGTATCTCCAGTCCCAGCTCCGCCCTGAGAGCCCCTTCCATTCCCGCGACGTCCCATTGCTCCTCGACGCTGTCCTCGGGCAGGTGCTGGCGGAAGATGTCCGTAATCACGCCGGCGCGCAGGTCGGCGATGCGCGCCGACACGTCGGCCGACTCGAGCAGCTCGTTGCGCAGGGAATAGATGGTCTTCCTCTGGTCATTGGCGACGTCGTCGTACTCGAGCAGCTGCTTGCGGATGTCGAAGTTGCGCGCTTCGACCTTGCGTTGCGCGCTTTCGATGGAGCGCGTCACCATCGAGTGCTCGATCGCCTCGCCCTCGGGCATTTTCAGCATCACCATGATGCGGTTGATGCGGTCGCCGGCGAAGATGCGCAGCAGCGGGTCCTCCAGCGCCATGAAGAAGCGCGAGCTTCCCGGATCGCCCTGGCGCCCCGAACGGCCGCGCAGCTGGTTGTCGACGCGGCGCGACTCGTGGCGCTCGGTGCCGATGATATGCAGGCCGCCGGCGGCGATCACCTTGTCGTGCAGCGCCTGCCACTCGCCGCGCAGCGTCTCGGTTCTCTTCCGCTTCTCCATCGCATCCAGATCCCGCTCGGCTTCGACAAGGTCGCACTGCTTGTCGACGTTGCCGCCGAGCACGATGTCGGTGCCGCGGCCGGCCATGTTGGTGGCGATGGTCACCATGTGCGGGCGGCCCGCCTGCGCGACGATCTCGGCCTCGCGCGCGTGCTGCTTCGCGTTCAGCACCTGGTGCGGCAGCTTCTCCTTGTCCAGCATCGCCGAGAGCAGTTCGGAATTCTCGATCGAGGTCGTGCCCACCAGCACCGGCTGGCCGCGCTTGTGGCAGTCGCGGATCTCGTCGAGGATCGCCTTGTACTTCTCCTTGCTGGTGCGGTAGACGAGGTCGAGCCGGTCCTCGCGGATCATCTTCTTGTGCGTGGGCACCACCACCGTCTCCAGGCCGTAGATCTCCTGGAACTCGTAGGCCTCGGTGTCGGCGGTGCCGGTCATGCCTGCCAGCTTGGCGTACAGGCGGAAGTAGTTCTGGAAGGTGATCGAGGCGAGCGTCTGGTTCTCGTTCTGGATCGCCACCTTCTCCTTCGCCTCGACCGCCTGGTGCAGGCCATCGGACCAGCGCCGCCCGGTCATCAGGCGGCCCGTGAACTCGTCGACGATCACCACTTCGCCGTTCTGCACCACGTAGTGCTGGTCGCGGTGGTAGAGATAATGCGCGCGCAGGGCCGCGTACAGGTGATGCACGAGGTTGATGTAGGCCGGCTCGTAGAGGCTCGCGCCCTGCGGCAGCAGGCCGGTGCGCGAGAGGATCTCCTCCGCCTTCTGGTGCCCGGCCTCCGAGAGCAGCACCTGATGGTTCTTCTCGTCGACCCAGAAATCGCCCGGCGGCTCGGGCTGGTCCTGCTTTTTTTCCTCCTTTTGCGGCGTGAGCAGCGGCGCGACGTCATTCAACCGATAGTAGATCTCGGTGCGGTCTTCGGCCTGGCCGGAAATGATCAGCGGCGTGCGCGCCTCGTCGATCAGGATCGAGTCGACCTCGTCGACGATGCCGTAGACGAGCTTCCTCTGGAAGCGGTCCTCGACGCGCATCGCCATGTTGTCGCGCAGGTAGTCAAAGCCGAACTCGTTGTTGGTGCCGTAGGTGATGTCGGCGGCGTAGGCCTCGCGCTTGACGCGGTTGCGCTCCTCGATCTCGAGCTCGTGGTAGGGAATGTTGACCCCGACCGTGAGGCCGAGAAAGCCGTAGATCTTTCCCATCCAGTCGGCGTCGCGCCGGGCGAGGTAATCGTTCACGGTCACGATATGCACGCCGTTGCCGGGCAGCGCGTTCAGGTACGCCGGCAGCGTCGCCACCAGCGTCTTGCCCTCGCCGGTGCGCATCTCGGCGATCTTGCCATCGTGCAGCACCATGCCGCCCACGAGCTGCACGTCGAAGTGGCGCATGCGCAGCGCGCGCTTGCCCGCCTCGCGCACGACCGCGAAGGCCTCGGGCAGCAGGTCCTCCAGCGTGTCGCCCCCGGCAAGGCGCTTGCGGAACTCCCCGGTCTTGCCTCGCAGCGCGTCATCGGAGAGCCGGGCAACCTCCGGCTCGAGCGCATTGATGCGCGCTACGGTGCGCGCATATTGCCTGAGCAGCCGCTCGTTGCGGCTGCCAAAGATTTTGGTGAGGACCTTGAGCATGAACGCGGGGGCACGGGCTCGCTAAGCCCCCGGAAAAATTGGGATTTTATCACGCCGGGGCGGGGCGCCCGGCGTCCGCCTACCTGGTCTTCGCGCGCGCGAGAGGCGTCGGCGGATTGGTCGCGAGCAGGAACTTGGCCGGGTTCTGCGCGGCGCCGCGAAAGCGTACCTCGAAATGCAGGTGCGGGCCGGTGGAGCGGCCGGTGCTGCCGCTGTCGGCGATGCGCCGGCCTCGCTGCAGCACTTCGCCCTCCTTCACCAACACCTTCGACAGGTGCGCGTAGCGCGTTACCAGGTCGTTGCCGTGATCGATGTCGACCATGTAACCGTACTGGGGATGAAAGCCGGCGAACTGAACCACGCCGCCCGCCGCGGCGACCACCGGGGTGCCCGCATCGGTGATGAAGTCGATGCCCTCGTGCATCGTCTGCTGGCCGCTGAACGGATCGATGCGCATGCCGAAGGTCGAGGCGTTGTATTGCGCGTTCACCGGCATCATGGTCGGCATCGCCTTCTTCTTCACCGCCTGCTCGAACAGCTGCGCTTCCAGGATGCCCAGCATGTCGGTGCGGCTTTCCATCTGGCGCGAGAGCATCGACAGCTTCTCGTTGAACTGCGTCAGGGTCAGGTTCTGCGGCGGCAGGGAGCTCGACTGCGCGCCGCCCAGGCCGGGCGTCTCGGAAAAGCGGAAATCCTGCGGCCGCAAGCCGGCCATCGTCGATAACCGCTCCCCGAGCGCGTCCAGGCGCGTGAGCTGCGCCTGCATTTCGCCGATCCTCACCGCCATCGCGTTCAGGTTCTGCTGCATGAACTCGCGCGAGCGCTCGGACTCGCCCTGCTGGACGGCGAGCACCAGCCGGTGCACGAGCGGGATCTTCAGGTCGGCGGCGAAGCGCAGGCTGAGCCAGTAGAGGGCGCCGGTGAGGCCGACGACCACCGCGACCCCCGCCGCCAGCGAGCCCAGCACATGGTGCAGCGACAGCGTCACCGAGCGCGCCTTTGCCAGTCTGCTGGAGATCAAGATAATCTGCACGCCGCTCCCACCCCTCTTCCCGTTCCGTGCAACCGTCCAAAGTAGGCAGAGTGCTTGCGTCGGATCCCGGCCTGCAGCCGGTGGTCGCAAAAGCACGTCAAATCAACGCACTTGCCCAACTTTGCGGCAACTTTCTGCCCCCTGAGCTGGCGCGCCTGGTCCGGGCCGTCAACCTGAAGGACAGGCAACTGGTCCTCTGGGCCGCATCGTCCGCGGCGGCAGCCAAGCTGAAGCTGCTCGCCGAGGCGCTGCGCAGGAACCTGCTGCAACAGGGGGCGGAGGTTAATTCAGTTTCCGTGAGGGTGCAACCGGACGCCCCGAAGCCCGCGAACGCCCCGACCCGACGGCCGCCGCGACTGTCCAGCAGCGCGATCAGGAACCTGCAGAATCTGTATCTCGAACTACCCGAGTCACCCGCGCGTAAGGCACTCAAAATCCTTATTGATCATCAACTTAACTAGGAACATGGCGCGGAAGCCCCGACAGAGCTGCCGGCACCTCCTGCTCCCGCTCGAAAGTGACCAGCTCGGCTGCGGCCGGGTCCGCGATTAGCTCGCGCAGCAACCGGTTGTTGAGATCGTGGCCCGATTTATGGGCACTGAAGGCCGCGAGCAGCGGCCGGCCCGCAAGGTACAGGTCGCCGATGGCGTCGAGGATCTTGTGGCGGATGAATTCGTCCGCGAAGCGCAGTCCCTGCGTATTCAGAACACGGCTCTCGTCCAGGACCACGGCGTTCTCCAGGCCGCCGCCCAGCGCCAGGCCCGACTCGCGCAGGTCCTCGACATCCCGCACGAATCCGTAGGTGCGCGCGCGCGCGACCTCCTTCAGATAGGAGGTGGTGGCGAAATCGACGGTCATCTCGGTGTTCGACTTGACGATGACCGGGTGCTTGTAGGCGATGGAGAACGACAGCCGGAAGCCCTCGTGGGGCTCAAGCGCCGCCCACTTGTCGCCGTCTCTCGCTTCGACGCGCTTCTTCACCCGGAGGAATTGCTTCGCCGCGCCCTGCTCCTCGACGCCAGCCTGCTGCAGGAGCAGGACGAAGGGCGCCGCGCTGCCGTCCATGATCGGCACCTCGGGCCCGTCCAGGTCGACATAGGCGTTGTCCACGCCCAGGCCGCAGAGCGCCGACATCAGGTGCTCGATGGTGTAGACCTTGGCTTCGCCCCGCACGAGGCAGGAGCACAGCCGCGTCTCCCGGACCAGGTCGGCGCGCGCCGGCACTTCGGCGGGCTGCGCGAGATCGGTGCGCCGGAACACGATGCCGGTGTCGGGCTGCGCCGGCCGCAGGTTCATGCGCACCTTCTGTCCGGTATGCAGGCCGACGCCGGTGGCGCTGACCAGCGACTTCAGGGTTCGTTGGCGCAGCATCAGAGCAGAAATTCTATCAACAGGAATGGGCGGCATCCCCCTGGCAAGGGTGGGAATGCCGCCTTCCGGCCCGCGGTGTCAGTCGGCCTGTTTTCTCAGGAACGCCGGGATGTCGTACTTGTCGACGCCGCTCGCGCTGAGCGCCTCCACCTGCGCGGCGCGGTCGCGCTTGCGGAACACCGCCGGCGTCTCCGACATTGCGCTGTAGTCGGGCGCGGCGCCGGGCATGGTGATCGCGGGCAGCGGCTGGTTGTCGGTGCCGGTGCGCTGGGCGCTGCCGTGCGAGACCACCAGTTGCGGCTTTTGCTGGCGCGCGCCGATCGGCTGGCCCAGGCCGGTGGCGACCACCGTCACGCGCAGGTCCTCGCCCAGCGTGTCGTCGTACACGCCGCCATAGATGATGGTGGCGTCCTCGGCGGCGAAAGCGCGGATGGTGTTCATCACCTCCTTGGTCTCGCGCAGCTTCAAGCTCGCGCGCGAGGCGGTGATGTTGACGAGCACGCCGCGCGCGCCGGCGAGGTTGACGCCCTCCAGCAGCGGGCAGGCGATCGCCTGCTCGGCGGCGATGCGCGCGCGATCCACGCCGCTCGCGACCGCCGAGCCCATCATCGCCATGCCCTGCTCGGTCATCACCGTGCGCACGTCCTGGAAGTCGACGTTCACCAGCCCCGGCTGGTTGATGATCTCGGCGATTCCCGCCACCGCGCTGTTGAGCACGTCGTCAGCCGCCTCGAAGGCGTCCTCCTGGGTGACGTCGTCGCCCAGCACCTCTTCCAGCTTGTCGTTGAGAATCACGATCAGCGAGTCGACGTGCGGCGCCAGTTCCTCGATGCCCTGTTCGGCGATCTTCATGCGCTTGGAGCCTTCCCAGGTGAAGGGCTTGGTCACCACGGCGACCGTGAGAATGCCCAGCGACCGCGCCACTTCGGCGATCACCGGTCCCGCGCCGGTGCCGGTGCCGCCGCCCATGCCGGCGGTGATGAACACCATGTGCGAGCCCGCGATGATCTCCTCCAGCCGCTCGCGCTCGGCCTGCGCCACGCTGCGCGCCTCCTCCGGCTTGGCGCCCGCGCCCAGGCCCGAGGTCCCCAGCTGCACCTGGTTGCGCGCCTTGCTGCGCGCGAGCACCTGCGCATCCGTGTTGACGGCGAAGAAATCGACGCCTTCCACGCCCTGCTCGATCATGTGATCGACCGCGTTGCCGCCGGCGCCGCCGACGCCGATCACCTTGATCACCGGCCCTGCCGTACTATCGTTGACGATTTCGAACATGTTGGTCTCCTTGCCAGTTGACGAACGAACGGTTTGAGTCCACTTCAAAAATTCCTCTGGAACCAGTCGCGCATGCGCGCGAACACCGCGCGCACCGAGCCGTTCTGGCGCGACACGCGCCCCTGCTGGATCTGCCAGGCGCCCTCCTGCAGCAGCCCCATCGCGGTCGCGTAGCGGGGATTGCGCACGACGTCGGCGAGCCCGCCCTGGTAGCGCGGCGTGCCGATGCGCACGGGCATGTGGAAGATCTCCTCCCCCAGCTCGGTCATGCCCTGCAGCAGGGCGCTGCCGCCGGTGAGCACGATTCCCGAGGACAGCAGCTCCTCGTAGCCCGACTCGCGCAGCACCTTCTGCACCAGCGAGAACAGTTCCTCGACACGCGGTTCGATCACCTCGGCGAGCGTCTGGCGCGACATCACGCGCGGACCCCGGTCGCCGATGCCGGGCACCTCGATCATCTCGTTCGCGTCGGCGAGCTGGCGCAGCGCCACGCCGTGGCGGATCTTGATCGACTCGGCCTCGGCGGTGGGCGTGCGCAGCGCCATGGCGATGTCGTTGGTGATCTGGTCGCCCGCGATCGGGATCACCGCGGTCTGGCGGATCGCGCCGTGGGTGAAGATCGCGAGATCGGTGGTGCCGCCGCCGATGTCGACCAGGCACACGCCCAGGTCGCGCTCGTCGGCCGAGAGCACCGCGCGCGCCGAGGCGAGCGGCTGCAGGATCAGGTCGTTCACGTCCAGGCCGCAGCGGCGCACGCACTTGACGATGTTCTGCGCCGCGGAGACCGCGCCGGTGATGATGTGCACCTTCACTTCCAGGCGCACGCCCGACATGCCGACGGGTTCGCGCACGTCTTCCTGCCCGTCGATGATGAATTCCTGGCGCAGCACGTGCAGGATCTGCTGGTCGGTGGGGATGTTGACCGCCTTGGCGGTCTCGACGGCGCGCTCCACGTCCACCGCGCTTACCTCGCGGTCCTTCACCGCGACCATGCCGGTGGAGTTGAAGCTGCGGATGTGGCTGCCGGCGATGCCGGTGAACGCCGATGCGATCTTGCAATCGGCCATCAGCTCGGCCTCCTCGAGCGCGCGCTGGATGCCCGCGACCGTGGACTCGATGTTGACCACCACACCTTTCTTGAGGCCCCTGGACTCGTGGCTGCCCATGCCGAGGACTTCCAGCGCGCCGTCGGGCGCGAGCTCGCCCACCAGCGCCGCCACCTTGGAAGTGCCGATATCGAGGCCTACGACGAGATTGCGGCTTTCCTTGGCCATCGCCTCAGCTTCTCCAGCCGGCGACGCGCAGGGCGAAGCCGTTCGGGTAGCGCAGGTCGACCTGGCGCGGCGGCTCCGCGCCGGCCCCCGCGCGCGCCAGGCGGCCGATCGAATCCGGATAGGCGGCGACGAAGCGCGCAAGGCGCGCTTCGACCATTTCCGCGCCGTCGCGTCCCAACTCCAGGTCGAGCCCGCCGGCCAGGTGCAGGCGCCAGGCGTGCCGCGGGGAAAGCACGACCGAGGCAAGGTCCCGCTGCTCGGGCGCCACGCCCAGCGGCTCGAGCAACCCGGCGAAGCGCCGGTAGCGCCGCGCGAGCTCGCCTTCGGTGCCGGGAGGGCCGGCGAGAAGGGGCAGGCGCCGCTCCGCTTCGGCCTCCAGCGGCGCGCTGAAGGGCTCGCCGTGGCTGTTCACCAGGCCACCGCCCGCCCAGCGCGCGAACGCGACATGCTCCTCCAGGCGGATCTCGATGCGGTCGGGCCAGACGCGGCGCGCCTCCACGCGGCGCACCCAGCCCACCTGCTCGAGGCGCGCGCGCAGCCCGGCAAGGTCGGCCGCGAAGAAGTTGCCGCCGACGCCGTCGAGCGCGTTCGCGATCTCCACGCGGCTCGCGTTCCGCGGCTCCGCCAGCAGCACCACGTCGCGCAGCGGAAACAACGGCGAGCGCAGCAGCAGCTGCAGCGCGCCGTAGGCAAAAATCAGCGCGGCGAGCACGGCCAGCGCGCCGGCGACGGCGTTCAGCAGCCTCGGGTTATCCCACACGGCGCTGCCTTTCGTCTTCCACAGCGGCGCCCGCGAGAATCTTCACGCACAGGTCCTCGTAGCTCATGCCCGCGGCGCGCGCCGCCATCGGCACCAGGCTGTGGCCGGTCATGCCCGGCGCCGTGTTGACCTCGAGCAGCCAGGGATCGCCCTTCGCATCCAGCATCAGGTCGACGCGACCCCAGCCGGAGCAGCCGAGCAGGCGAAAGGCCTGCAGCGCAAGCGACTGGAGCGCCTCTTCCCGCGGCGCCGGCAGGCCGCAGGGACACAGGTAGCGGGTGTCGTCGCTGAAGTACTTGTTCTGGTAGTCGTAGTTGCCCTGCGGCGCTTCGATGCGAATCAACGGCAGCGTCGCGTCGTCCAGCACGCTCGCGGTGTACTCCGGCCCGTCGACGAACCGTTCCGCGAGCGCGGTGTCGTGGTAGGTGCGCGCCGCGAGCGTGTAGGCAACCGGCAGCTGCCCCACCTCGGTCACCCTGGTCAGGCCGAGCGTCGAACCTTCGTTGGCCGGCTTGACGATCAGAGGCAGGCCAAGCTCGCGCGCGACGGATTCCCAGTTGTCGTCATCCGTCAAGATGCGGAAGCGCGGCGTCGGCAATCCGCCCGCGGTCCAGATCATCTTGCTGCGCCACTTGTCCATGGCGATGGCCGAGCCGAGCACGCCGCTGCCGGTGTAGGGCAGGCCGAGCACTTCCAGCGCGCCCTGCAGCGTGCCGTCTTCGCCGCCGCGGCCATGCAGCGCGATGAAGCAGCGCGCGAATCCCTCGCGCCGGAGCTCGACGAGGTCGCGATCGGCCGGGTCGAAGGCGTGCGCGTCCACGCCCTTCTTGCGCAGCGCCTGGAGCACGCCGGCGCCGCTCATCAGCGAAATCTCGCGTTCGGCCGAGCGCCCGCCCATCAGCACGGCGACCTTGCCGAAATCCCGGCGCGCGCTCATCGCGAATCTCCCACGATCTTTACCTCCGGCACCAGGCGCACGCCCTGGTCCTGCTCGACCTTCTGCTGCACGTGCAGGATCAGCCACTCGATGTCGGCGGCGCTGGCCACGCCGCCGGGGTTGACGATGAAGTTGGCGTGCTTCTCCGAGATGCGCGCGCCGTTGCGCTCCAGCCTCTTCAGGCCGCAGGACTGGATCAGGCGCGCGGCGGTCCTGCCCTCCTCCGGGTTGCGGAACACGCTGCCCGCGTTGGGCAGCTGCAGCGGCTGGGTGTGGCGGCGCTTGGTCAGCAGCGCCTTCATGATCTCGCGCGATTCCTCGCGGTCGCCCTCGGGCAGGCGGAAGTGCGCCGAGGCGAACCACTCGTCGCCGTCGCCGCTCGCGTCGGCCTTCAGCTCGCAGCGGCGGTAGCCGAACTCGAACTCGTCCTTGCCGCGGCGGCGCAGCTGGCCGCGGCGGTTGATGGTGACCACGCGCTCGACGATGTCCCAGGTCTCGCCGCCGTAGCAGCCGGCGTTCATCGCCAGCGCGCCGCCCACCGTGCCGGGGATGCCGGTGAGCCACTCGGCGCTGCCCAGGTTCTGGTCGGCCGCGAAGCGCGCCAGCTTCGGGCAGGCGACCCCTGCCTCCGCGTAAACCAGCCCCTCGTCCATGCGCGGCGCGCGGCGCGCGCTGTAGGTGAGCACGACGGTGCCCGGCCAGCCGCCCTCGCGCACGAGGAGGTTCGAGCCCAGGCCCACGAACAGGATCGGCTCGCTCTCGGGCAGCTGCGCGAGGAACGCCGACAGGTCCTCGAGGTCCGCCGGCGCGAAAAAGCGCCGCGCGGGACCGCCGGCGCGCCAGCTGGAATGCAGCGCCATCGGCTCGTTGGCCTTCAGCTCGCCGCGCAGTCCCTGAAAGCGGATATCGTTGCCCATGGTCAATCCGGCCGCGCGGCGACGTTGCCCAGGTGCGCGGCGACGCCGCCGATGGAGCCGGCGCCCATGGTGAGCACGACGTCGCCCGGGCGCGCGGCGCGACGGATCGCCTCGGGCATCACCGACACGTCTTCCACGAATACCGGTTCGGCCTTGCTTACCGCTTTCACGGCGCTGGCAAGCGAACGGCCGTCGGCGGAGGCGATCGGCGCCTCGCCCGCCGGGTAGACCTCGGCCAGCAGCAGCAGGTCGGCGCGCCCGAGCACCCTGACGAAGTCCTCGAACAGGTCCCGCGTGCGCGTGTAGCGGTGCGGCTGGAACGCGAGCACGAGCCGCCGCCCGGGAAACGCGAGGCGCGCCGCCTCCAGCGTCGCGGCGATCTCGGCCGGGTGATGGCCGTAATCGTCGACCAGCGCGAAGGATCCGGCCTCGCCGCCGTCGATGCGCACCTCGCCGTACTGCTGGAAGCGCCGGTCGACGCCGCGGAAGCCCGCCAGCGCGCGCTGGATCGACTCGGGCGGCAGCTTCAGCTCGGTCGCGACGGCGATCGCCGCAAGCGCGTTCAGCACGTTGTGGCGCCCCGGCAGGTTGAGCGTGATCTCCAGCGCCTCCCCGCCGCCGCGCAGCGCCGTGAAGCGGCTGCGCGCGCCCAGCTCCAGGGACGTCGCGCGCACCGTCGCGTCCTCGCCCAGGCCGTAGGTGACGATCGGCCGCGATACGAACGGCGCGATCTCGCGCACGTGCGCATCGTCGGCGCACAGCACCGCGCTGCCGTAGAAAGGCAGCTTGTGCAGGAACTGGATGAACGCCTGCTGCAGCCGCGGAAAATCGTGCTGGTAGCTGTCCATGTGGTCGGCGTCGATGTTGGTCACCACCGCGATCACCGGCTGCAGGTGCAGGAAGCTCGCGTCCGACTCGTCGGCTTCGACCACGATGAACTCGCCCGCGCCCAGCTTGGCGTTGGAACCGGCGGCGTTCAGGCGCCCGCCGATCACGAAGGTCGGATCGAGGCCGCCCTCGGCGAGCACGCTCGCGACCAGGCTCGTGGTGGTCGTCTTGCCGTGCGTCCCGGCGATCGCCACGCCCTGCTTCAGCCGCATCAGTTCCGCGAGCATCAGCGCGCGCGGCACCACCGGGACGCGGCACGCGCGCGCCGCCACGATCTCGGGATTGTCGCTGCGCACCGCGGTCGACACGACCACCACGTCGGCGCCGCGGATGTTCTCCTGCCTGTGCTCGGTGGCAACCGATACGCCGAGGCCCGCCAGACGCCGGATCGCGGCATTGCTCGCGGGGTCGGAGCCGCTCACCTGGTAACCCAGGTTCACCAGCACCTCGGCGATGCCGCTCATGCCGGCGCCGCCGATGCCCACGAAGTGGATGCGGCGGACCTTGTGCTTCATTTCGCAAGCTCCGCGCAACGGTCGGCGACGATGCGCGCGGCCTCCGGCTTGCCCAGCGCCCTCGCCTTCTCCGCCATTGCGCGCAGCGCCCCGCGATCCAGCGAACCGATCAGCGCCGCCAGCTTCTGCGGCGTGAGCTGCGGCTGCGGCAGCAGGATCGCCGCGCCCTTGTCGGCGAGGAACCGCGCGTTCGCCATCTGGTGGTCGTCCGTCGCGTGCGGGTAGGGCACCAGCGTGCTTGCGATGCCTCCGGCCGCCAGTTCGGAGACGGTCATCGCGCCGGCGCGGCAGATCACCAGGTCCGCCTCGGCGTAGCGCCGCGCCATGTCCTCGATAAAGGCGACAAGATGCCCCCGGACCCTTGCCTGCGAATAATTCAGCCGAAGCGCATCCAGATTCCTGTCGCCGGCCTGGTGCGTGACCTCGGGCCTTTCCGCTTCGGGCAGCAGGGCGAGCGCTTTCGGCACCGCTTCGTTGAGCGCCTGCGCGCCCTGGCTGCCGCCCACCACCAGCAGCCGCAGCGGGCCCTTCCTGCCGCCAAAGCGCGCGGCGGGTTCCGCCATCCCGGCGATGTCGGCGCGCACCGGGTTGCCGGTCCATTCGGCGCGCGCGAGCGCGTCCGGGAACGCCACCATCGCCTTGTCGGCGACGCCGGCGAGCACGCGGTTGGCGAGACCCGCGACCGCGTTCTGCTCGTGCACCGCCAGCGGCCGCGCGAGCAGCGAAGCCATCATGCCGCCCGGGAATGCGACGTAGCCGCCCATGCCGAGCACGACGTCGGGACGAACGCGAAAGATGGCGCGCGCGCTCTGCCAGAAGCCGACCAGCAGATGCAAGGGCAGCAGCAGCGCCGCCGCCAGGCCCGTGCCGCGCAGCGCAGCGGCGCGGATCCACTCCACCGCGTAGCCGCGCTCGGGCACCAGGCGCGCCTCCATGCCGCTTTTCGCCCCCATCCAGACCACCGTCCAGCCGCGGTCGCGCATTTCGTCGGCGACGGCGAGGCCCGGGATCACGTGGCCGCCGGTGCCGCCCGCCATGATCAGGATCGTGCTCATGCGTTGTTGCGGAACGCGTTCACGCGTTGAGACCCTTGGCGAGCTGGCGGTTCTCCCAGTCGATGCGCAGGAGCACCGCCACCGCGACGCAGTTCACCACCAGTCCCGAGCCGCCGAAGCTCATCAGCGGCAGCGTCAGGCCCTTGGTGGGCAGCAGCCCCATGTTCACGCCCATGTTGATGAGCGCCTGGAAGCCGATCCAGATGCCGATGCCTTGCGCCGCGAGCGCGTGGAAGTAGCGCTCGCGCGCCGCCGCCTGCCGGCCGATGGCGAACGCGCGCAGCACGATCCAGGCAAACAGCGCGATCACCACCAGCACGCCCGCGAGGCCCAGTTCCTCGGCGATCACCGCGAGCAGGAAATCGGTGTGCGCCTCGGGCAGGTAGTGCAGCTTCTCGATGCTCGCGCCCAGGCCCACGCCCAGCCATTCGCCGCGGCCGAAGGCGATCAGCGCGTGCGAGAGCTGGTAGCCGCGGCCGTAGGGGTCGGACCAGGGATCCATGAAGCCGAAGATGCGCTGCATGCGGTAGGGCGAGGACAGCACCAGCACGGCGAACCCCGCGGCGAGCATGCCCACCAGCACGGCGAACTGCCGGCCGCTCATGCCGCCCACGAACAGCACGCCGAACGCGGTCACCGCGATCACCACGAAGGCGCCGAAATCGGGTTCGCGCAGCAGCAGCCAGGCCACCGCCAGCATCACCCCCAGCATCGGCAGCAGGCCGCGCTTGAAATTCTTCAGCACCGCGTGCTTGCGCACCGTGTAGTCGGCGGCGTAGAGCACCACCGCCAGCTTCATCAGCTCGGAGGGCTGCACGGTGGCGACGTACAGGTTCAGCCAGCGGCGCGCGCCGTTCACCTCGCGGCCCACGCCGGGAACGAGCACCAGCGCGAGCAGCACGACGCAGGCGGCGAACAGCCAGGGCGCGGCCTTCTGCCACCACGCCACCGGCACCAGGAACACCGCCGTGGCGGCGGCGAGCGAGACGGCGACGAAGGCCCCGTGTCGCAGCAGGAAATAGGCCGGGTTCTGGCCCGAGTAGCGTGCCGCCTCGGCGGTGGCGATCGAGGCCGAGTACACCATCACCAGGCCCGCCGCCACGAGCAGCAGCGCCGCCCAGGCGAGCGAGCGGTCGTACTCGGGGGCGGGCGTACCGGCGGTACGGCCCTGTCCCAGCGCGAAGACCAGGCTCGGGCTCGCCATCACAGGGCTCCGCCCGGCGCCGCGTCCAGCGCCGCGACCGCCGCGGCGAACGCCTCGGCGCGGTGCCGGTAATCGCGGAACATGTCGAAGCTCGCGCAGGCGGGCGACAGCAGCACCGCCTCGCCCGCCCGCGCGACCTGGGCCGCGCGCCGCACCGCCTGCTCGAGCGTATCCGCCGTTTCCATGGGAATTCCCGTCCCGGCCAGGGCGCGATGGATCCGAGGCGCATCCCTGCCGATCAGGAGCACCTGCTTCGCGTGCGCCAGCACGGCGGGCGCGAGCGGCGCGAAGTTCTGCTCCTTGCCTTCGCCGCCGAGGATCACGACGGCCTTCTTCGACAAGCCCTTCAGCGCCGCGACCGTCGCGCCGACGTTGGTGCCCTTGGAATCATCCAGCCAGTCCACGCCGCCGCGCACGGCGACCCGCTGCATGCGGTGCGGCAGGCCGCGGAAGCTCTTCAACCCCTGGGCGAGCGCGGCGAGCGGGGCGCCCGCGGCGAGCGCGAGCGCGCAGGCGGCCAGTGCGTTCGACACGTTGTGCGCCCCCGCAAGAAGCAGTTCCTTTTCCTGAACAATCCTTTCTTCGCCCCGGCACAGCCAGCCGCGCGCGATGCCGAGGTCTTCGAGCATCGGCGGCGCATCCATGCCGAACGTCACCTGCGCGCGACCGGCGAGCGCCATCGCCATCGACGCCGAGTCGCAGCGATTGAGGACCTGCAGGCCCTCGCCCTGGAACACGCGCGCCTTCGCGCGCGCATATTCGGCGAGGCCCGCGTAGCGATCGAGGTGATCCTCCGAGAGGTTCAGCATCGCCGCGGCCGCGGGCGCGAGCGACCAGGTCGTCTCGAGCTGGTAGCTGGAAAGCTCCAGCACCCAGATTGCGGGGCGTTCTCGTCTTGAAAGAAGGGAAGCCAGGACCGGAGGCGAGATATTCCCCGCCACTTCACAGTCCATGCCCGCGGAACGCAGCAGGTGGCCGGCGAGCGCGGTCACGGTGCTCTTGCCATTGGTGCCGGTGATCGCGATCACTTTCTCGCGCGCGGCCCAGGCGAACAGCTCGATGTCGCCCACCACCGGGATGCCCTTGGCGGCGGCCGCCTGCACGACGTCTTCCTCGAGCGACAATCCCGGGCTGACGCAGACGAGGTCGACATCCTTGAGCAGGGACGACCTGAACTTGCCGGTGATCACCTTTTCCCTTGCCAGACCGCTCAAGCGAGGCGGCGCGACCCTGCTGTCGGCGACGAGAACGCTGCCGCCCCGCGCTTCGACCCACTGCGCGACCGAGAGCCCGGTGTCGCCCAGGCCCAGCACGAGCACGCGCCGGCCCTTGAGCGCCATCGGCGCGGGCCGCTTCAGCAGCGCGTAGGCCGGGTCGCGCATCATCGGAGCTTGAGCGTCGACAGGCCGAACAGCACCAGCATCATGGTGATGATCCAGAAGCGCACCACGACCTGCGATTCCTTCCAGCCTTCCAGCTCGTAGTGGTGGTGCAGTGGCGCCATGCGGAAGATGCGCTTGCCGCCGGTGGCCTTGAAATACAGCACCTGGATCATCACCGACAGCGTTTCGGCGACAAACACGCCGCCCATGATCGCGAGCACGATCTCCTGGCGCACGATCACCGCCATCGTGCCGAGCGCGGCGCCGAGCGCGAGCGCGCCGACGTCGCCCATGAACACCTCGGCCGGGTAGGCGTTGAACCAGAGAAAGCCCAGGCCCGCGCCGACCAGCGCGCCGCAGAACACGGCGAGCTCGCCCGCGCCGGCGATGTAGGGCACGCCCAGGTACTTGGAGAACAGCGCGTGGCCGGCGACGTAGGCGAAGATGCCAAGCGCGCCGGCGATCATCACCGTGGGCATGATCGCGAGGCCGTCCAGGCCGTCGGTCAGGTTGACCGCGTTGGAGGTGCCGACGATGACGAAGTAGGTCAGCACCACGAAGCCGAGCGTGCCCAGCGGGTAGGCGACGAACTTGAAGAACGGCACGATCAGCTCGTTCAGCGCCGGTGTGCTCTGCGCGAGCCAGGCGAGGTAGGCGGCGGCGCCCAGGCCGAAGACCGACTGCCAGAAGAACTTCGCCCTCGCCGGCAGGCCCTTCGGGTTGCGGTGCACCACCTTGCGGTAATCGTCGATCCAGCCGATGGTGCCGAAGGCGAGCGTCACCAGCAGCACCACCCAGAGGAAGCGGTTGGCGAGGTCGCCCCAGAGCAGCGTGGTGATGCCCACCGACAGCAAGATCAGCGCGCCGCCCATGGTCGGCGTGCCGGCCTTGGTGAGGTGCGACTTCGGACCGTCGTCGCGCACCGACTGCCCGATCTTGTACGCGGTGAGCTTGCGGATCACGTAGGGGCCGAGGATCAGCGAGAGGGCGAGCGCGCTCAGGCAGGCGAGCACCGCGCGCAGCGTGATGTAGTTGAAGACGTTGAACAGGCGCACGTCCCTGGCGAGCCATTGGGCCAGTTCCAGAAGCACTAGTGCTTCTCCTTGGCAGGCACCGAGTGCCCTCCCGCCTTCTCGCCCGTCAGCAGCGAGACGACACGTTCCATCGCCATGAAGCGCGAACCCTTGACCAGAACCGTCCTGGCGTCTTTGAGGTTCGCCTTGATCTCGTTCAGGTCTTCGAAGTGCCTTCCGCCCGCCTCCCTGGAAAGACTTCCAAGGGTGAAAAGCAGGTCGATGCCCTTCTCTTTGGCGTACTTTCCCACCTCGACATGGAACGCCAGGCCCTGCTCCCCCATTTCGCCCATGTCGCCCAGCACCAGCGCGGTCGGTCGCGGGCAGGCGGCGAGCACGTCGATCGCCGCGCGCACCGAGTCCGGGTTGGCGTTGTAACTGTCGTCGATCAGCGTCGCGCCGGCGGCGGTGGTCTTCACCTGCAGCCGGCCGGTGTAGGGGCGGAACGCCGCGAGGCCCGCGCCGATCGCCGCCGGCGGGATGCCGGCGGCGTGCGCGCAGGCCGCCGCCGCGAGCGCGTTGCGCACGTTGTGCGCGCCGGGAATCGCCAGCGTCGCGCGCGCTTCCCCCGCCGGCGTCGCGAGCACGATTTCGCTTTGCAGTCCTTTCAGCTGGTAGCGGCCGGTGACCTCGCCACGCGCGAGCCCGAACTCGACGCGCCGGCGCGCGCCGGCCTTGCGGCGGAAGATCTGCGCCATCGGGTCCTCGGCATTGAGCACCGCCACGCCCTCGGGGGGGAGCGCGTCGAACACGCTCGCGTTCTCCTCGGCCACCGCCTCCACCGATCGCATGAACTCCAGGTGCTCGCGCTGCGCGTTGTTGACCAGCGCCACGCCGGGCTGCGCGATTGCCGCCAGCATCGCGATCTCTCCGGGGTGGTTCATGCCCAGCTCGACCGCGCAGTAGCGGTGCCCGGCGCGCAGCCGCAGCAGCGTGAGCGGCACGCCGATGTCGGTGTTCAGGTTGCCGCGCGTGGCGAGCGCCCCCTCTGCGCCCGCGTGCGCGCGCAGGATCGAGGCGAGCATTTCCTTGGTCGTGGTCTTGCCGTTGGAGCCGGTGATCGCGACCAGCACAGGCGCAAAGCGCCCCCGCCAGTGCCGTCCGAGGCGCCCGAGGCCGCGACGTGTGTCCTCGACCACCAGGGCGGGCAGCGGTGCCGTCCCGGCAAAACGCTCGTCGATGAGAGCGGCCGCGGCGCCGCGCTCGCGGGCGGCAGCGAGAAAATCGTGGCCGTCGAAGCGCTCGCCGCGGATCGCCACGAACAGCTCGCCCCTGCCGATCGAGCGCGTGTCGGTGGACACGCCGCCGAACCGCGCATCTTCGCCGACATGGCGGGCCCGCATCGCGGCGGCCGCTTCGGCGAGGCGCATCATGCCGCCCCCCGGCGGCCGAGCGCCGCTTCGGCCACCGCCGCATCCGAGAACGGCAGGCGCTCGCCGGCGATCTCCTGGAAGCGCTCGTGCCCCTTGCCGGCGATGAGGATCACGTCGGCCGCGCCCGCCTCCGCGACCGCGGCCTCGATCGCGCGCGCCCGGTCCGGCTCGATCGTGCACTCGCCCGCGAGGCCGCGCCGGATGGCGCCGATGATCGCCAGCGGCTCCTCGCCGCGCGGATTGTCCGAGGTGAGCACGATGCGGCCGGCGTGCCGCGCGGCGGCGGATCCCATCTGCACCCGCTTGCCCGCGTCGCGCTCGCCACCCGCGCCGAACACCGCGACCAGCCGGCCGCCGCGCTCCTCGGCCAGCGGAGCGAGCGCCGCCAGCGCCTGCTCGAGCGCATCCGGTGTATGCGCGTAGTCGACGACTACCAGCGGGCGCCCGGGCCGCTCGGCGATCCGCTGCATGCGGCCGGGCAACGGCGGCAGCCGCTCGAGCAGCGCCGCGGCCTCGGCGAACGGGATGCCTTTCGCCACCAGGCAACCCAGTACGCCAAGCGCGTTCGAAGCGTTGAAGCGGCCCGGCACCGGCAGCGCGACGCTCGCCGCGCCCCAGGGCGATGTGATCTCGATGCGCCCGCCTCTTTCCCGCGCCCGCAGGTCGCCGCCCGAGAACCCGTATCCGATCACCCGCAGGCCGCGTCGGGCGGCGAGTTCGCGGCCGAACGCGTCGTCCATGTTGATCACCGCGATTTCCAGCCCGGGCGCCTCGAACAGCCGCGCCTTGGCCGCCGCGTACGCCGCCATCGTGCCGTGGTAGTCGAGATGGTCCTGCGTCAGGTTGGTGAGCAGCGCGCAGTCGAAGGCGACGCCGTTCACGCGCCCCTGCTCCAGGCCGTGCGAGGACACTTCCATCGCGACCGCGCGCGCGCCCTGGTCCCGGAACGCCTTCAGCATGCGGTGCAGCTCGAGCGCGTCGGGCGTGGTGTTTGCCACCGGCTCCAGATGCGGCGCAAAGCCGCTGCCCAGCGTACCGATGACGGCGGTCTTGATTGCTCTCGAGGACAGCAGATGCGCGAGCCACTGCGAGCACGAGGTCTTGCCGTTGGTGCCGGTCACCCCGCACACCCACAGCGACTCCGAAGGGCGGCCGTAGAATTCGTGCGCGAGCGGGCCGGCCTGCGCGCGCAGCCCGCGCACGCCGGCGTTCGGCACGAGCCAGGTTCGGTTCCAGGCGAAGCCCTCGCTCTCCCAAAGAACGGCCGCGCAGCCGCGCTCGATCGCCTGCGGGATGTGGCGACGGCCGTCACCCGCCGCGCCGGGCCACGCGAAGAACGCCGTGCCGCGCCCCGCGCGCCTGCTGTCGGAGCTCAGGCGGTCGATCGCGGCCCCCTGGCGCACGAGTTGCGCGAGCACGGTCCCAATCAGGTGCTCTCCTTCGCCTCGTCGCCTTCGCCGGGAAGCTCGATCGGTGCGAGCGGCGCGTCGTAGGGCACCCCCAGCAGGCGCAGCGCCCCCTGCATGACCTGCGCGAACACCGGAGCGGCCACCGCGCCGCCGTAGTACTGGCCCGCGGAGGGTTCGTCCAGCATCACGGCAATGACCAGCCGGGGCTCGGAGATGGGCGCGAAGCCGACAAAGGAGGAGACGTACTTGTTCGCGGCGTAGCCGCGGTTCTCCTGCTTGTGCGCGGTGCCGGTCTTGCCGCCGACCCTCCAGCCGGCGATGCGGGCGCGCGGCGCGGTGCCGCCGGGCTGCACCGCGGCTTCCAGCATGTCGCGCAGCGCCGATGCCACCGCGGGCGAGAATACGCGCTCGCCCGGCACTTGCGCGCCGCCGGTCTTCACCAGCGACAGCGGCGCCAGCTCGCCCTCGCGCGCGAACACCGTGTATGCGCGCGCGAGCTGGATCAGGCTCACGGAGATGCCGTGACCGTAGGCCATCGTCGCCTGCTCGATCGGCCGCCAGGTCTTCGCCTCGCGCAACCTGCCCGTGGCCTCGCCGGGAAACCCCAGGCGCGGCGCGGCGCCGAAGCCGACCCGCCGGAAAAGCGCGTGCATCTCCTCGCGCGGCATCGACAGCGCGATCTTGGCCGCGCCGACGTTGGAGGACTTCTGGATCACCTGGGCGGCGGTCATGGCGCCGCCCGGGTGCGCGTCGTGGATGGTGTAGCTGCCGATGGTCAGCGACCCCGGCGCGGTCTGGATCACGCTTGCCGGCGTGATGCGGCCGGTCTCCATCGCCAGGCCGACGGTGAAGGGTTTCAGCGTCGAGCCGGGCTCGAAGCTGTCGGTCATCACGCGGTTGCGCAGCTGCGCGCCGGTCAGCTTCGCGCGGTTGTTCGGGTTGTAGCTCGGCAGGTTCGCGAGCGCCAGCACTTCGCCCGTGCGCACATCCAGCACCACGATCGCGCCCGCCTTGGCGCGCTGCGCTTCGACCGCGGCCTTGAGGGCGCCGAAGGCGATGTTCTGGATCTTGCTGTCGAGCGCGAGCGCGAGGTCGCGGCCGTCCTGCGCGGCGCGGATCGACTGCAGGTCCTCGACGATCCGGCCGAGCCGGTCCTTGATCACGCGCCGGCTGCCCGCGGCGCCGGCGAGCAGCGCCTGGTACGCGAGCTCGATGCCCTCCTGGCCCGAATCGTCCACGCCGGTGAAGCCGACCACGTGCGCCATGCTCTCGCCGCCGGGGTAGTAGCGCCGGAACTCCGCCTGCTGCTGGATGCCCGGGATGCCGAGCGCGGCCACGCGTTCGGCCTGCTCCGGCGGGATCTGGCGCTTGAGGTACACGAACTCGCGGTCCGCGTCGGCGAGCCTGCGCGCGAGCTGGCGCGCGTCCATCTGCAGCAGCGCGGCGAGCGCCTGCAGCTGCGCCGCGTCCGCCTTGACTTCGTCGGGGATCGCCCACACCGAGCGCACCGGCGTGGAGATGGCGAGCGCCTCGCCGTGCCGGTCGACGATGCGCCCGCGCGTAGCCGGCACCTCCAGCACGCGCGCGTAGCGCGCCTCGCCCTTCTCCTGCAGGAAGCCGGTCTTCATCGACTGCAGGTAGGCCGAGCGCCCGGCGAGCACCACGAAGGCCGCGAGCAGCGCAAACAGCGCGAGCCGTGCCCGCCCGGCCGGCAGTCGCACCAGCATGGGCACGCTGGTCGCGGTGCTCAAGGATGAGCCCCTGCAGCGCTCATGGCGCCGGCGTCTCCGCGCGCGGCTCGACCATCCGCACCCGGCGCGGATCGGGCGCGCGCATGCCGAGCGTGCGGGTGGCGATCCGCTCCACGCGCGCGTGCAGGCCCCAGGTGCTCGCCTCCAGCTGCAGCTGGCCGTACTCGACCTCGAGCGCGCGCGCGCGCTCCTGCTCGCGCTCGAGCTCGGCGAACAGCTTGCGCGACTTGTGCTGGGAGGTGACGAGCCCGAGCGCGCAGACGACGAGAACCAGGAGGAGGAGGAGGTTCAGCTTCGCCACGGCTCGGGCCCGTGTTCGGCAATCAGGCGTTGCAGCAGGGATGCATCGAAAAGCGCGCCGGTCCGCTCCGCCACGCGCAGCGTCGCGCTGCGCGCGCGCGGGTTGGCCGCGATCTCGGCCGCCGAGGCGCGCAGCGCCTTGCCGGCGATTCTGAGCGGCGCTTGTGGCAATTCGCGGGCACGAATCGGCAAATCCCGGGGCAGGCGGTCGGCGCTGCATGCGCGCAGCACGCGCTTCACCAGGCGGTCTTCGAGCGAATGAAAGCTGATCACCGCCAGGCGCCCGCCCGCGGTCAGCCGCTCGATCGCCTGCGGCAGCATCAGCGCGACCTCCTCAAGCTCCCGATTGACGAGAATCCGTAGAGCCTGAAAGGTGCGCGTCGCCGGGTCCTTGCCAGCCTGCCGCCGTGCCTGCCCGCGCCGGACCGCCGCAGCCACGACAGCGGCAAGTTGCTCGGTGCGGCGGATCGGCTCGCGTCGCCGAGCAGCAACAATCGCCTTTGTAACCTGTTGAGCAAACCGTTCTTCGCCATAACCGCCGATCGCCTCCCGGATTTGTTGTTCTGTCGCGCTAGCCAGCCAGTCGGCGGCGCTCGGGCCGCTGCCCGGGTCCATGCGCATGTCGAGCGGGCCGTCCTGTCGGAAGGAAAAGCCGCGCGAGGCGTCCTCCAGCTGCGGCGAGGACACGCCCAGATCGGCGAGCACGCCGTGCACACGGGCGGCCGCGCCCGGGCGCGCGAGCAGCGCATCGAGCACCCGCCCGAGCTCGCTGAAGGGCGCGTGCTCGATGCGAAAGCGCGGGTCCGCGATCGCGCGCGCGGATTCGACCGCCTGCGGATCGCGGTCGAGCGCGATCAGCCGGCCGCGCGGACCAAGCCGCGCGAGGATCGCGCGGCTGTGCCCGCCCCGGCCGAAGGTCGCGTCCACGTAGGCGCCGTCGGCGCGGATGGCGAGCGCCGCCAGGCTCTCGGCGAGAAGGACCGGGCGATGCTGCGTGGGAGTCCGGAGCGTCGAAGTGCTCATCGGCGCCACCCGCCGTCACAGCGAGAAGTCCTCCATGCCGGGCGGCGGCGTGCCGGAGGCGGCGAGCGCGGCGCCCAGCTTCGCGCTCCAGACGCCCGCGTCCCACAGCTCGAAATAATGGCCCTGCCCGACCAGCATTGCCTCGCGCTCGAGCTTCGCGTGCTGGCGCAGGCCGCCCGGCAGCAGCACGCGGCCGGCGGCATCGGGCGCGATGTGCTCCTCGAAGCCGAGCAGCAGGCGCTTCCACCAGCTCGCCTGCGGGTGAAAGCTGGGGAATTTCTCGACCTGCGCGCGCACGCGCTCCCAGGCCGACTCTGGATAGACGAGCGCGCAGCCCTCCGGATGCGCGCTGAGCACGAGCGTGCGGCCGGAACTGAGCAGCGCGTCGCGGTGCCGCGTCGGGATGGCGAGGCGTCCTTTCGCGTCCAGCGTCAGAACGGTTGCGCCGTGAAACGTTGTGCCCGTACCCCCCACCTTTGCTCGCCTCCTGCACTCGGAACGGTCAGACCGGTGAACGCGGCATTGTTGTTGGCAACTTAAGCCACTTTTTTCTACGTTTTCCCACTTTAATCTGAAAAACCAGCCATGGTCAAGCGAGTTTGGAGAATTTCCCTAGGTTCTACAATTACTTAGGTCATTTCGTGGAGACTATTTCTGGATTTTAAATATACATATAAATCAATTAGATATGAAATCTACTGAATGTGATTTCTCACGAATCGAACGGAACCTGCCGGAAACGACCCGGAAAGACCTTGGGGGATAATTCGCCGCCCATGATCGACAAAATCTTCGCCTCGCCCGAGGCGGCGCTCGCCGACCTGCCCGACGGCGCGACGGTGATGATCGGCGGCTTCGGCAACGCGGGCATGCCCGTCGAGCTGATCGATTGCCTGATCGCGCAGGGCGCGAAGGACCTCACCATCGTCAACAACAACGCGGGCAACGCCGACGCGGGGCTCGCGGCGCTGATCGGCGCGGGCCGGGTGCGCAAGATCCTCTGCTCCTTCCCGCGCCAGGCCGATTCCTGGCACTTCGACCGCCTCTACCGCGCGGGCGGGATCGAGCTCGAGCTCGTGCCGCAGGGCACGCTCGCCGAGCGCATCCGCGCCGCCGGCGCGGGCATCGGCGCGTTCTACACGCCGACCGCCTTCGGCACGCGGCTCGCCGAGGGCAAGGAGACGCGGCGCATCCGCGAGCGCGACTACGTGCTCGAGTACCCGATCCACGCCGACTACGCCCTCATCAAGGCCGAGCGCGCCGACCGCTGGGGCAACCTCAGCTACCGCATGACCGCGCGCAATTTCGGCCCGATCATGGCCGCGGCGGCGAAATGCACGGTCGCGCAGGTGCGCGAGACCGTGGCGCTCGGCCAGCTCGACCCGGAAGCCATCGTCACGCCGGGCATCTTCGTGCAGCGCGTGGTGCACCTCGCCGCGGCGAGGAAGGCGGCATGAAGAAGCTCGACCGGCATCAGATCGCCGCGCGCGTCGCGCGCGACATCCCCAACGGCGCCTACGTGAACCTCGGCATCGGCCTGCCGACGCTCGTCGCCAACCATCTGCCGAAAGACCGCGAAATCATCCTGCACAGCGAGAACGGCATCCTCGGCCTGGGGCCGAAACCGGCGCCCGGAACGGAGGACGAAGACCTCATCGACGCCGGCAAGAACCCGGCGACCGCGCTGCCGGGCGCGGCCTACTTCCACCACGCCGACTCCTTCGCCATGATCCGCGGCGGCCACATCGACATCTGCGTGCTCGGCGCCTTCCAGGTCTCGGCCGCGGGCGACATCGCCAACTGGCACACCGGCGAGCCCGACGCCATCCCCGCCGTCGGCGGCGCGATGGACCTCGCCGCCGGCGCGAAGCAGGTGTTCGTCACCATGGAGCACCTCACCAAGGCGGGCGAATCGAAGATCGTCGAGCGCTGCAGCTACCCGCTCACCGGCCTGCGCTGCGTGA
>JADLES010000248.1 GCA_020845995.1 Burkholderiales bacterium | reverse complement strand
CAAGCGTTCCCTCCGTCGCCCACAGCCGCTTGTCGAGGGTGTCGTAGTTGAACCGTACCGTTGCGGCGCCGGCATCCTTGCGGCCGTCGGCCTTCACCCAGTCCTCGCCGGTCTGCTTGTCCGTATCCACCCAGCCGCGCAGCAGGCCGACGCGCAGGTCGCCCCAGGACCCCATCGCCGCGCCGCCTTCCAGCCGTCCGCCGTAGCGGGTCACCTTGAACAGGCCGACCTCGGAGTCCTTGTCGTAGACGAACTCGCGCGTGCGCGCGCCATACAGGCTGGGCATGACGTAGAAGGTCTGCGTGGGCTCGACCGGCTGGTAGAACTGGGCGAGCAGCAGCGTCGGCCTGCCGATTTGCCCTGCAAACCGGAACTCGCCGCCGAGGTCGTTGAGCCAGCGTTTCTCGTAGTTCGCGCGCAGTCCCCAGGACAGGTCGCCCTTGAAGTCGGTCGCGAGGTTGCCGTCGACCTTGAGGTAGTTCGGTCCCCAGGCCTTCTCGGTGGCGTTGAAGACGAGGACGTTCTTGCCGTCCTCGTTCACCAGCTGGCTGCTCACCGAGGAGTAGTCGCCCCGCTCGACCAGGTGCGTGGCATCCGCCTCGGCCTTCGCCGGATCGTAGATATCGCCGGGCTTGGATTCGATGTAGTTCCGCACCACCTCCGGGTTGGTGACCTTGAGGCCGACCAGGCGCACTTCGTCGATCCTCACCTTCGCCAGCGTCGGGTCCTTGCGCAGGTCGGCGCGCCAGGCCGCGTACGCCTGCGGCGGCAGGCTGTAGCGGGCGAGCGAGGCGGCCGCCTTTCGCGCCGCCGCTTCGCCAAGGGGAATCGCCTCGGGCACCTTGTAGAAATCCGACGAGGTGATGTCCTGCAGGATCACCGGGATCGACACGTCGCGCGCAGTCAGCGTCGCGAGCTGCGCCTTCTCGTTCGCCTCGATGGCGATGTTCATCGCCTGGCCGGCCACTGCCAGCGCGTTGCCAAGCTTCTCGCGCGAAGCCACCGGATTGCCGAGCGGTACCGCGATGATCACGTCGGCGCACAGTTTGCGGGCGACGTCCACCGGCAGGTTGCGCACCAGCATGCCATCCACGTACAGCCGGTTATCGACCTCCACCGGCGCGAAAGCGGCCGGCACCGCCATGCTGGCACGCATGGCGACGGCGAGATCGCCGCGGTCGAACACCTTCATGTCGCCGCTCTCCAAGTCGGTGGCGACCGCGCGGAACGGGATCGGCAGCCGGTCAAAGTTCGGCACCTCCCTTGCGCCGGCGACGATCCTGCGGAACAGGCCCTCGATCTGCTGCGTCGGCACGATGCCGCCGGGAAAGACGATCTTGCCGTCCCGCACGCCGAACTCGAAGCCGTTGGTGAAGAGGAAATCGAGCGCCTTGCGCCGCACCGTGTAGCCCTCGCGCGGCGCGCTCTCCAGCGTGTCCTTCCAGTTCACCGCGGTTACGAGCTTGGCCAGATCCTCGGCGGGCAGCCCGGTCGAGTAGGCCGCGCCGACGATGGCGCCCATCGAGGTGCCGGCAATGCAATCCACCGGGATGCGCATCTCTTCCAGCACCTTGAGCACGCCGATGTGCGCGCCGCCCTTGGCGCCGCCGCCGCCCAGCACCAGGCCGATGCGCGGCCGCCCGCCCGGCGAACCCGGCGCCGGATCGGCCGCGAAGCAGGTCTGCGCCGCGAGGGCCAGGGCAAGTCCCGCCAGAGTTGCGATACGCTTGAGCATGACTGATCTCGCTCGGAAGTTTGAATCCTCATGGTAACCAAAACCGCCGCGCGCGGCGCCCGGATCGCGACGGGACTGGTTCTCGTTCCTGCCGTCGCCTGGGCCTGCGCGGCGCTCTGGGTCGACGGCCCGCCCGAGCGCTGGCTGGCAGGCCTGCTGGCGGCGGGGCTGGCCGCCGCGGCACTGTCCGCCCTGGTACTGCTGCGCACCGCCCTGCGCGCGGCGCTCGCCGTGCTCGCGCTGTTCGGCCTCGTGCTCGCCTGGTGGCTCGGCATCCCGCCGACCAATGAAGCCGACTGGCAGCCGGACGTGGCGCGCACCGCGAGCGCCCGCATCGAGGGCGACATCCTCACCGTCCACAACGTACGCGACTTCGAGTACCGCAGCGAGACCGACTTCAGGCCGCGCTGGGAGACGCGCCGCTACGACCTCTCGAAGCTGCGCGGCGCGGACATCTTCCTCTCCAGCTGGGG
The DNA here is from genome assembly GCA_020845995.1 of Burkholderiales bacterium. Classification (GTDB taxonomy): domain Bacteria; phylum Pseudomonadota; class Gammaproteobacteria; order Burkholderiales; family SG8-39; genus RBG-16-66-20. Next base: position 1,775 of record JADLES010000248.1, on the reverse strand, counting down.
CCCGCGCCTGATCGCGCACACCATCATGAGCTGGGAGTTCGCCGACGGACAGCACCTCGCGGTCTCCATCGAGACGCGCAAGAAAAAGGGCCAGGAGTATTCCGCGCTGCTCGGCTTCTTCCGCCAGTACGAGATCTACTACGTGGTGGCCGAGGAGCGCGACCTTATCGGCGTGCGCGCGAAGTTCCGTGGCGAGGACCTGCACCTGTACCGGCTGACGGCGCCGGCCGCCGAGGCGCGCGCGGTGCTGCTCAATTACCTGAAGGAAATCAACCGCCTCGACGGCAAGGCCGAGTGGTACAACGCGCTGGTGCACAACTGCACCACCACCATCCGCCACCACGCGCTCGCCGTGGGCGCGGGCCGGCCGTTCGACTGGCGCATCCTCGCCAACGGTTACCTCGACGAGCTGGGCTACGAGCGCGGCCAGATCGACACCAGCCTGCCCTTTGCCGAATTGCGCCGGCGCAGCGACATCACCGCCCGCGCCAGGGCCGCCTATAACGAGCCCGGCTTCTCCCGTATCATCCGCGAGAACCTGCCCGGAGGACACCCGCCGCCATGACGCCGATGCTGTTCATTGCCGTGGAATTCTGCGACGGCTCGAAGCTCAAGTACTCCTTTCCCCTGCAGTCCGCCAACGACGCCGCGCGCCAGATGAAGCTGGAGGACCTGATGAAGGGCCGCCACCTGGTGATCCAGTGCGAGGGCCGCCTGGTCATGCACCCGATGGAGAACATCAAGACCCTCGAGCTGTCCACCGGCGGCGCCTCGCTGGAGGGCATCCAGCTGCCGCTGCACACCATCCGCGAGGCGAAGCCGGAGTAGGCCTACGCCTTCTGCGCGTCGGCCGCGGCGCGACTGGCCGCGGCGGCAACGGCGGCGGGCGCCTCGCCCGCGCCCGCGACCTGCACCGTCGGAAACGCGAACTTGATGCCGTTCGCGTCGAACGCCTTCTTGATCATGGCGAAGGCCTTGCGGCGGATGATGAACTGCTCGCCGGGGAGGGTCTTCATCTTCATGCGAATCTGGATCGCGAAGTCGCCGAACTGCTCGACGCCCTGCATCTTCAGCGCCTCGATGGTCTTGGGCGCGAGCTCCGGATCGGCCGCCAGCTCCTGGCCGATCTTCTTGATGAGCTTCCTCGCCTTTTCCAGGTCGCTGTCGTAGGTGATGCCGATGGTCATCTTGTCGATCACCCAGTCGCGGCTCTGGTTGCGCAGGCGCCGGATCTCGCCGTAGGGCAGGATGTTGATTGCGCCGCGATGGTGGCGAAGCTGCAGCGAGCGGATCGAAATCTTCTCCACCGTCCCCTTGGATTCGCCGACCTCGATGTACTCGCCGACGCGGAACGCATCGTCGGCGAGGAAGAAGGCGCCCGAAACGATGTCGCGCACCAGCGTCTGCGCGCCGAAGGCGACCGCCAGGCCGAACACGCTCGCGCCGGCGAGCAACGGCAGGATGTTGATCCCCAGCGCCGAGAGCACGCCCAGCACCGTCACCACCAGGATCCCGCCCAGCGCGGTGGCGCGGAAGATCGGCAGCAGAGTGCCGAGCCTGCTTGCCTTTGCCGCCACGCCTTCGTCGCCGCTTACGCCCGCCGGCAGCCCGCCCTCGCGCGCGAGCAGCCGCTCGCTCGCCGTGCGCACCAGCGACCACAGCAGGTAGGCGAGCAGCAGGATGAGCGCGATGCTGAGCAACTCGCCCGCCAGGCGCTCGCCTACGCCCTGCTCGGCCATGCGCAGGAAGCTGATGCCCCACATCTCCGCGAGCAT
>JADLES010000247.1 GCA_020845995.1 Burkholderiales bacterium | reverse complement strand
TTCATTTCAAGCCCTGGTCTCGGCCTCGACCCAGGCGAGGTACGCGGGCAGGCCGTGCTCGATTGGGACCGCGATGATCTCGGGAAGTTCGTAGGGATGCCCGGCCCGGATCGCCGCCTCCAGCGCCGGATAGCGCTCCGCGGCCGTCTTGATGAGCAGCGGGTGCTCTTCCTCGCGCCGCACCCTGTTCTCCCAGCGGTAGACCGACTGGCAGGGCGCCAGGATATTCACGCAGGCCGCGACGCGCTGCTCGAGCAGCACGCCGGCAAGCCGCTCGGCCGCGGCGCGGTCAGGCAGGTTGGTCAGCACCAGCAGCGAGCGCATGCGTCAGTCCCTCCCGCACCGTCGGATACCGCAGCCGCAGGCCCAGCACCCGCTTCAGGCGTGTGTTGTCGAGCCGCCGCGATTCGTCCATGAACGAGAGCAGCTCGGGCGGAATGCGGCCGCCGGCGTCGGCGCGCGCGATGCGCGGCGGGCGCGGCAGGCCGGCGCGATCCGCGACCAGGTCCAGCCACTCCCCCATCCTGAGGCGGCTGTCGTCCGCCGCGTTGTAGATGCCGGCCGGCGCGCCGTCCTCGAGCGCGCGCGCGCAGGCGGCGGCGAGGTCGTCGGCGTGAATGTGGCTGGTGTAGACATCGTCGCGTTCACGCAGGACGGGCGTGCCCGCGCGCAGGCGCGCCAGCGGCAGCCGGTCCGCGGCGTAGATGCCCGGCGCGCGCAGCACGACGAGGTCGCTGCCGCGCTCGTTGCACCATAGTGCAAGCCGCGCCTCCGCATCGACGCGGCGCGCCGCGCGCGCGCTTTGCGGGTTCACGGCGCGCAGTTCGTCCACCAGGGCACCGTCGCAGTCGCCGTAGACTCCGCTGGTGCTGATGTAGACGATGCGCGTTGGTAGAATTCGCCCGCGGTCGAACGCATCGAGCAGGTTCGCGGTGCGGGTGTCGGTTACGCCGGAAGCGGGCGGCGGCGCGCAGTGCAGCAGCGCGTCCGCCGGTTCGAGGCCGGCCAGACTACCGGGCCGATCGAGGTCCCGCCCGCATTTGCGCGAGAGCAGGCGGAGCTCGAAGGCCTTTCCGAGCTTGGGGGCGGCGCGGCGCGCGATGTCCCCGAAGCCGGCGATCCACAGACGTTTCATCGGCACCATTGTAGCCACATGCATACCGTCACCCTTCAGCCCAGCGGTCACCAGTTCCAGGTCGAGGACGCGGAAAGCGTGCTCGCCGCCGCGCTGCGCCAGGGCTTCGTGCTGCCCTACGGCTGCAGGGACGGCGCCTGCGGCAGCTGCAAGAGCCGGATCGTCTCCGGCGCGGTGGACTACGGCGTCTACCAGGCGAAGACGCTCACCGAGGAGGAAAAAGCCCAGGGCAAGGCGCTCCTGTGCCAGGCGAAGCCGCTCTCGGACCTGGTGCTGGAAGCGCGCGCCATCGGCGCGGCGAAGGACATCCAGGTGAAGAAACTGCCCTGCCGAGTGCAGAAGATGGAGCGGCTCTCTGGGGACGCGATGCGGCTGCAACTCAAGCTGCCCGCCAACGAGAAGCTGGTGTACCTCGCCGGCCAGTACGTCGAGTTCCTGCTGAAGGACGGCTCGCGCCGCAGCTTCTCGATGGCCAACCCGCCGCACGATGCCGAGCTGATCGAGCTGCACGTGCGGCACGTTCCGGGAGGGCGGTTCACCGACCATGTGTTCGGCAAGATGAAGGAGCGCGACATCCTTCGTTGCGAGGGCCCGCTGGGCACCTTCTTCCTGCGCGAGGACTCGGACAAGCCGATCGTGTTCGTCGCCTCGGGTACGGGCTTCGCGCCGATCAAGGCGGTGATCGAGCACATGTTCCACAAGGATTTCGCGCGACCCGCGACGTTGTACTGGGGCGGGCGGCGGCCGGCGGACCTGTACATGCACGCCCTCGCCGAGCGCTGGGCCGCCGAGCATCCCGGTTTCCGGTACGTGCCGGTGATCTCGGATGCGCTGCCCGAAGACGCCTGGCGCGGCCGCACGGGCTTCGTGCACCGCGCGGTGATGGAGGATTTCCCCGATCTGTCGGGGCACCAGGTCTACGCCTGCGGCGTTCCCGTGATGGTCGACGCGGCGCGCCGTGATTTCACCGCGCTGTGCGGGCTGCCGGAGGACGAGTTCTATGCCGACAGCTTCACCACCCAGGCCGATACCGCGCCGCCCGACGCGGCTCCCGCCGCAGCCCCTCAGGCGGACTCGCCGAGGTAGGCCTCGCGCACCTTCGGGTTCGCGAGCAGCCCCTTCGCTTCGCCGGCCAGCGTGATGCTGCCGGACTCCATCACGTAGCCGCGGTTCGACACTTCCAGCGCGAGGCGGGCGTTCTGCTCCACCAGCAGGATGGTCACGCCCTGGCGTCCGATCTCGCGCACGATCTCGAAAATCTTCGCCACCAGTTGCGGCGCAAGGCCCATCGAAGGCTCATCGAGCAGCAGGAGCTTGGGCCGCGCCATCAGCGCGCGGCCGATTGCCAGCATCTGCTGCTCGCCGCCCGAAAGGGTGCCGGCGGTCTGCGCGCGGCGCTCCTTGAGCCTTGGAAAGGCCTCGTACTGGCGCTCCAGGTCGCGCGCGATATCGCGGTCGCCGCGCGTGAATGCCCCCATCGCGAGGTTCTCCTCCACGGTGAGCTGCGCGAAGATGCCGCGCCCCTCTGGCACCATCACCAGCCCCCGGCGCGGCAGCTCGTGCACGGCGAACCCCCTGGTGTCCGCGCCGGCGTAGCGCACGCTGCCCCCGCGCGCGGGCAACAGCCCGCAGACGGCGCGCAGCGTGGTGCTCTTGCCCGCGCCGTTGGCCCCGATCAGGCACACCAGCTCACCCTCTTCGACGCCGAGGTCGATGCCCTTCACCGCGCGGATGCCGCCGTAGCCCGCTTCCAGCCCGCGGATATCAAGCAGCATGCGCCGTCCCGAGGTAGGCCTGGATCACGCGCGGTTCGCGCTGCACCTCGGCCGGCGGCCCCTCGGCGATGCGCTCGCCGTAGTCGAGCACCAGCAGCCGGTCGCAGACGCTCATGACCAGGCGCATGTCGTGCTCGATGAGCAGGATGCTCGTGCCGTCGCGGCGGATGCTCTCCAGGAGCCTGCGCAGGGTCAGCGTTTCCGCTGCGTTCATGCCCGCCGCCGGCTCGTCGAGGGCGAGCAGCGTCGGCTCGGTGGCGAGCGCGCGCGCGATCTCCAGGCGCCGCTGATCGCCGTAGGGAAGGTTTCCCGCGGCCTCGTTGGCGCGCGAGCGGATGCCGACGTATTGGAGGAGTTCAAGTGCGCGCCGCTCTATCTCCTTTTCTTCTGCAAGAACCTTCTTCGACCGCAAAACCGCGCCGATCACGCCGGCGCTGGTACGCACGTGGCGCCCGATCATGACGTTCTCCAGCGCCGACAGGCTGGCGAACAGGCGGATGTTCTGGAAGCTGCGCGCGATCCCCGCAGCGGCGATCTGGTGCGGCTTCAGGCCCGCGAGGTTCCTGCCGTCGAACAGGAACGCGCCCGCGTCCGGCCGGTAGATGCCGGTGAGCAGGTTGAACAGCGTGGTCTTGCCCGCGCCGTTCGGGCCGATCATGCCGTAGATCTCGCCGCGCGCGATGGTGAAGGAGACCTGCGACAGGGCCTGCACGCCGCCAAAGCGCTTGCCAACCCCTCTTGCTTCCAGCAGCGGCGTCATGCGCTCCGCTCCCGGGTCAGCTCGCGCTTGCGCACGGCCGAGGGCAGCAGCCCGGCCGGCCGAAACCGCATCACAAGCACGAGCGCCAGGCCGAAGATCAGCATCCGGATCACCTCGGGCTCGACCAGCACCCGTCCGAACAGCGCCTGCTGCGCCGGCTCCACCGTCCAGCGCAGGATCTCGGGGACGAACGAGAGCAGCACCGCGCCCAGGATCACGCCAGCGATGTTGCCCATGCCGCCCAGAACCACCATCGAGACCACCATCACCGACTCGACCAGGACGAAGCTCTCGGGCGAGATGAAACCCTGGATCGCGGCGAACATGCCGCCCGCGACGCCGCCGAAGCTCGCCCCCATGGCGAAGGCGAGCAGCTTGAGGGCGATAGTGTCGATGCCCATCGCCCGCGCCGCGATCTCGTCCTCGCGGATCGCCTCCCAGGCGCGCCCGATGCGCGAGTTCTGCAGGCGGACGTTGACCACCACGATCCCCAGCAGCAGCGCGAGCAGCAGGTAGTAGTACTTGGTCGGGCCGCTCACCACGACGCCAAGCAGCGAGTCGGAGCGGGAGAAATCCACGCCGCCGATACGCACCGGGTCGATGCCGGCGAGCCCCTGCGGGCCGCGGGTGATGTTCACGGGCTGCGAGAGATTGTTGAGGAAAATGCGGACGATCTCGCCAAAGCCCAGCGTGACGATCGCAAGATAGTCGCCGCGGAGCTTGAGCGTGGGCGCCCCCAGCAGCACGCCGAACAGCGCCGCCACGCCGGCGCCGATCGGCAGGATCGCCCAGAAGGGCAGGTGCAGGCCGAAGTGCGGGCTGGCGAGCAGCGCGTAGGCGTAGGCGCCCACGGCGTAGAACGCGATATACCCCAGGTCGAGCAGCCCGGCGAAGCCGACCACGATGTTGAGGCCGAGCGCGAGCAGCACGTAGAGCAACGCGATGTTGGCGATGCGCACCCACGCGGTGCCGACCTGCGAGAGCGCGAACGGCAGCAGCAGCAGCGCGATCGCCGTCAGCGCGAAGCCGACCCAGACCGGCGCCTTGAGCCTCATGCGCGATCTCCCACCCGTTCGCCCAGCAGACCGGAAGGCCGGAACACCAGCACCAGGATCAGCACCACGAACGCGAACACGTCCTGGTAGTTGGAGCCGAACAGGATGAAATGCCCGCCGTCGGCGCATTGCTCCGCCGGCCCGAGCCCGTAGCGGCAAAGATCGCTCAGGTCGCCGATGTAGCCCGCCGCCATCGCCTCGACCACGCCCAGCAGCAGGCCGCCGACCATGGCGCCCGGGATGTTGCCGATGCCCCCGAGAACCGCCGCGGCGAAGGCCTTCAGGCCGAGCACCGATCCCATCGTGTATTGCGCCACGCCGTAATAGGTGCCGACCATCACGCCGGCGACCGCGCCGAGGGCCGCGCCGATGATGAAGGTCGCCGCGATGACGCGGTTCACGTCCACCCCCATCAGCCGCGCGACCTGCGGATTCTGCGCGGTCGCCCGCATGGCGGTGCCCAGGCGCGTCCGGTACACGAGCAGCGCGAGCCCGAGCATCATCGCGACGCACAGGCCGACGATGACGATCTGCACGCCGGTCACCTGCGCGCCGAGAAACGCGTAGGTTTGCAGCGGGATGATCTGCGGGAACGCGAGCACCTTGCGGCTCCAGACCAGCATCGCCAGGTGCTGCAGGACGATCGACACGCCGATCGCCGTGATCAGCGGCGCGAGGCGCGGCGCATGGCGCAGCGGCCGGTAGGCGAGCCGCTCCATCGAGTAGCCGACCAGCATGCACACCGGGATCGCGCAGCCGGCGCCGATCAGCACCACCGCGAGCGGCGGCAGCCCGGCGGAGGCAAGCGCGTTGATGACCGTGAAGGCGACCATCGCGCCGATCATCACCACTTCGCCGTGCGCGAAGTTGATCAGCTGGATGATGCCGTAGACCATGGTGTAGCCGAGCGCGACGATCGCGTACACGGCCCCCAGCGTCAGCCCGTTGACCAGCTGCTGGACGAAGATTTCCACGGCGGCGCCAGACTAGCAAAAAGAAACGGCACCCGCAGGTGCCGTCTCCGGCCGCCAGGAACGCGGACTGCTTACTTCTTCGCCTCTTCCTTCTTGGCGTCGGCCTTGGGCGCTTCCGCCGCGGGTGCCGGGGCCGCCGCCGGGGCGGGCGCCGGCGCCGCGGCCTTGAGGAAGTCCTCCCAGGTCGTGGTCTGGCCGCCCTTGATGATGGCGATCGGCGCGAGCTTGCCGTCCTTCATGGTGAAGATCGTCATCTCGGCGTTCTTGCGGTCGCCCTTCTCGTCGAACGCAATCTGGCCGGTCGCGCCCTTGTAGTCGATCTTCGCCAGCTCCGGCAGGTACTTGGCCGGGTCCGCCGAGTTGGCCTTCTTCATCGCCTCGATGAGCAGGTTCGCCGCGTCGTAGGTGAAGGGCGCGTACAGAATCGGATCGACGTTGAACTGCTTCTTGTAGGCGTCGAGGAATTTCCTGTCCGCGGCCTGGGGCGGCAAGCCCGCCTGCGAGCACAGCAGCCCCTCGGCCGCCGCGCCCGCGAGCTTGGTCATGTCGTCGGTGCAGGCGCCGTCGCCGAAGGAGAACACCGCCTTCACGCCGAGCTCGCGCCCCTGCTTGAGCAGCGGGCCGCCGGTCGCGTCCATACCGCCGTAGAACACCGCGTCTGCGTGCTTGCCCTTGACCTTGGTCAGCACCGCTTTCCAGTCGGTGGTCTTGTCGGTGCCCTTTTCACGCGGCAGCACCTTGATGTTGGCCGCCTTGAGGGTTTTCTCGACCTCGTTGGCGATGCCTTCGCCGTATGCGGTCGCGTCGTCGATGATCGCGACGAGCTTCGGCTTCTTGGTGCTGGCGAGGTAGCTCGCGATCGCGGGTCCCTGCTGGTCGTCGCGGCCGACGACGCGGAACTGGGTCTTGAAGCCCTGTTCGGTGAGCTTGGGATTGGTCGCCGAGCCGGAGATCACGGGAATGCCCGCCTGGCTGTAGATCGGAGAGGCCGGGATCGAGGTGCCGGAGTTGAGATGCCCGACGACGCCGGCGACCTTCGCATCGACCAGCTTCTGGGCGATGGTGGCGCCGGTCTTGGGATCGGCCTGGTCGTCTTCCTTGAGCAGGACGAATTTGGCGTCCTTGCCGTCGATCTTGATGCCGGCCGCATTCGCCTCGTCGATGGCGAGCTGCGCGCCGTTCTCGTTGTCCTTGCCGAGGTGGGCGATGCCGCCGGTGAGGGGGCCGACGTGGCCGATCTTGATCTCGATCGAAGGCGCCGGCGCGGGCGCCTCCACCTTCGGCGCCGGCGGCTTCTTGGGCTCTTCCTTGCCGCAGCCGATCAGGCCGATGGCGGCAGCGAGCAGTGTCAGGGTTATCCGTGGACTTGGCATTGGGCCTCCCATTGCGAGGGCGCCCATCATACTGAACCGGCGGGAAATGAAAAGGGCCGGCGAACCGGCCCCTGTCGAGAGAAACGGCGTGCTACTTGATCGTCAGGATCCAGGCGATCAACGCCTTGATGTCGGCGTCAGGAACGTTGGCGTTTGGCGGCATCGGCACCTGGCCCCACACGCCCTGGCCACCCTTCTTGACCTTGGCGGCGAGCTTGGCCGCGGCATCGGCCTGGCCGGCGTACTTCTTGGCCACGTCGGCATACGAGGGCCCGATGGTCTTCGCGCCCTTCACCACGTGGCAGGTGGTGCACAGGTGCTTCTTGGCGAGGGCTTCGTTCGCCTGCGCCGGCGCGGCCGCGCCCAGAGCCAGCAGAAAAGCTGAAAGAATCAATGTTTTCATGGAGTTCCCGTAAGGTAAGGAGATGCGGATACGGACGAAATCGGTCCTCTTGGCAAGCTGGTTAACGTACCACCGTCCGTGCGGTTGACCGTGGCCCTGATCCGGCCGACCCAGGCATCATGCCCGCCATGACCTCGGACAATGTCCTCGATTTCTGGTTCCGGCAGGACCGCAAGGCATGGTTCGCCAAGGACGCGGCGTTCGACGCGCTGATTCGCGAACGCTTCCTGCCGCTCTACGAAGCGGGCGCCGCGGGCAAGCTCGACGACTGGATGGCGCAGCCCGGATCCTGCCTGGCGCTGGTCATCGTTCTGGACCAGTTCCCGCGCAACATGTTCCGGGGCACGGCGCGGGCGTTCGCCGCCGATCCGCTTGCGCGCGAGGCCGCGCGCACGATCGTCGAGCGGGGTTGGGACAAGGCATACACGCAAGATGAGCGGACGTTTGCCTATCTGCCGTTCGAGCACAGCGAGGACATGGCCGACCAGGAGATCTCGATGAGGCTCTTTGCGGGCCATCCCAACGAGGAATGGGCGCGCAAGCACTGGCAGATCATCCGGCGCTTCGGCCGCTTCCCCCATCGCAACGCCGCGCTCGGGCGCCAAAGCACCCCCGAGGAGGTCGAGTTCCTCAAGGAGCCCGGGTCCGGTTTCTAGCGTGCTTTGCAATCCCGTGGTAAACCTGCGCCTCGCAGAAAGCGAGGTGGTCTTGGTTAAAGAATTGGCCTGGTGGGGGCATCTCAACGAGCAGTCGGTCTCCCGCGCCATGCTGGCGCTGATCCTCGCCTATGCGGCTTTGAGCCTGTCGATCCAGCTCTCTCTCGACATTTCGCCGTGGCGCGCCGATTCCCCGATTGAGTTTCTCACCGATCTGGTGGTGCTGTGCGGCTCACTGTTCGCGTGCATCCAGCTCGTCCGCCACCGCGCAACCCTGCTCAGGCGCGCGTGGATATCGGCCCTGCTGGCAATGGCCTTGATCGCGTCCGGCGAATCGACCGATTGGTTCAGCAACGTCAAAGGCTCGAACCCACTCGGCCTGCAATACAAGGTGCTGCTCTGGATACTCTCGGTCGCGGCGCTCTACCACTGCGCCAGCCACTACATCACCCAGCGCCTGGTGCGCAACTGGATGCTGACCGGACTGACACTCCAGCTTGTGTCGAACTTCATCGAACTGGCCACCGGCCTCGCGCCCGCGATCGTGCTCGGCCACGACGAGCCGATGGAGCTGGCCATCGACTACACGGAGCTGCTCAGTCTGCTCTGCTACATCGCGGCCCTGTTCTTCACGCAGGTCAGGCCGGCGACCGTGCGGGCGCTGGCAGGGACAGTCCTGGGCATTCCGCGTCTGGCCATAGCGGAAGCCATGGCCTGGTCTCCCCGGGCAGCGCAGCCGGTTGAAATCGGCGCCGTCGCGCGCCGGCTATTCAGCGAGCGTAGGCTGTTCCGCCGTGCGCGCTACCCGACGCGCCATGCCGCATTGCATTGGCCCGGCCTGCGCCAAACCGTGACCCTTGGGATGGTTGCGCTGTTCGGCCTGGCGCTGGCGCCCAGGATAAGGCAGCTCGGCGGCAAGAACATGTGCCGCCAGCTGATCGAGTTGGGTCAGCTCGGCATGAGACAGGGCATCGACGCCTTCACCTATTACCTGCTCGAACTCTACCGGCCCGGCGGCCGGCGGGAATCGCGCTTCTACTTGACGCGGTACGAAACCAAGAACGGCCTGTTCAACGTGCTCAATGGCGTGCGTGGCAAGCCCCAGAACCGGCCTTACAAGATGACAGACAAAGTCGCCTTCGCCGAGGTGTGCGCGCGATTGGGCGTGGCGACGCCGCCGATCCTGCTCGCGATCGAAGACGCCGCCGTCCAGGTCCGCGCCGAGGCGGCCGAACTTGACCGCGACCTTTTCGCCAAATTGCGGCGCGGGCGGGGTGCCAAGAGCACCAGCCAGTTCCGCCGCATCGGGCCGCATCTCTACCTGGATCGCGCCGGCACTCCGCTCGGCCTCGATCAGATTTTGGAGCGGTTGCGGGTGCAGTCTCTCGAAAGGTTCGGCAACCGGCGCGCGTCGCTCATCGTGCAGCCGCGACTGCTCAACCATTCCAGCCTGGCTGATCTGGCCGAGCAGTCGCTGGTAACCATCCGCATCGTCACCTGCCGCAACGAGCGAGACGAACCTGAGGCTACCCATGGCATATTGCGCATCCTGAGCATGATCGAACCCGCGTGGGATACGGCGCCCGACACCGAGTTCGGTGCCGCGATCGACGTACGCAACGGCGTGCTGGGCTGGCTAACCGGCGATCGGCCCGAGACCTGCCTGCAATGGTACGACCGACACCCGATTTCGAGAGCGCCGATACTGGGCCGTCAAGTACCGCAGTGGAGCGAACTGGTCGATCTTGCCCTGCGCGCGCATGCCGGGTTCCCCACCCGCATTCTTGTCGGCTGGGATCTCGCACTCACCCCCGACGGACCGGTGATGCTGGAAGGCAATTCCAATATGGACGTTTCGTTCGTCCAGCGCACCTATCGAGAGCCGATCGGCCGGAGCCGTTTGGGCGAACTGCTCCATCATCATTTTCTGGCGCTGCACCGGCACTAACCGCCCGTAGTGGTCCCGGCGCCAAACCACATCGGGATTGAATTGGCAACGTCGGCGCGTAACGCTCACGCACCTGCATCGGTAATGGCGCCCTTGCTCGCGGTCGACACCAGTCGCATGTACTTCGCCATCAGGCCCGAGGTGTAGCGCGGCTTGGGCGCCTTCCACTTCCTCTTGCGCGCGGCCAGCTCCTTCGCTGGCACGTTGAGCTGGATGAGCAGTTTCTTCGCGTCGATGGTGACCGAATCGCCGTTCTTCACCAGGGCGATGACGCCGCCCACGTAGGCCTCGGGCGCGACGTGCCCGACTACCATGCCCCAGGTGCCGCCCGAGAAGCGCCCATCCGTCAGCAGCCCGACCGATTCGCCCAAGCCCTGACCGATCAGCGCCGAGGTCGGCGCCAGCATCTCCTGCATGCCCGGACCGCCCTTCGGGCCCTCGTAGCGGATCACGATCACGTCGCCGGGCTTGATCTTCCTCGCGAGAATCGCCTTCATGCAGGCGTTTTCGGAGTCGAACACCCGGGCGGGCCCGGTGATCACCGGGTTCTTCAGGCCGGTGATTTTCGCCACGCAGCCTTCGGGCGCGAGATTGCCCTTGAGGATCGCAAGATGGCCCTGCCGGTAGAGAGGGTTGGACCAGGGGCGGATCACGTCCTGCCCGCCGCGCGGCTCGGCGGGCACGTCCTTCAGCATCGCGGCCATGGTCTTGCCGTGGATCGTCATGCATTCGCCGTGCAGCACGCCGTTCGCGAGCAGGATCTTCAACACCTGCGGCACGCCGCCGGCGCGATGGAAGTCCACGGCGACGTACCTGCCGGATGGCTTCAGGTCGCACAGGACCGGCACCTTGCGGCGCACGCGCTCGAAGTCGTCGATGGTCCACTTCACGCCCGCCGCCGCGGCGATGGCGAGGAAGTGCAGGACGGCGTTGGTCGAGCCGCCGGTGGCCATGATCAGCGCGACCGCGTTCTCGATCGATTTCCTGGTGATGATGTCGCGCGGCCTGAGATTTCTGCGGATCGCCTCGACCAGCACCCGCGCCGATTCGGCGGCCGAGTCGGCCTTTTCGCGGTCGGGCGAAGCCATCTGCGATGAGCCAAGCAGGCTCATGCCGAGCGCCTCGAACGACGACGACATCGTGTTGGCGGTGTACATGCCGCCACAAGCGCCCACCGACGGGCAGGCGTTCTTCTCGATGCCGAGGAAATCCTCCTCGCTCATCTTGCCGGCGCTGTAGGCGCCCACCGCCTCAAACGCGGAGACGATGGTGAGGTCCTGCCCTTTCCACTTGCCGGGCTTGATGGTGCCCGCGTAAACGTAGATGCCCGGCACGTTCATGCGCGCGAGCGCCATCATGCCGCCGGGCATGTTCTTGTCACAGCCGCCCACCACCAGCGCGCCATCCATCGCCTGGCCGTTGACCGAGGTCTCGATCGCATCGGCGATGACCTCGCGCGACACGAGCGAATACTTCATCGCCTCGGTGCCCATGCCGATGCCGTCGGTGACAGTCGGCACGCCGAACATTTGCGGCTTCGCGCCCGCCGCCTCGAGCGCGGCGATCGCGCTGTCGACGAGCGTCTGGATGCCGGCGTTGCACGGATTCATGGTCGAGTGACCGTTGGCGACGCCGACAATCGGCTTTTCAAAGTCGCCGTCCTGGAAACCGACCGCGCGCAACATCGCGCGGTTGGGCGAGCGCGCGGGACCCTGGGTGATGAGCCGGCTCCTGCGGTTGTCTGCCATGCGATTTCTCCGCGAAAGTAGAATCGCATTTTACCGTGCTGATCCACCCGAACTTCGACCCGGTGCTGTTCTCGGTCGGCCCCCTGGCCGTGCGCTGGTACGGGCTCATGTACCTGCTCGCGTTCGGCGCGTTCTGGTGGCTGGGCATGCGGCGCATCGACGCCGGCCGGGCGCCGGTCACGCGCGCGCAGATGGACGACCTGCTCTTTGGCGGCATCGTCGGCGTGATCCTGGGCGGGCGCCTGGGCTACGTGCTGTTCTACAAGCCCGCCTACTACCTCGCGCACCCGCTCGAAGCCTTTGCCCTTTGGCACGGCGGCATGTCGTTCCACGGCGGCTTCCTCGGCGTGCTCGCGGCGATGGCGTTCGTCGCCTGGCGCCAGCGCATCAACTGGTGGGACCTGATGGATTTCGTCGCGCCGCTGGTGCCGGTCGGCCTTGCGGCAGGCCGGCTGGGGAACTTCATCAACGGCGAGCTCTGGGGGCGCGTCACCGACCTGCCCTGGGGCATGGTGTTTCGCGGCGCGGGCGAGGCGCCGCGCCACCCCTCCCAGCTCTACCAGATGGCGCTCGAGGGCCTGGCCCTCTTCGCCCTGCTCTGGTGGTTCTCCTCGCGGCCCAGGCCGCGCATGCAGGTGTCGGCGCTATTCCTGATCGGCTACGGCGTGTGCCGTTTCCTCGTCGAATTCGCGCGCGAGCCGGACAGCTTTCTGGGCTTTCTCGCCCTCGGCCTGACGATGGGCCAGTGGCTGTCGCTGCCGATGATCGCCGCCGGTCTGCTGCTCTTCTGGTGGAGTGCGAGGCGCGCATGAGGCTTGCGGCTGCGCTCACCGGGACCCACCCCGCGATGGGCGAGCTGCTGGTGCTCACTCCCGATGGGCCGGATTCGTTCAAGGTGGCAGGGAGAATCGCCGCGCCGCTGCTGGGCCGGTTCGATGGCGATCGCCTGACGCTGGACGATCCCCGGTTGCGGCAGCGCGGCACGACCGTCGATCTCTGGAAGTAGCGCTTCCCCACGACCGCGGGTGTACCCTAGCGCAGGCCCTCGTGCAGGAGGTCTCGATGAGACTGAAGAGCTTGCTCAGCGCAGCGCTCGCGTTCCTCGCATTCACTGCGCTCGCCCAAAAGGAGCCGGACTATCACGACACCAAGAAGTACACCACGGACCTGAATCACCAGGGTTGGACGGGCGCATTCCGCGGCTCCAGGATCGAGTGGGTGCCAATCAAGGCAAGCTGTGTGGAATGTGCGCCACTGGCCGACGAGTACAACGCGCTCGCCAACGAGTTGCTGAGCGTTCGCCATTCCAGGAACGTCGTGCAACAGGATTACCAAAAGGTTCGAGATAGAGTCAAGCAAGACGCACCACGCACACGCGAGCCAGGCGAGGAAGCACGTGCGGTCGTGGCGATGGCTAATTTGGGCAATGCGGTCGAGAACACTCTTAAGAATCTGCGCAAGGACGAAGAGATCCTGATGGCCAAGCTCAAGCGACTCGCAAAAACACTGTCGGACTGCAACTTGCGGTGTCCAGACGGCACTATTGTGGATGCATTGGAAGGTGTCCGCCCCGTCGTCCGGGTTTCGAATCCCTATGATCCGCCGTTTGCGAATGTCAATGCCGACGAATTGAAGGAATTGGTCCTCCCTTTTCCCTGGGCCGGACCTTACCGAGAGGTGTGCTTGCGCTGCGCCAAGCTGGCGGAGCGGCTCAACGCGCTCCGGCCGCTGACGCTTGGAGCTCTGTTCAACATCGAACACCAAAAAAGGGACGCCGAACGGGTACGCCTGGCTCAGAAGCTTCGGGATCGCTTAAGAGATGCCGCCAGGTCGCTTCAATTTGCCATGTTGGACCTATTCGAATATGGCACGTACGGGTTGAGGCCTTCGAGATACGAAGATTCTGACGATATCGAAAGGTATACCCAGAACTTTCACGCAACGCTGAAGCTGTACCAGGACTGCGTCAAGACCTGCCCGAAGCCGGGCGAGCGGCAGGCGTTCAACCTGTCCGACCCGATCCGCATTCCGGTGCCCAAGGTCACCGGGGGGCAAGCCGTCGAATCTGTCGCGCAAGGGATCGCGGGCGGCGTGCTGGGCGGCCTCACGCGGGGCATGCTGGGCGGCGGCGGTGGGGAACGCCAGGCGCCGCCGCTCGTCGCGAGGCCGAACCACCCGGAGCAGTCGCTAACCAGCAAGGACGGCAAGACGAGCATCCGACTCGCGGGCGCGGCGCTACCGGAGGGCTGCCAAGTCACGCTCGGCGTGCAGCAGTCGCCCGGCAATGGCGCGCCGCACCTGATCGCGCTGCAGGACGCAAACGGCAACACCATGCAACCGAGCAAGATCGCCGTCTACCAGATCTGGGAAGCGCGCGGCGAATGGACGCTCAACGTGAGCTGGACCAAGAGCTACTACCAGGACGGGCAGCTGGTGAGGCAGGAGAAGGGCGGCTGGACGGCGAACTGGACCGAGGTCCTCGGCCGCTACAAGACGCCCGGCGAGCTGCCGGCCATCTGGCAGGACTTCGGCGGCCGGCCCTTCGACGGCGCGCGCGGCGTCGTCGCCGACTTCCAGCTCCCCGCCGGCCAAGCCTTCAATTCCGCGGACTGGAACCTCGTGGCGCACGTCGCGACCCGGGACGGAGATTCGATCGTGACGCAGCCCTTCGTCGCCTCGATGAACGCCGCGGAGAAAGGCTCCCTCAGCTTCACTCAGCACGAGCACACCGTCTGGGAAGCCAAGGGAAGATGAATCCGGCGCCGGTCTCGCGCTTGCGAATTCTTTCGGAGGATTGTTCATGAAATTCGGTCAATGGATCCACCCCGGGGTGCTGGCGCTGATACTGGCAGGTGGGGCTTGCGTGGCGCTGGCGCAGGACATGCTGGGGGCGAGGGATCATCGCGCGATCAAGCGCTACGCCGGCAGCACCATCGTCGGCTACGAAGTGCGCAACTTTGATGCAGTCGAGTTCCAGACTTCGACCTTCAAGGAGATGGATATCAGCGTCTACGTACGGCGCTACGTGCAGCCTGCGCTGAAGCTCGAAGGCCGGCTCACACGCCTGTGGTATGAGGCGGCGGGCGAGACGCGCGCGCTGGAGATCTACCGCAACTACGTGAACGACCTTACGGCGGGCGGCTTCACGACGCTGTACGACTCGACCAAGGATACGGCGGCGGGAAGGTGGACGAACTTTCTCGCCTCGTTCGGTAACGGCAAGCGGGATTACATCAAGAACACCCGCTCCGAATACGCCATCCACGCGGCCGCCGAGAGCACCATCCGCACCGGCACCTTCCAGAAGGACGACGTGACAGTGCGCCTGATCGCCATCGACTGGCCCAAAGACAACAGCGCCTACAGGGCCCGGCAGGGCGCCTACATCGCCGTCGATGTGCTGGAAACCAAGGCGATGACGCAGAGCATGGTGGTGGTCAGCGCCTCGGAGATCGGCAAGTCGCTGACGGCCACGGGCAAGGTGGCGATCTACGGCATCTACTTCGACACGGGCAAGGCGGACCTCAAGCCCGACTCCAAACCCTCGCTCGACCAGATCGCCGCGTTCCTCAAGGCCGAGCCCGGCGTCAAGCTCCACGTCGTCGGGCATACCGACAGCGTGGGCGGCTTCGACAGCAACCTCGCGCTGTCGCGCCGCCGCGCCGAGGCCGCGGCGGCCGCGCTCGTCAAGGAATACGGCATTGCCGCGGGCCGCCTGACGGGCAACGGCGTGGCTTCGCTCGCGCCGGTAGCGAGCAACGGCACGGAAGCAGGGCGCGCCAAGAACCGTCGCGTTGAACTGGTGTTGCAGTAAATCGGAGAGGCCGCCAATGATCAGACTCCGGCAACTGATACTACTTCTGGCGTTGGGCGGTGCAGCGGCGGCAGCGCAGCCGCAGGAAAACGTTCCGCTCGCCGCAGCGCAGCGCCAGCTGCAGGAGCACATCACCAGGCTGGAAGGCTGGCGCTCGGCGGCCGACACGCTTTACGAGAAGCAGGCCGCCGCGACCGTGGATGGAGCGCTCAAGGCCAAGGGCGTGGTCTGGGCCCGGCGTTACGCCGGCGACTGGGGCGGCTGGGTCTACACCACGTGGAGCGGCGTGCGCCTGTACCGGATCCACCGCGAGGCGCTCGATCAGTCCCTGGGCGTCGTTACCAGGCAGGGGTACGCGAAGCCGGCGCAGCTCGACTATCTGAGGGACGGCATGAACGCGCTCTCCCGCGAGCAGGACAATCTGATGGCGAAGATGAACGAATACCTCGCCCTGCTCGGGGACCGGGGCGTGGTGCTGGACAGGATCAATGCCTTGCCGCAAGGCGCGAGCGCGGCGACGCGCCGCTCGCTGGACGAGCGCCGCGACGGCATTGACCAGGCGATCGAAAAGCTGAAGGCGGGCGGCATCGCGCCCTACTACACGAAGCAGGTTTTCCACTCGCTTGCCTCGCTCGGGGCGGAGGGCCCGCGCCGCTTCATCGTCGACCGGCTCGATATCCGCAGCGCCTGGTGGGACGCGCACAGCAGCCACGTCAGGGGGGAGATCGAGCTGGCCGGGCGCCAGATCGCGCGCCACCAGCGGGCGATGGACAAGGAATTCGCCGACCTCAAGGCGGCCGGCGCGCGCGCCGACGAAGTGACGGCGCGCAAGCACAAGGCCCGGGCGCAGCTGGACGCGGTGCGCGCCGAAATCGACAAGCTGAAGCGCGCCGGCCTCGCGGTGCCGCCGCAGCTGCAGGCGACCTTGCAGCGCCGCGACGACGAATACTTCGCGCTGGTCCTGAAGGAGGACGAGGCCCTGCGCAAGGTGAAGGAGGCCGCGGTCTACGTGCAGAACAGCATGGAATACATCAACCGCTTCAAGGAGGAGCGCGCGCGGCTGGAAAAGGAGGACCGCGCGCTGACCGCCACCGGCGCGCCGGTCCTGGAGGGCGTCACGGTGTCGACCGACGCGGGCAAGGTCGTGTTCCGCGCCGAGCGGGCGGCTTCACTCGAGGAGGTGCGCAAGGTCGAGGCAGAACTGGCGGAGACCGAGGAGGCCGTCGCCACGCTGAAGCAGGCCAAGGATGAGTCGTTCGCCGCGTATAGGGCGAAAGTCGAGGAAGGCAACGCCTACCTGAACGAACTGCACGGCAGTATCTCGCAAGGCACGGGCGCCTGGTCCACGTTGTCCAACCTGTTCAGCGGCGGCGCGATCATGAACAACGCGCGCAACCAGGCGATGCTCGATGGCGCGGTGATTCTCTGGGAGTTCGCCGAGGCAAGCGCGGGCGGCCCGGCCATGATCCTCGCCGACGCGATGAGCAAGCTGGTCATGGAAGGCGTCAAGCAGGCGGGGCCCGACAACGTCACCAACGCCTCGCCGCTGGAACTCAGCGAACTGCTGAAGACCGGCATGTACCGGACCATCGAGGACGGGCTGGTACGTCACGGGCGCGACGGCACCCAGCAGGCGCTGGAAAAGTGGCGGGCTGACCGGCTGCGCAGGTCCTACCAAGACGCCGCCATCAAGTCGCATGGCAGCAAGCTCACCTACGTGCGCAAGATGCTGGACCCGGCGACCTCCGCGGCGGACCTGAAGAAGCAGGCGGCGCAAGTGAACGCGAATCGGCGCAAGCTGCTGGAACTGGGCAGCGCCCTGGCGAAGGACGACCTCCGGAAGCCCCCCGCCTACGGCGCGGGGTCGCTGGCCACCAACGTCGCGCGCGACGCGCTGAAGGCGATCCTCGGCGACATGTCGCATGGACAGGAGTACGAACGCTGGAAGGCGTTCGCCATCGCGGCCAGCATGCAGCCGCCGCTCTATAACGCGTTCACCATCGCCGCCGACAGGTACTGGCCGGCCTACGACCGGCTGCAGGAAGTCCGCAAGCGACGCGACGCCGTGGCGCGCGGCTTCGATCTGTATTCAGGCTTCACCATCCGCAGCCGTGAAGCGTTCGACGACAAGGCGAAGCTGCGCGTCGCGCTGACGTTCAGGCAGCCCAAGGGCCACCAGGAGGACGTCTCGCTGGGCAAGGTACCGGCTCAGCCCAGCCCGGCCAACGAGCACGAACACCTCCTGTCGGCGGACAGCCTGCCCGGGGCAGGCACCGCTCAGGCGCCGGCGCGCGTGGACCTCCTGATTCGGCACAAGGAGCCGAAGCAACCGTGAGCGCGAACTAGGCGAGCGCTTTCTCCAGCACGCGCGCCACGTGCAGGGCCTCGCGGCCCGCGCCGTGCGCGATCTGGTGTCGGCAGCTGGTGCCGTCGGCGACGAGGAGCGCGCCGGCGGGCGCCCTGCGCACTGCGGGCAGCAGATCGAGCTCTGCCATCTTCATCGACATCTCGTAGTGCTCGGCCTCGTAGCCGAAGCTTCCGGCCATGCCGCAGCACGAGGTTTCGACCGCTTTCACCTCCAGCCCGGGCACCAGCCGCAGGACACGCTCCACCGCGCCCATCGCGCCGAAGGCCTTCTGGTGGCAGTGGCCGTGCAGCAGCGCGACCGAGGCGACCGGCTTGAGCTTCAGCTCGAGGCGGCCGGCCCCGGCCTCGGCGGCGAGGAATTCCTCCAGCAGAAACGCGTTCTGCGCCAGCGCTTCGGTGCCGTGCAGCAGCGCGCCGAATTCGTCGCGTAGCGTAAACAGGCACGAGGGTTCCAGCCCAAGCACCGGGATCCCGCGCGCCACCCAGGGCTCGAGCGCCGCGACGACGCGCTTCGCCTCCAGGCGCGCTTCCTCCACCAAGCCCGCGGACAGAAACGTGCGGCCGCAGCACAGCGGCCGCTCGCTGCTCTGCGGTTGCGCGACGTGCACGCGGTATCCCGCCGCCTGCAGCACGCGGATCGCCGCGCGTGGGTTTTCCGGTTCGAAGTAGCGGTTGAAGGTATCGACGAAGAGGACGAGCTCGCGCGCGCCGCTCTTCGGCCAGGCGCGGTCGGCGAAATAGTCGCGCCGCCAGGCCGGCAGCGACCGGCGCCCGGTGAAGCCGGCCAGCCAGCCCAGCCACCGGGTCGCGCGGTTCGCGAGCGGCGCGGCCAGCGCCGCGCGCGTCGCATAGCGCGGCAGGTAGGCCACCGCGCGCTCGCGCAGCGTGAGACGGCGGCGGCGCAACTGCTGCGCCTTCCATTCGATTTTCATGCGCGCCATGTCGACGCCGGTGGGGCACTCGCGCTTGCAGCCCTTGCAGGAGACGCACAGATCCAGCGCTTCGCTCACCTCGGCATCGGCATCGCTGCCCAGCTGTCCCGACAACGCGAGCCGCAGCGTGTTGGCGCGCCCGCGCGTGAGGTGGATCTCGTCACGCGTCGCGCGGTACGAGGGGCACATCGTGCCCGCATCGAACTTGCGGCAGTGGCCGTTGTTGTTGCACATCTCCACGGCCTTGTCGAAGCCGCCCCACTCGCTCCAGTCCAGGGACGCTTTCAATGGAATGGTCCGATACCCCGGCCGGAAGCGGAACAGCGACTGGTCGTCCATGCGCGAGGGCGCAACGATCTTGCCGGGATTCATCAGGCCCCTGGGATCGAGCCAGCCCTTGATTTCCGCCAGTGCCGCCGTGAGCCGCGGGCCGAAGAAAGGCGCGATCCACTCCGAGCGCACCAGGCCGTCGCCGTGCTCGCCCGAGTACGCGCCCTTGTATTCCTTGACCATGGCGCAGGCTTCCTCGGCGATGGCGCGCATCTTCGCGGCGCCGTCCCGGCGCATGTCGAGGATCGGGCGCACATGCAGCGTGCCCACCGATGCATGCGCGTACCAGGTGCCGCGCGTGCCGTGCTTCTCGAACACCCGGGTCAACCGGTCGGTGTACTCGGCGAGGTGCTCGAGCGGCACCGCGCAATCCTCGATGAAGGACACCGGCTTGCCGTCGCCCTTCATCGACATCATGATGTTGAGGCCCGCCTTGCGCACTTCCCACAGATCCCGCTGCTGCTTCGCGTCGGTGATCTCGACCACGCTGCCGGGCAGTCCGAGATCGGCCATCAACTGGGTGAGGTCCTTCAATCTCGATTCCACTTGGGAACATTCTTCTCCGGAAAACTCCACCAGCAGAATCGCGTCCGGTTGGCCCTTGATGAACGCATCCACCGTGGCGCGGAAGGCCTCGATCTCGCGCGCAAGGCCAATCATGGTCCGGTCCACGAGCTCCACGGCAGAGGGGCCCAGCTTGACGATGTGCCGGGTGAGGTCCATCGCCGTGTAGAACTTCGCAAAGTGCACCACGCCGAGCGCGCGCGCCGCGGGCAGCGGCGAGAGCTTGAGCAGCAGCTGCTCCGAATAGGCGAGCGTGCCCTCCGAGCCCACCAGCAGGTGGGCGGCGTTGGCATGCGGCGGGCCGAGATGGTCGAGGTTGTAGCCCGCGACCTTGCGCAGCACGTTCGGAAAGCGCGCTTCGATTTCCTGCTTTTCCCGTGCGTAGAGGTCCTGAAGTTTGCGGCGGAGATTTTCGAAATTCCGATCAGAAGAGCTTTCATTCAAAGGACCGAATCGCCATCGGTCTCCCGCCGCGGTGACGGCGTCGATGGCGAGGACGTTGTGCACCATGTTGCCGTAGGCGATCGAGCGCGAGCCGCAGGAGTTGTTGCCCGCCATGCCGCCCAGCGTCGCCTGCGCGCTCGTCGAGACGTCCACCGGGAACCACAGGCCGTGGGGGCGCAGTTTCGCGTTGAGCGCATCGAGCACGAGGCCCGGCTGCACGAGCGCGGTGCGCGCCGCGCTGTCGACTTCCAGCAGTCGGTCGAGGTATTTCGAATCATCGATGACCAGCGCGGCGCCGACCGTCTGCCCGCACTGCGAGCTGCCGGCGCCGCGCGGCAGGATCGGCACGGCCGCATCGGCCGCGATCGCCATGGCGGTGCGCGCCGCCTCGGGCGTGCGCGGCACCACCACGCCGATCGGCTCCACCTGGTAGATGGAGGCGTCGGTCGAGTAGCGCCCGCGCGAGGCGGCATCGAAGAGCACCTCGCCCTCGACTTCGCGCCGCAGGCGCGCGGCAAGCGCCGAATCTCCCGGGTTCATGCCGCCTTTTCCCGCGCCGGCAGCGCCGCCAGCACGCTGGCGAGCTTGTGGGCGAGGTGGTCGGAGAGCAGCGCCTTGATGCGCTTCACGTCGCGCGCCCCCAGCGCGGCGAGGATCTCGCCGTGCTCGCGCACGGCGGCGTCCCAGCGCTCCTTCGACAGGTTCGCCATGTAGCGCGCGCGGCGCACGTTGCCGTTCAACTGGCGGTAGATGTTGGCCAGCGTCGCGTTGCCCGAGTACTTGACGATCTTCAGGTGGATCGCCTGGTTGAACTTGAAGTAGCCCGCGAGATCGCCGCGCGCGTGATAGGCGAGCATCTCATAGTGCAGGGCGCGGATTTCCTTGATCTGCGCATCGGTCGCGTTCGCGCAGGCAAGCTCCCCGGCGAGCGCCTCGAGCGCGCCCATCACCGCGAGCGCCTCGGCGAGCCGGGCCGCGTCCAGTTGCGTGACCACCGCGCCGCGGTTGGGCAGCAGCTCGACCAGTCCCTCGGTCGCGAGTACCTTGAAGGCTTCGCGCAGGGGCGTGCGCGATACGCCGAGCTGGCCGGTGAGCAGCCGCTCGTTCAGGCGGGCGCC
>JADLES010000246.1 GCA_020845995.1 Burkholderiales bacterium | reverse complement strand
GGTGGAGCGCGACGGCGCGCGCCTCGCCATCGACGTCGTGCCCGACGCCGTGAGCGAGAACGGCGCGAAGATCGGCCGCATCGGCGCCGCGCCGCTGATCCCGGCCGCGGAGGCCGAGCGCAGCGTGGTGCGCGTGCGCTACGGGCCGCTCGACAGCCTTGCCAAGGCGGCGGCCAAGACCTGGGACATCTCGGTGTTCAGCCTGCGCATGCTCGGCAAGATGCTGGTGGGCGACGTATCGTGGAAGCACCTCTCGGGCCCGGTCACCATCGCCGACTACGCCGGCCAGTCGGCGCAGATGGGATGGCTCGCCTACGCCACCTTCCTCGCGCTGATCAGCATCAGCCTCGGCGTGCTGAACCTGCTGCCGATTCCGCTGCTCGACGGCGGGCACTTGATGTATTATTTGCTCGAAATCATCAAGGGGAGCCCGGTGTCCGATCGCGCCATGGAGCTCGGGCAGCGGGTGGGGCTTGCGCTACTCCTCGTCGTCATGGCTTTCGCTTTCTACAACGACCTGAACCGCCTGTTCGCCGGATAACATGCGCAAGCGCCTTCTCGCGGCGGCCGCGGTCGTGCTGCTGGCCGTTGCGACCGGAGTCCTCGGGCAGTCGTTTCGCCCCTTCGTGGTGAAGGACATCCGCGTGGAGGGGCTGCAGAGGACCGAGGCCGGCACCGTGTTCAGCTACCTCCCGGTCAAGGTCGGCGAAACCATGACCGAGGAGAAGGCGCAGCAGGCGCTGCGCGCCTTGTTCGCCACGGGTTTTTTCCGCGACGTGCGCCTCGAGGTGGAGAACGACGTGCTGTTGATCGTGGTCGAGGAACGTCCCTCGATCGCGCAAATCGACCTCCTCGGCATCAAGGAATTCGAGACCGACGTGGTCAAGCGCATCCTGCGCGATGCCGGGCTGTCCGAGGGCCGCAGCTTCGACCGGGCCGTGCTCGACCGCGCCGAGCAGGAACTGAAGCGGCAATACCTCTCGCGCGGCCGCTACGCGGCGGAGGTGCAGTCGACGGTGACGCCGCTCGAGCGCAACCGCGTCGGCATCAGCATCTCGGTGACCGAAGGTGACGTGGCGAAGATCCGCTCGATCAACATCGTCGGCGCGCAGGTCTTCAGCGAGCAGACGCTGCTCGAGCAATTCGCGTTGCGCACGCCCGGCTGGCTGACCTGGTACACCAAGGCCGACCAGTACTCCCGTCCCAAGCTCGCCGCCGACCTCGAGACGCTGAAGTCGTACTACCAGGACCGCGGCTACATCGATTTCGCGGTCGAGTCGACGCAGGTTTCGATCACGCCCGACAAGCGCGACATCTACATCACCATCAACATCGTCGAGGGCGAGAAGTATTCCGTCTCCGACGTGCAGCTCGGCGGCGAGATGCTGCTGCCCAGGGAGGAGCTGCAGAAGCTGGTCAGGATCAAGGCCGGCGACGTGTTCTCGCGCGCGCGCCTGACGGAAACGACCAAGGCGATCACCGACCGGCTGGGCAACGACGGCTACGCGTTCGCCAACGCGAGCGCGGTGCCGCAGCTCGACAAGGACAAGCGCACCGTCGCGCTCAGCATCCTGATCGACCCGGGCCGGCGCGTCTACGTCCGGCGCATCAACGTCGGCGGCAACACCCGCACCCGCGACGAGGTGGTGCGGCGCGAGATGCGCCAGCTCGAGGGCGCTTACTACGACGCCTCCAAGATCGAGCTGTCCAAGCGGCGCCTGGACCGCACGCAGTACTTCAAGGACGTCAGCGTGGAGACGGTGCCGGTGGCGGGCAGTCCCGACCAGATCGACGTCAACTTCACCATCGAGGAGAAGCCGACCGGCGCGATCCAGCTCGGCGCCGGGGTCTCGTCCACCGACGGCGCGGTGCTCTCGGGCTCGGTATCGCAGGCGAACATCTTCGGCAGCGGCAAGTTCGTCTCGGCGACGGTGAGCACCAGCAAGGTGAACCGGACCTACGCGCTGTCCTACCTGAACCCGTATTTCACGGTCGACGGCATCAGCCAGGGGTTCGACGTGTATTCGCGCCGGATCGACGCCACCAGCCTGTCGGTCGGCAAGTACAAGACCGACACGCTGGGCGGCGGCCTGAAATTCGGCTATCCGCTGAACGAGACCGATTCGATCAGCTACGGAGTCATCCTCGAGGACGTCAAGCTCGACCTGTACCAGGACAGCCCGATCCGGTTCCTCGAGTTCGAGCAGCAGTTCGGCAACCGCTACAAGTACGGCGCGTTCAACATGGGCTGGCTGCGCGACCGGCGCGACAGCGCGCTGCTGCCGACCAAGGGCACGCTCACGCGGGCGGGCGGCGAGGTGAGCGCGGGCGACCTCGAGTACTACCGCCTGAACCTCTTTCACCAGTGGCTCCATCCCCTGACGCGCACCACCACGCTGTCGCTGCGCGGCGATATCGGCTACGTCGACGGCTACCAGAACAAGCCGGTGCCGTTCTTCAAGAACCTGTACGCGGGCGGGCCGGATTCGGTGCGGGGCTTCGAAGCATTCTCGCTCGGCCCGCAGGACCAGGACGGCAACGTGCTCGGCGGCACCCGCAAGATCACGGGCAGCGCCGAGATCCTGTTCCCGGTTCCCGGCGCCCAGAACGAGAAGTCCCTGCGCTTGATGGGTTTCGTCGACACCGGCCAGGTGTGGGGCGCGGGCGAAACGCTGGCCCTCGGCGGCCTGCGCTATTCTGCCGGTGTCGGCCTCGCCTGGAACTCGCCGTTCGGGCCGCTGCGCCTGTCGTTCGCCGAGCCGCTCAACGAGAAGAAGGGCTTTGACAAGGTCCAGAGGCTACAATTCACGTTTGGCTCTTCCTTCTAGGACCCAGCGGACAGGCCGCCCAGACCCATGCAACGCAATCGCCACGCTTTTCGGACTTTCCTGATGCTCGCCGCGGGCGCGCTGCTCGCCGCGCCGGCCGGCGTCGCCCTGGCGCAGGGCAAGATCGGCGTCGTCCAGATCGAGCGCATCGTGCGCGACTCCGCGCCGGCGCTGCGCGCGCAGAAGAAGCTGGAGGCGGAGTTCGGCAAGCGCGAGGCCGAGCTCAACAAGATGGCCGACCAGCTCAAGCGCATGCAGGACGAGCTGGAGAAGGACGGGGTGACCATGTCCGAGTCGCAGCGCCGGGCGAGGGAGCGCGATTTCGGCGAGCTGCAGCGCGACTTCCAGAAGCGCCAGCGCGACTACCGGGAAGACGTCAACCAGCGCCGCAACGAGGAGCTGTCGCAGGTCGTCGAGCAGGCCAATCGCATCATCCGCCAGATCGCGGAGCAGGAGAAGTACGACATCATCTTCCAGGAAGCGGCCTACGCCAACCCGCGCATCGATATCACCGACAAGGTGATCAAGGCCATGGACGGCAAGCCGCCAGCGCCCGCCAAATGACATGGCGGCGCCGCTCACGCTGGCGCAAATCGCGGCGCGACTGGGCGGCCGGCTCGTCGGCGCGCCGCAGACCCTGATCCGGCAGGTCGCCTCGCTGCAGAGCGCGGGGCCCGGGCACATCAGCTTCCTCGCGGGCCGCGCGTTGCGGCCGCTGCTGGCCGGCACCCGCGCCTCGGCGGTGGTGCTGGGCGCGCCCGACGAAAGGCTCACGGAACTGCCGCGGATCGTCTGCGACAACCCGCACGCGTATTTCGCGCGCGTTTCGCAGCTGTTCAACCCGGCGGTGGCGCAGGAGGCCGGCGTGCATCCGGCGGCGGTGCTCGCGCCCGGCGTGCGGCTGGGCGCGCGCGTCTCGATCGGCGCGGGCTGCGTCCTCGGCGAGGGCGTGTCGGTGGGCGACGATTCCTGCCTCTACCCGCGGGTGGTGGTCTACGCCGGCTGCCGCATCGGCGCGCGCGCCATCGTGCACGCGGGCGCGGTGATCGGCGCGGATGGCTTCGGCCTCGCGCCGGAAGCGGGGCGCTGGGTGAAGGTCCCGCAGATCGGCCGCGTCCTCATCGGCGACGACGTCGAGATCGGCGCCAACACCACCATCGACCGCGGCGCGATGGACGACACGGTGATCGGCGACGGCGTCAAGCTCGACAACCAGATCCAGATCGGCCACAACTGCCGCATCGGCGCGCACACCGCGATGGCCGGCTGCTCCGGGGTTGCCGGCAGCACCTCGCTCGGCGAGCGCTGCATGGTCGGGGCGGGGGCGCGGATCCTGGGGCACCTCTCGATCTGCGACGACGCCCGCATATCGGCCGGCACGGTGGTGTCGCGCTCCATCCGCAGGGCGGGGACGTATACCGGGCTTTACCCTGCCCAGGAGCACGCGTCCTGGAAGCGCAACGCAGCGGCATTGCGCAATTTGGCCGGGACAGAGAAGCGACAAGGCACCGTCAGGGCCAAGCGCAAAAGAAAGGGGAAAAAAAATGGCTGAGATGGACATCCACGAGGTGCTCCGGTACCTGCCGCAGCGCTTCCCGGTGCTGATGGTCGACCGGGTGCTCGAGTGCGAGCCGGGCAAGCGCATCCTCGCCCTCAAGAACGTCTCGGCCAATGAGCCCTACTTCCCGGGGCATTTTCCGAACCGCCCGGTGATGCCCGGCGTGATGATCCTCGAGGCGATGGCGCAGGCGGCGGCGATCCTGGCATTCCGCACGCTCGACGGCAAGCCCGACGAATCCACCACCTACTTCTACGCCGGCATCGACAACGCGCGCTTCCGGCGGCCGGTCGAGCCCGGCGATCAGCTGCGCATCGAGGTCCTCCTGCGGGGCTCCAAGCGCGGGGTCTGGAAGTTCGGCTGCGCGGTGCGCGTGGGGGAGATCCTGGTCAGCGAGGCGGACATCATGTGCGCGACCGGGCGGATGCCCGGCGCCGCGGCGTGACGATCCACCCCACGGCGATCGTCGAACCCGGTGCGCGGCTGGCGGCGGGCGTCAGCGTCGGCCCCTGCACCGTGATCGGCGCGCAGGTCGTGATCGGCGAAGGGACTGTGATCGGCCCGCACGTGGTCATCGAGGGACGCACGCGGATCGGCCGCGGCAACCGCGTCTGGCAGTTCGCCTCCATCGGCGCCGCGCCGCAGGACAAGAAGTACGGCGGCGAGGACACCGCTGTGGAGATCGGCGACGGCAACACTATCCGCGAGTTCGTCACCATCAACCGCGGCACCGTGCAGGACGCCGGGACCACGCGCATCGGCGACGACAACTGGATCATGGCGAGCGTCCACGTCGCGCACGACTGCCGCATCGGCAGCCACACGATCTTCGCCAACTACAGCGGCATCGCCGGCCATGTGCGGGTCGGCGACTGGGCGGTGCTGGGCGCGGGCACGCTCGCGCACCAGCGCGTGCGCATCGGCGCGCACAGCTTCACCGGCATGGGCACGATCCTCGACCGCGACCTGCCGCCGTACGTGCGCGCGGCCGGCAACCGCGCGCAAGCCTACGGGATCAACACCGCGGGCCTGCGCCGCCGCGGTTTCGCGCAGGGCGTGATCGATGCGCTCAAGCTCGCCTACAAGACCGCGTACCGTGGCGCGCTCGGCCCGGAGGAGCTGCGCCTCGCGTTGCAGGCGCAGGCCGCGGCCTGCGTCGAGGTGCGCGAGTTCGCGGAGTTCCTCGGCGACTCGGCCCGGGGCTACGTACGCTAGTGGGCGACGCGCGACCGGTCCACGTCGGCATGGTCGCGGCGGAGGCCTCCGGCGATCTGCTTGCCGCCCATCTCATCGGCGCCCTGCGGGCGCGCCGGGACGACCTGCGCTTCTCCGGCATCGGCGGACCGAGGATGCTTGCCCAGGGGTTCGAATCGCACGCATCGATGGAAAAACTCGCCGTGCGCGGCTACGCCGAGGTGCTGCGGCATTACCGCGACATCGCGCGCATCCGGCGCACGATCGCCGCGCGCTTTCTCGCGGAGCGGCCGGCCGCCTTCATCGGCGTCGATGCCTCCGACTTCAACCTCGAGCTCGCCCGCCGGCTCAGGACGGCGGGCATACCGGCGATCCAGTACGTCAGCCCCTCGATCTGGGCCTGGCGCGGCTGGCGCATCCGCCGCATCGTGCGCTCGGTGAGCGCGCTGCTCGCGCTCTTTCCGTTCGAGCCCGCGTTGTACGAGAAGACCGGTCTCGCGGTCACGTACGTGGGCCACCCGCTCGCCGACCTGATCCCGATGGAACCGGACAAGCGAGCCGCGCGCGCCGAGCTGCGCGTCCCCGCCGGCAGGCGGGTGATCGCGCTGCTCCCCGGCAGCCGGCGCTCGGAGCTCCACTACATGGCCGACCTGTTCGTGAAAACCGCGCGCCGCCTGCTGCACGACGTGCCCGAGGCGCATTTCCTCGTGCCCACGGCCTCGCGGGCCACCCGGGAGATGTTCGAGCAATCCCTGCGGCGCAACGAGGCGGGCGGCCTGCCGCTCGCGCTGCTCTTCGGCCATCCGCACGAGGCGCTCGCCGCCGCCGACGTCGCGTTGGTCGCGAGCGGCACCGCGACCCTGGAAGCGGCGCTGTTCAAGACGCCGATGATCATCACCTACCGCCAGTCGCCGCTGACCTGGATGGCAATGCGGCGGCTGGGCTACCTGCCGTACATCGGCTTGCCGAACATCCTCGCGGGCGAGCACCTGGTGCCCGAGTACGTGCAGGGCAAGGCCACGCCCTGGGCGCTTGCCGAGGCGCTGCACGCGCTGCTGCAGGACACGGGCGCGCAGCGCCGGCAGATCGCCCGCTTCCGCGAGATCCATGTGCTCCTGCGGCAGAACACCGCGCAGAAGGCCGCCGACGCCGTGCTGGCGGTGATGAATGCGGGCGGCCGCTAGCCTCGTCGTGTGCGGCGTCGACGAGGCCGGGCGCGGCCCGCTCGCGGGGCCGGTGTACGCCGCGGCGGTGATCCTCGATCCGGGGAAGCCAATCGACGGCCTCAGGGATTCGAAGCTTCTCAGCGCCTCGCGCAGGGAACGGCTTCTCGAATTGATTGAGGAGCGGGCCATCGCCTTTGCCGTCGCCCACGCCACGGTCGCTGAAATCGACGGCCACAACATCCTGCAGGCAACGATGATCGCGATGCAGCGGGCGGTGCAGTCGCTGGGCGTCGCGCCCGACGAGGCCTGGATCGACGGCAACCGCTGCCCGCGGCTCGCCTGCCGCAGCCGTGCCATCGTGGGCGGCGACCGCAGTCACCCGGTCATTTCGGCCGCCTCCATCCTCGCCAAGACCGCGCGCGACGCGGAGATGCTGCGCCTGCACGAGCGCTTCCCGCAGTACCGCTTCGACCGCCACAAGGGCTATCCCACGGCCGAGCACCTCGAGCTGCTCGCGCGGCACGGCGCGAGCGAGATTCACCGCCGCAGCTTCTCCCCGGTGCGGCGAGTCCTGGCGAGCGCATGAGCGCCGGCCCGATCACCTCTCGCGCCAATCCACGCGTGCGCCGCTGGCGGGCGCTGGCGCGGGATGCGCGCTCGCGACGCGCCGAGAGGAGGGCGTTGATCGAGGGCGAGCACCTCGTCGCGGCCTGCCTGGATGCCGGCTGGGCGCTGGACGAGTTGATCCTGAGCAAGGGAAAGGTCTCGTCGTTCGATGCGCTCGCCAGGCGATGCGGAAAGATTCCCGTCACGCTCGGCGATGCAGCGTTGCGCGCGATCGTAGACACGGAATCGCCTTCGGGTATCGCCGCGGTAGTTTGCATTCCGGATTCAAGGACCAAGCTGAACACCGTCCGATCCTGTGTTTTTCTCGAAGGAATCCAGGACGCGGGCAATGTCGGCGCGATCCTGCGCAGCGCCGCCGCGTTCGGCGTCGCCCACGCCGTCCTCGGCGCCGGCTGCGCGGACGCCTGGTCCCCGAAAGTGCTGCGGGCGGGGATGGGCGCGCATTTCGCGCTCGCCATCGAGGAGGGCGCCGATCTCGCCGCGGCGATGGATCGATTTGGCGGCCGGGTGGCCTGCACCGTCGCCCGGGGAGGCACGCCGCTGCCGCAGACGGATCTCTCGGGGCGGCTCGCGTGGCTGCTTGGCGCCGAAGGGCGGGGCGTCAGCGCGGCGCTTGCCGCGCATTGCGCGCTGCGGGTTACCATCCCGATGCCGGGCGGCGCGGAATCCCTGAACGTCGCCGCCGCGGCGGCGATCTGCTTCTACGAAACCATGCGCAGACGGAGTTGACCGACATGAACCGGACCGCGATCTCCCGGCATTGCATCCTGCTCCTGCTCGCGACGACCTGCGGCGCCGCGGGCGCGCAGGGAACGGGCAACCCGGCCATGCCCTGCTTCCGTGCGCTCGTCGAGGACGCGCGGTTCGCGTCCCTGCGCGGCAAGGTCGCGCTCGGCGGCGCGCTCGACGAGTTGAACAGCCTCACCAGCAGCGCCGATCGGCCGACGCCGCTGGAACGCGTGGCGCTGGGCGAATGGAAAAGCGCGCGCGACTCGTGCCACCGGCTGGAGATTCCTTACTTCGCCACGCGCGACACGCAGATCCAGGCGCTGGCGCGGGACTATTTCGCCGCCGTCCAGGCGCTGATCGTCGAGTTGCAGGGCGGAAAACTCAGCTACGGCGATTTCGGCAGGCGTCGCCTCGACCTGTACGAAAAGGCGAACCTGCGGTTCGAGGAGGTGCGCCGGAGCATCCTGCCGTCCAAGCCCGGGACGCGGCAGCCGCCAGGCACGAAGCAGCCCATTCAGTAAATCTGCCGCTCCAGCTTCAGTTCGCGCAGGATGGTGGTGGCGATCTCCTCGATCGATTTGGCCGTCGAGTTGATCCAGCGGATGCCTTCGCGGGTCATCAGCGCCTCGGCCTGCGCCACCTCGTAGCGGCAGTTGCCGGGGTCGGCGTACTGGCTGCCGGGCCGGCGCTCGCGGCGGATCTCGTGCAGGCGCTCCGCCGCGATCGTCAGGCCGTACAGCCGGGACTTGAACGCGCGCAGCGCCTCGGGCAGGAGCGCGCGCGCGAAATCCTCCGGGATCAGCGGGTAGTTGGCCGCCTTGACGCCGAACTGCAGCGCGAGATAGAGGCTGGTGGGCGTCTTGCCGCTGCGCGACACGCCCACCAGGATCACGTCGGCCTCGGCGAGGTCGCGATGCGAGGCGCCGTCGTCGTGGGCCATGGCGAAGTTGACCGCCTCGATGCGCTGCTTGTACTCCTGCTTGTCGAGCGCGCTATGCGAGCGGCCGATGGTGTGCGTGGACTTCAGGCCGAGCCCGGCCTCGAGCGGGCCGATGAACGCCTCGAAGAAGTCGACGAACAACGCGTTCGCGCGGCGCACGACCTCGCGCACGTCGTTGTTCACCAGCGTGGAGAACACGATCGGCTGCCCGTCGCCGCGCAGCGATTCCCGTTCGATGCGCTCCAGGCAATCGCGCGCCTTGTCGGCGCTGTCGATGAAGGGCAGCGTGACCTGCTGGAACTCGATGCCCTCGAACTGCGTGAGCAGGCTGTGCCCGAGCATCTGCGCGGTGATGCCGGTGCCGTCGGAGAGGAAGAACACGGTGCGGCGCCGCGACATGGCGGCTAAAATAGCAGGGAAATGTACGTCGCGTGGCTCAAGGACCTCGGGATGGCCGACCTGCCGCGGGTCGGCGGCAAGAACGCCTCGCTCGGCGAAATGATCCGCAACCTGTCGACGGCGGGCGTGCGCGTGCCAGGCGGGTTCGCCACCACCGCGGCCGCGTTCCAGGCGTTCCTTGGTGCCGGTGGTCTGGAGCAGCGAATCGGCGAGCGCTTCCGCTCGCTCGACCCTGGCGATATCGAAGCATTGGCGCGCTGCGGGGCGGAGGTTCGGGGCTGGATCGAGCAGGCGTCGTTTCCGGATCAAGTTGAAGCGGAGATACGGTCGTGTTATCAAGATCTTATAAAGCAATATTCCAGTGAAATCTCGTTCGCGGTGCGCTCTTCTGCCACCGCCGAGGATCTGCCGGATGCCTCCTTCGCGGGGCAGCAGGAAACCTTCCTGAACATTCGCGGCGAGGACCAGGTGGTGGCGGCGGTGCGCCATGTCTTCGCCTCGCTCTACAACGACCGCGCGATCTCCTACCGCGCCCGGCAGGGCTACGCCCACGGCGCGGTCGCCATCTCGGCGGCGGTGCAGCGGATGGTGCGCAGCGACCGGGGCGCGAGCGGCGTGATGTTCACGCTCGACACCGAGTCGGGCTTTCGCGACGTGGTGTTCCTCACGTCGTCCTGGGGCCTGGGCGAGCTGGTGGTGCAGGGCGCGGTGAACCCGGACGAGTTCTACGTGCACAAGCCCACGCTCGCGGCCGGCAAGCGCGCGATCCTGCGCCGGCGCCTCGGCAGCAAGCTGCAGCGCATGGTGTTCGCCGCGGATGCTTCCGCGGGCAGATCCGTACGCAGCGAGGAGGTGCCGCCCGCCGAGCGCGACCGCTTTTCGCTCACGGACGACGATGTGCTGGAACTCTCGCGCACCGCCTGCCTGATCGAAAAGCACTACCGGCGCCCCATGGACATCGAATGGGCGAGGGACGGAATCGATGGCGGCCTTTACGTGGTGCAGGCGCGCCCGGAAACGGTCCGCTCGCGCGGCAAGCCCGGCGCCGAGGAGCGGTACCGGCTGCGCGCGAAAGGCAGGCTGCTCGCCAGCGGCCGCGCGATCGGCCACAGGATCGGGGCGGGCCCGGTCCGGATCGTGAAGAACGCCTCGCTCATGGCGAGCGTGCGCCGGGGCGACGTGCTGGTCACCGACATGACCGACCCGAACTGGGAGCCGGTGATGAAGATCGCCTCGGCGATCGTCACCAACCGCGGCGGGCGCACCTGCCACGCGGCGATCATCGCGCGCGAGCTGGGCATCCCGGCGGTGGTCGGCTGCGGCGACGCCACCGCGGCGCTGGCGGCGGCGAGCTCGGTCACCGTCTCCTGCGCCGAAGGCGACACCGGCAACGTCTACGAAGGCAGCCTGGAATACGAGGTCGTGACCAGCGACTACGGCGAGCTTCCCAGCCTGCCGGTGAAGATCGCCATGAACATCGGCAATCCGCAGCTCGCCTTCGGCTTCGCGCAGCTGCCGAACGCGGGCGTCGGCCTGGCGCGGCTCGAGTTCATCATCAACAACGAGATCGGCGTGCATCCCCGCGCATGCCTGGAATTTGAATCGCTTTCCGGTGAACTGAAAAACAAGGTTCAGGAGAGAAGCCGGGGCTATGCGGACCCGAGGACGTTCTTCCGCGAGAAGCTGGTCGAGGGCGTGGCGACCATCGCCGCCGCGTTCTGGCCGAAGCCGGTCATCGTCCGGCTTTCGGATTTCAAGTCGAACGAGTACCGCAAGCTGCTGGGCGGCGAGCGCTACGAGCCGGAGGAGGAAAACCCGATGCTCGGCTTTCGCGGCGCCTCGCGCTACATTGCGGCGGATTTCCGCGCCTGCTTCGAGCTCGAATGCGCCGCCCTGCGCAAGGTCCGCGACGAGCTCGGCCTGGTCAATGTCGAGCTGATGGTGCCTTTCGTGCGCACGGTGCGCGAGGCCGTCGAGGTCATCGGCCTGCTGGAAGAAAACGGCCTGAAGCGGGGCGAGGACGGCCTGCGCATCGTCATGATGTGCGAGCTGCCATCCAACGCCGTGCTCGCCGAGGAGTTCCTGCGGCACTTCGACGGCTTCTCGATCGGCTCGAACGACCTCACGCAGCTCACGCTGGGCCTCGATCGCGACTCGGGCCTGGTGGCCGGCGCGTTCGACGAGCGCGACGGCGCGGTCAAGGCCATGCTCTCGATGGCGATCCGCGCCTGCCGCCGGCAGGGCAAGTACGTGGGCATCTGCGGCCAGGGCCCGTCCGACCACCCGGACCTCGCGCGCTGGCTGATGGAGCAGGGGATCGAGAGCCTGTCGCTCAATCCGGACACCGTGGTGTCCACCTGGCTGGCGCTGGCTAGCGACGCCGCAGCAAGCGGGTCTTCTCCCGCTGCCACTCCTTCTCGCGCTCCGACGCCCGCTTATCGTGCTTGAGCTTGCCCTTGGCAAGCGCGACCTGCAGCTTGATGCGGCCCCTGGAGTAGTGCAAATCGAGCGGCACCAGCGTGTAGCCGCGCTGCTCGACCTTGCCGACGAGACGCCGGATCTCCTCGGCCCGCATGAGGAGCTTGCGCGTGCGCGTCGGGTCGGCCTTGACGTGCGTGGAAGCCGCCAGCAGCGGGCTGATGTGCGCGCCCAGCAGCCAGAGGGCGCCCTTGTCCACGATCACGTAGGCGTCGCCGATCTGCGCGCGGCCGGCGCGGATCGCCTTGACCTCCCAGCCCTCGAGCACCAGGCCCGCCTCGTAGCGCTCCTCGATGAAATAGTCGTGGAACGCCTTGCGGTTTTCTGCGATCGCCATGCGGGCGGAATTCTCCCATGAAGCGGATCGCGCGCTCTGCGATCGTCGGCTGCGCCGCGGAATCGTTCTACGAACTGGTGGAGGACGTGGAGGCCTATCCGCGCTTCCTGCCCTGGTGCGCGGCGGCGCAGGTGCGCGAGCGCGGCCCGCGGCGCATGGTGGCGACGCTGACGCTGGCGGCGAAGGGGCTGCGCCACTCGTTCACGACAGAGAACACCGGCCAGCCCGGGCGCAGCATCGACATGAAGCTGCTCGAGGGGCCGTTCCGCCACTTCGCCGCGCGCTGGCGCTTCACTCCCCTGCGGCCGCTCGCCGCCAAGGTCGAGTTCTCGCTGGAATACGAATTCGCCAGCCGGCTGCTGGCGCGCCTGCTCGAGCCGGTCTTCAGCCGGCTGGCCGACGATACGGTGGAGGCCTTCGTGCGCCGCGCGATGGCCGCGGCAGGGCGCTGAGATGCGGATTGAAGTCGTCTACGCCCTGGCGGGCGAGCAGGAGCTCGTCGTGCTCCGGCTGCCCGCCGGGACCAGCGCCGGCGACGCGGTGGCGGCGAGCGGGCTGGGCGCGGCGGGTTGCCGGCTGGGCATCGGCGGGCGGGAAGTGACCGCGGCCGAGATCCTGCGCGACGGCGACCGCGTGGAGCTGCTCAGGCCGCTCGCCCTGGATCCGCGCGAAGCGCGGCGCCGGCGCGCACGCGCGCGCGGGCGTTAGTTGCAGAGCTTCTGCACGCCCGCGCGTGCTTCCGCGGTTTCTTTCGCGATCTGCGCGTCGTCCAGGTAGTAGCGCTCGCCCTTGGCATCGACGCGCGTGATCCTCTGCCCGCTCTCCAGCGCGCGCAGCGCTTCCTGCGCGCGCGCGCAGTTCTCGCGCCTCGCCTCGGTCTGCTTGCGCTCGGCCTCGGCCTTCTCGGCGTCCTTCTCCGCGGCAAGCTGGCGCTTCTTGTAGTCCTGCTCCTTCTCGGCCGGCGTCATCGGTCCTTTCTTCGCGGCCTTGGCATCGCCCTTGGGCGCCGCCGCCGGCGCGGCGCCCGACGCCGGCGCGCTCATCGTCGTCACTTTTGCGCCGGCCGGAGGCGCATCGCCGCAGACGCGCTTGCCTGCCTCGTTCCAGCACTTGATCTGCGCCTGCGCGCTGCCCGCTGCGGCGGCGAACGCCAGGCAGAAGAGAATTCTTGGCATCTGTGCACCTCTTAACGCACCAGGCGCGAGCCGGTGGACAAGCACGCACGCTATCGGCTTTCCCTCTTTGAGTCAAACGCTTGCTTGCGTATAATGCGCATTTGACGCAAGGAACCACATGCGGGTAATCCAGAAGGCGCTGACCTTCGACGATGTCCTCCTCCTGCCAGCACACTCGCGCGTCCTGCCGCGCGAGGTTTCCCTGAAGACCCGCCTCACCCGCAAGCTAGAGCTGAACATGCCGCTGGTGTCCGCGGCCATGGACACCGTGACCGAGGCGCGCCTGGCGATCGCCATCGCGCAGGAAGGCGGCATCGGCATCATCCACAAGAACCTCGCCCCGAAGGAGCATGCCGCCGAAGTCGCCAAGGTGAAGCGCTTTGAATCGGGCGTGCTGCGCGATCCGATGACGGTCGCGCCCGACATGCGCGTGCGCCAGGTGATCGCGCTGCAGAGAAAGCACCGCATCTCCGGCTTTCCGGTGGTGTCCGCGGGCAAGGTGGTCGGCATCGTCACCAACCGCGACCTACGTTTCGAGAAGAAGCTCGACCAGCCGGTGCGCAACATCATGACCCCGCAGAAGCGCCTGGTGACGGTCGGCGAATCGGCGAGCCGCGCCGACGCGCTCGCGCTGCTGCACAAGCATCGGCTGGAGCGGGTGCTGGTGGTGGACCGGCAGTGGCGCCTGAAGGGCCTGATCACCGTCAAGGACATCATCAAGGAGACCGAGCATCCCTATGCCTGCAAGGACGCGCAGGGCAAGTTGCGCGTGGGGGCCGCCGTCGGCGTGGGCGAGGGCACCGACGAGCGGGTCGAGCGGCTGGTCGAGGCCGGCGCCGACGTGCTGGTGGTCGACACCGCCCACGGCCATGCCAAGGGCGTGCTCGAGCGCGTGCAATGGGTCAAGAAGAAGTACCCGGGCATGCAGGTGATCGGCGGCAATGTCGGCACGGGCGAGGGCGCGCGCGCGCTCGTCGACCACGGCGCCGACGGCGTGAAGGTCGGTATCGGCCCCGGCTCGATCTGCACCACGCGCGTCGTCGCCGGGGTCGGCGTGCCGCAGATCACGGCGATCATGAACGTGGCCGAGGCGCTCGCCAAGTCCGGCGTGCCGCTCATCGCCGACGGCGGCATCCGCTACTCCGGCGACATCGCCAAGGCGCTGGGCGCCGGCGCGAACGTGGTGATGCTGGGTTCGCTGTTCGCCGGCACGGAGGAGGCGCCGGGCGAGATCGAGCTCTACCAGGGGCGCTCCTACAAGTCCTACCGCGGCATGGGTTCGCTCGGGGCGATGCAGAAGGGCTCGGCCGACCGCTACTTCCAGGATTCGGACATGAACGTCGACAAGCTCGTGCCCGAGGGCGTCGAGGGCCGCGTGCCTTTCAAGGGCAGCGTGCTGTCGATGATCGCGCAGCTGCTGGGCGGCGTGCGCGCGAGCATGGGCTACACCGGCTGCCGCACGATCGAGGAGCTGCGCCGCAAGGCCGACTTCGTGGAGATCACCTCGGCCGGCATGCGCGAGTCGCACGTGCACGACGTGCAGATCGTCAAGGAGGCGCCGAATTACCGCGCCGAGTAGTGCCTTGCACGACCGCGTCCTGATCCTTGACTTCGGCGCCCAATACACGCAGCTGATCGCGCGCCGGGTGCGCGAGGCGAAGGTCTACTGCGAGATCCACCCCTGCGACGTGAGCGACGCCTTCGTGCGCGCGTTCGCGCCCCGGGGCATCATCCTCTCGGGCAGCCACGCTTCCGCCTACGACGGCAAGCTGAAGGCGCCGAAATCCGCGTTCGACGCCGGCGTGCCCGTGCTCGGCATCTGCTACGGCATGCAGACCATGGCCGAGCAGCTGGGCGGCAAGGTCGAGCGCGGCCGCGTGCGCGAGTTCGGCTACGCGGAAGTGCGCGCGCGCGGGCATACGCGGCTGCTGGAGGGGCTGGAGGACTCGAAGGGCGCGAACGGCGAGGGTCTGCTCAAGGTCTGGATGAGCCACGGCGACAAGGTGGCGCGGATGCCGCCGGGTTTTGCCCTCATGGCCTCGACCGAGTCCTGCCCGATCGCCGGCATGGCCGACGAGGCGCGCGGCTTCTATGGCGTGCAGTTCCATCCCGAAGTCACCCACACCCTGCAGGGCGCGAAGATGCTGCACCGGTTCGTGCGAGACATCTGCGGCTGCGGCGGCGACTGGAACATGCCGGATTACGTTCTCGAATCCGTAATGAGGATCAAGGAGCAGGTCGGGAAGGAGGAAGTCATCCTCGGCCTCTCCGGCGGCGTGGATTCCTCGGTCGCCGCGGCGCTGATCCACAAGGCGATCGGCCGGCGGCTCACCTGCGTGTTCGTGGATCACGGGCTGCTGCGCCTGGACGAGGCGAAGCAGGTGATGGACGCCTTCGCCAGGCACATGCATGTCAAGGTGATCCATGTGGACGCGAGCGCGAGGTTCCTGAAGGCCCTGAAAGGAATCGCCGACCCCGAGAGGAAGCGCAAGATCATCGGCAAGCTTTTTGTCGAAGTTTTCCAGAAGGAAGCAAAAAAGATCAAAGGCGCAAAGTGGCTGGCGCAGGGGACCATCTACCCCGACGTGATCGAATCGGCGGGCGCAAAAGCGAAGAAGGCCGTCACCATCAAGTCGCACCACAACGTCGGCGGACTGCCGAAGTCGCTGCGCCTCAAGCTGCTCGAGCCGCTGCGCGAGCTGTTCAAGGACGAAGTGCGCGAGCTGGGCCTCGCGCTCGGGCTGCCGCGCGAGATGGTGTTCCGGCACCCGTTCCCGGGGCCGGGCCTTGGGGTCCGTATCCTGGGTTCCATTCGCAAGGAATTCGTCCAACTGCTGCAGCGCGCCGACGCGATCTTCATCGAGGAACTCAGGAAATCCGGCTGGTACGAAAAGACCTCGCAGGCCTTCGCGGTCTTCCTGCCCGTGAAGTCGGTGGGCGTGATGGGCGATGGCCGCACCTACGACTACGTCGTCGCCCTGCGCGCGGTGGAGACCTCGGACTTCATGACCGCGGGCTGGGCGGCGCTGCCGCACGAGCTGCTAGCCAGGGTCTCCAGCCGCATCATCAACGAGGTGCGCGGCATCAACCG
>JADLES010000245.1 GCA_020845995.1 Burkholderiales bacterium | reverse complement strand
GCAGTCGGCAAACTTCGGGTTGGGTGCGTTCATTCGGGCTCTCCTGTCATTCGCGGACCCCGAAAAACCGAGCGCCCGCATCGTTTCCAATGCGAGCGCCGTTGATTTCGCTGAGCCTGATCCCCCTCGTCACCCCGGAGAACGCAACGCTCCTCAGCTAGGGGCGCATTATACCTCGGGTGGGATAATGCGGCTTTGCCCGCCGAGCCCCCGTGCGCCTGTCGATCGTCGTTCCGGTGTGCAACGAGCAGGACAACATCCTGCCGCTGCTGGAGGAGATCGACGCGGCCTTGCGTGACCGGCACGAGTTCGAGGTCATCTGCGTGGATGACGGCAGCACCGACCGCACGCGCGAGCGCCTGGCCGAAGGGATGGCGCGCCATTCGCGGCTGCGGGTGCTCGCGCACGCCAAGCACTGCGGGCAGAGCGCCGCGCTGCTGACGGGCTTTCGCGCGGCGCGCGGCGAGTGGATCGTCACGCTGGACGGCGACGGGCAGAACGACCCGGCCGACATTGCCAGGCTGCTGGCGGCGCGCGAAGGAGCGGGGCGCGCTGATCTTCGGTTGATCTGCGGAATGAGAGTGCTACGACGGGACTCCTGGCTCAAGCGCTTCGCGTCGCGCGTCGCGAACGGCGTGCGTGCCACGATCCTCGGCGACGCGACGCCGGACACGGGCTGCGGCCTGAAGCTGATCCTGCGCTCGGCGGCGCTCGATCTGCCGGCCTTCGAGCACATGCATCGCTTTCTGCCGGCGCTCGTGCAGCGCAATGGCGGCGCAACGCTTTCGGTCGAGGTCGGCCACCGGCCGCGCCGCGGCGGCGGCTCGCACTACGGCGTGCTCGACCGGCTGTGGTTCGGGATCGTGGATCTCCTTGGGATGCTCTGGCTGAAGCGGCGCGCGTTGCGGCCCGAAGCAACGGAGTTGCGCCGGCGATGACGACCGAGCTGCTCCGGCCTTGAGGCTGCGCGCCTACCTGCCGAGCCTGGCGGCACTCGCGATACTGGTCTGTATCGCGATCGTCGTCGGGAGGGGCTATTCGGGCGGCGTGCTCTCGGCGGACTGGATCGACCGCGAGGTGCGCGGCCAGGGCGGGTCGGGCGAGCTGCTGTTCGTCGTTGTCGGCGCGTTTGCCACTGCGCTCGCGGTGCCGCGCAGCGTGGTGAGCTTTCTCGGCGGCTACGCTTTCGGGTTCGTGCAGGGCGCCGCGCTCGCGCTGCTCGCCGAGACAATCGGCTGCGCGATTGCTTTCGTCTGCGCGCGCGGCTTCGCGCGGCGGGCAGTGCGCGAGCGCATGGGCGCGCGGGTGCGCCGCCTGGATGCGTTCCTCGCCGCCAATCCTTTCTCGATGACGCTACTGGTGCGGCTGCTGCCGGTGGGCAACAATTTCGCGACCAACCTCGCGGCCGGCGTGTCGCGCGTGGGCGCGCTGCCCTTCCTGCTCGGCACCCTGGCCGGCTACGCGCCGAAGACCGTCGTCTGGGCGCTCGCGGGCAGCGGCGTGGAGGCGGGCGCATCCCTGCGCGTCGCCATTGCGGCGCTGGTGCTGGTGGGCTCGGGCGCGATCGGCGTGTGGCTGTACCGCAGGTATCGCCATGGCAGGTCGCTCGGGGTGGAAGTGGAGAAGACGCTTTGAGGCGCGATCCCGCGCTTTACTTGCTGCTCGCGGGCTGGGGGTCCTTCGCGGTGGCCTCGATCTGGCTGCGGCCGCTCTGGCCGGTGGACGAGACGCGCTACGCGGCCGTCGCCTGGGAGATGTGGCTGCGCGGCGATTTCCTCGTGCCGCACCTGAACGGCGAGCCGTACAGTCACAAGCCGCCGCTGCTTTTCTGGCTGGTCCATGCCGGCTGGCTCGTGTTCGGCGTCAACGACTGGTGGCCGAGGCTCATCGCGCCGCTGTGCGCGCTCGGCTCGGTTCCCTTGTTGTTGAAGCTGGAAAGCCTTCTTTGGGGGACTGTACGCGGACACTCGCCGTGGGTGCTTTTCGGCACGCTGCTGTTCGCCGCCTTCGTCACGCTGACGCTCATGGACCTGCTGCTCACGCTCTGCGCGATGGCGGGAATGATCGGGGTCTTGAATCTGAGCAAGGAAAACAGAATTCCCGGATTGGCGTGGTTGGCTGCCGGCATCGGTCTGGGCGCGCTCACCAAGGGACCGGTGATCCTGTTGCACGTCCTGCCCGCCGCGCTCGCCGCGCCCTGGTGGGCGCCGGAGCTGAAAGGGCGGGTTGGCCGCTGGATGCTCGATTTGCTGCGCGGCGTGCTGCTCGGCGCGGCGCTCGCGCTCGCCTGGGCCCTGCCCGCTGGACTGGCGGGCGGCGAGGCCTACCGCCACGAGATCTTCTGGGGGCAGACCGCGGGCCGCGTCGCCGAATCGTTCGCGCATCGCGCACCCTTCTGGTACTACATTCCGTTCGTTCCGTTGATCCTTTTTCCGTGGTTTGTCTGGCCTCGTTTCTGGACGGGATTGAAGGTCGTCCTGCACGAACAGCAGAACCGCTTCCTGCTCGCATGGCTGCTGCTCGCGCTGGCCGCTTTCTCGCTGGTGAGCGGCAAGCAGGCGAAGTACCTGGTCCCGCTGCTTCCCGCATTCGCCCTGCTTGCCGCCCGCGCGATCGACAAGGCAGGAGCGCGGTGGTGGGACATGCTGCCGCCCGCGCTCGGTGTCTTCGGCGCCGCGGCGTTCCTCGGCATGCTGCGCGCGCGACCCGACCTCCTGCGGCTACCCGAGTGGGTGGCCGCGGTGCCGGCCTGGCCGGTCGCGGCGCTCGTCCTGCTCGGGGCGGTGTTGCTCGCGTTCTCGCGCGCGGGTGCGCTCGTGCAGATGCGCGCGCTTTCTTTCGCGACCCTCGCCGGCGTGACGATCGCGGGCGCGGGCGTGACGCCGGCAATCGCGCCCTACGCGGACCCCGCGCCGGTCGCGCGCCATCTCGCGGCACTGCAGGCGCGGCAGGTACCGCTCGCGCACCTGGGCAAGTACCACGCGCAGTACCAGTTCGCCGGCAGGCTCGCGAAACCGATCGAGATACTCGATCCGCCCGCGCTCGCCGCCTGGGTGGCGGCGCACCCGGAAGGTAGGGTGATCGTGGTGGAGCGGAGTGCCGCCAGGCCGGGTGGGCCGGAGTTCGAGGCGCCGTTCCGCGGCGCCTGGCTGCAGGTCTGGCG